>CAYPXS010000011.1:0-21942 GCA_964414725.1 uncultured Dehalococcoidia bacterium
GCTGAGAAAACCAGGGCTGTTGATAACGCCCGAAGGCTAAATAGCTTTCCCATTTGACCCCCTTCTTTCTATAAAGGAACGAATTTTTAGTTCAAACTTTCTTGTTGAAGGAGCAAGCAGTCAAAAACCACAGACTCACCAACGGCGAGTGAACGAGTTCATGATATGCACCACCCCAATGTATGTCAAGCTGTTTCCGTGCCTAATTAATCACTCCGAAACAACCGCCCACAAAAGGGACTGCAAACACACTCCCAGTCACGCTCCGTTCAACTTTAGAATTTTAGTTGAATAAGCATGAATAAGCAATAACAAAAAAACACCTATGCTACAACCAGACACCGTATTGACTATATAAAAGTCCTTGCTGCAAATCTTGCCAGACTCAAAAGAGCTGGATTTGGGTAAATCAATGACGGAGAGTAACCTAAGGGTGAACAATACTTCTAAACACTCGGGATCTTGGGTTCTATTGGCTGGATTCGCCTGCCTAGGAATCCCTTCTTTCATAATGGTATTCGGAGAAATCCATTTTCATCCCATATTAGGCGCTTTCATTTTTGGGATGGGCATTGTCGGGGGAGCTTTCCTCATTTCATAGGCTGCCGAGGCCGCCCAGGTAGATGTTTCAGCTTCTTTTAGTGCCAACGATGAGGCCTGCTAGAAAGATTGCCTAATCCCAATTCTCTGCAAAGGGTTGGAAATAGCGTTTTTGATGCCCCTCGCCATTCTAATTCAGAAACAGCTTTATTCACTTGCACTTTTTTATTAACAGTGGCAATTTCGCGATAAAGATAAGCATCGCTTCTGCTATTTTCTAAACTTGAACTCAAAGATGCAGCACCCCTTACTGAGACGTCCCATAACTCATGAGTATTCGGTATCTTCTCTATATGAGCATACCTATGTAGTAAAACAGAACTGGATTTTGCACCCCACTTTGGTATTCCTGGAATGTTGTCCGCAGTATCACCTACTAGACCTAAATAATCTGGTATAGATTCAGGCATTACACCAAACTTATCAAGAACTCCGGCTTCATTTAAAACAATGCCATTTTTTCTATCTAGACACACGATTTTATCTCCGTCAACCACTTGGCATAAATCCTTGTCAGGAGAACAAATTATCACTTGTTCAACATCATCTTGTCCGGAATAAAGCACGGCAGCCGAAGCCAAGGCATCATCGGCTTCAAACTCGTGCATTGGCCAGGAAAGTATGCCGAGGGCGTCAACAGCCCTCTCAGCAAGCAAAAACTGCATTTCAAGTTCGGGAGGAGTATCTGACCCGTCTTTATATGTCGGCAATAATTCGTTCCTAAAAGATTTAATGGAGCTATCAAAGGCCACAGCCAAATGTGTCACATCTGCCTGCTTCAACAGAGAAAGCAGAGTGGTTATGAGGCCTCTTACTGCAGAAACATGCATTCCGTCGGGGGCTAACCTCTCAGGTTGACCGAAATGAGATCTAAACAATTCATATGTGCCGTCAACAAGATGTACTTTCATATGTCACTTCATTTAATTTCTATAATATTCACCGGGTATTCGGGTTTAATACGTCGCTCATGGCATCTCCAAATAAATTCCAACATAAAACTAAGGACCAAGCCACGATACCAGGTGCGATTAACATCCAAGGTACTACCCGAAGGGCACTTATACTACCCGCCTCAAGTAGCATAGTTCCCAAACTCGGCCGCGGAGGCTGAATCCCCAACCCCAGCCAGCTCAAAATAATCTCGGTGCCAATCAATGTACCCATACCCATTGAGACTGTCACTACAATAGGTCCAATAGCATTTGGTAAAAGATGAACAAATAGAATTCGGAAAGGAGTAGCTCCAGTTGCTTGAGCTGATTCAACATACTGAGAAGTTTTTAATGACAAAACTTGGCCTCTAACTAAACGGGCCATTCCAACCCAACTGAACGAAACTAAAGCCAAAGAAATCACCAAGTAGTCCGCAACTCCCGATTTTACTATTCCATCCAACCAAGTGTTATCTTCAAGCCAACGAACTGAGTCAACAATCCTCGGCCTTAAAGTAGCAGCTAATAATATGACTAGCAATATGTCAGGGAAAGAGGCGAAAAGCTCACCTATCCTCATTATTATTGAGTCAACACGGCCTCCATAATATCCAGAAATTAACCCCAAAGACACTCCGATCAACAAACCACCAGTGAGAATGGTGACCATGGTGATTATTACCGTGTTTTGTATCCCCCAAAGAACTCGTGAAAAAACATCTCTGCCCTTCAAATCAGTCCCCGCTATGTGCTGAAAAGTCGGACCTTCTCTTATGGACTGATAATCTTGTTCGTTGTAACCATATGGAGCTAGCAAAGGTGCAAATATACCCAAAAAATAGATAACCGAAATTGTAGTCACACAGGCAATCGCCAGTTTCTTTCGTAGCAACCTAGAAAAAGCTCTAGAAAAGTGCCCTTTGCCGCCGATAGATGTATCCATTACGAAAGTCTTATCCGCGGATCAATTAAGGAATAAGCTATGTCAGCTAAAAGATTGGCAATGACGAAAGCCGCCGACAAAATCATAGTGAATGCCATTATCACCGGATAATCTCTATTGAAAATAGCCTGTATGGCAAAATCTCCCACACCTGGTATTCCTAGTAATCTTTCAGTAATAAAACCGGTGGTTAGCATACCTGCCAGAGAGAAGGACAAAATAGTAATTATGGGAATTATGGCATTCCTCAAAACATGTCTGATGTCTATAGTAGATTCACGTAGTCCTTTAGCTCTGGCAGTTCTGACAAAATCTTGTCCAAAAACATCCAAAGTACTGGCTCGCATCAATCGGGCTAATCCAGCAACTCCGGGAATACCCATGGTGATAGCAGGAACCACTATTCTTAAATCGAAAAACCCTCCCCATCCGGAACATGGGACCCAACTCAACTTCAGGCACAATCCCCAAAGAACAATCGGAATGCTCACCATTATTGGTATCGACATGAGTACCAAAGTAAAAGCAATAACAGCAGGGTCGATCCAAGTACCTTGATGACGTGCTATCCAGAATCCTAAAGGTAATCCAATAGTCAAACTTACAAGCATAGCTGCCATATTGACCTGGAAAGAAACCCACATTTTTGAAGCTAGTAGACTTCCTACGGACCTACCTCGATACCTAAGGCTTTCTCCAAAATCCCCTCTGATAGCACCTGAAACATAGTCGAGGTATTGGACTACAATTGGCCTATCAAGTCCTAAAGAAGACCTCAAGCGGTCAGCAGTTTCTTCTTCATATTTGGTACCAAGCATCACTCTAACAGGGTCGCCTGGACCATAAGTGCCAAGCACAAAAGTAACAGCTGACACCATCAATAACAGTACTGGCAACCATAGCAATCTTCTAGTTATATATACCCACATGCGTCCTTGGTCCTATTCATGCTGTCAGTATAGGATAAACGACATCATATCGTTGGTAGCAAGTTGGCTTACACTAGTTCATTAATTTCAATCTTCTATATAGACGTATCGCATTTTAGACATTGTCATCGGAGTGAGCTCGTACCCTTTCACATAAGGTTTTATTAAAACGTGTCGCTCGCCAGCAAACCATAGAGGAACCCATGCAGCGTCATTAACAATAATTTCTTCGGCATTTTGATAAAGATCTATTCGCTTAACCGAATCAGTCTCAATCCGAGCATCTTCTAGCAATAAATCTGCTTCTTGATTAGAGTACAAACCATGATTATTTTCGCTATCAGAATGAAACAATATATCCAAAAAGTCCTGCGGGTCAGGATAATCAGCCTCCCATCCTAATCCTCCAAACGCCTGGAATTTCTCTTCATCCAAATCTTTAAGGTATGTAGCCCATTCCACTTGCTGTATTTCAACTTCAACCCCTAACGTTTCCAGCCACATATTAATTATCACTTCAAGATCTAGGCCAGGTGTCCCTCCCGTGCCAGGTATTGTTATTACAATTCGCGGCCGATTTACCGAATCAGCATATTTTGATTCTGATAGCAATTTCTTTGCTAAAACAGGATCATGACGAAGCCCTTCTAGGTTTTCATTAAAACCGGGGAAACCCGGCGGCAAAATTCCATATGCCGGCACCACTAAATCTGAATATACTTCTTTAGCAATTAACCCTTTGTCTATTGCGTGATTTAAGGCCCGGCGAAATTTAGGATCATCAAATGGCGGTTGTTCAACATTGAATCCTATGTAATTAACAGAATAACCAGGATCTGCGACAACCAAGTCTCCATTCAAAGGGTCGGCTGGATCCTTGATCCTTTCTAAATCAAACAGCCCTACCCCTGTTATGTCTATCTCGTCGTTCTCGTACATAGCCATGGAGGAACCACCAGCCAAATTCATCTGTATCTTCGCCAATTTAGCCTTATCAAGATGATAAAGATCGTTCCTTTCTAATATAATTCTCTCTCCGATTTTGTAATCGGCCAACCGAAATGGGCCAGTACCGTTAGGACTATCAGTCCAATTCAAACCTCCCTCTGACACATTGTTTTTATCAACAACGTAGGCGGTAGGGTATGTTAGCTTAGCCAAAAAGTATGCTTTCGGAGCGTCTATCTGTATTTGTAACGTCCTATCGTCCACCGCCTTCACCCCCGTTATCTCAGAACTCCTACCTTCCAGTACATCTTCCACACCAACTATGTCGCCTAAATATGTTTTTGCTGTAGGAGAAGCTGTATCTGGATTAACAGCACGTTCCAACGACCATTTAAAATCCCCGGCTGTTACTTTTGTTCCGTCGTGGAAAACAGCATTTTCACGGATTTTGAAAGTATATGTAAGACCATCATTTGAAATGTCCCAACTGTCAGCAATGTCAGGTATCAACTGTAAATCAATATCAAAACCAACAAGGCCACCAAATATTTCAACAACAACACCTGCTGACGTTGTATCAGAAGTCAAATGAGGATCAAGTGTCGGTGGGTCGGACCAAAGACGATTGAATACTCCTGATGGTTGCTCAGAAGCAGTAGCCAGAGTCTTTACCTGAGAATTAGTCACAGTACTTTTTCCAGCTTCAGTTTTAAGTGTCGAATCTTCTAAATCGTTCACCGCCTCCGCACTTTCAGAAACACCTACAGCCTTGCCTACAGCTGGCTGCCCGCATGCAACCAACCCGATTAATAGAATCGAGGTTAAAAACCCAAAAAGGAAATTCTTAGTCATACGTACCTCAAAAGAAAATTAGTCTATAAAAAATTAACACCTACTAATAATAGTAATCTAGACAAGGTATTAACAACGGCAATTCCACTTAGGTATTACCACTCTATTCTCAATCCAATATAGTTTGGGCTATTTTTCTGTACCCATCTGATACGTTAAATAGGCTTTTATAAACATATCTATATCCCCATCAAGCACTTCGTCAGTAGCCGATGTTTCTATATCTGTCCTGTGATCTTTGACCATTTGATAAGGGTGCAATACGTAGCTTCGTATTTGATTTCCCCATTCTGCCGAAACATGGTCTCCCTTTAAGTCAGAAATTTCTCGATCCTTTTTTTCTCTTTCCAGGTCAGCAAGTCGAGAAGCTAAAATCCTCATTGCTATCTCTCTATTTTGTCTTTGAGATCTTTCATTTTGGCAGGTAACCACTATCCCTGATGGTTCGTGTGTTATTCGTATGGCCGTAGAGTTTTTTTGCACATTCTGTCCCCCATGACCACCTGCTCTATAAACATCAACCCTCAAATCATCCGAATTGATTTCAACATCAGCACCTTCTTCCATTTTTGGTATAACTTCCGCTAACGCGAAGGATGTGTGCCTCGCATGATCATTGTCGAATGGGGATATTCGTACTAGTCTATGAACCCCCTTTTCTGCTTTGAGGTGACCATAAGCATATTCACCGGCTATTTGGACAATTACACTTTTTATACCGGCCTCTTCACCATGGGATACGTCAAGAATTTGGCATCCAAATCCTTTTCTATCACACCATCTTGTGTACATTCTTGCTAGCATGGAAGCCCAATCTTGAGAATCAACCCCTCCTGCACCAGCATGTAAAGCTAAGATAGCATCACGTTGATCATGTTCACCAGAAAGGGTGAGTGTAAATTCCTGCTCAGCGATTGATTGCTCTAACTGATCTGCTTCCAACTTTATCTCATCCAGTAATTTCATATCGCTTTCCGGATTGGCCAATTCCAGCAATTCTAAATGGTTCTGAATTTGATTTTGAAATCCCTTCCAAGTCGATACCTGGATCTTCAACGAAGACATGATTTTCATTTTAGATTGAGCTAAATCAGAATCTTGCCAAAACGAAGGATCGATTGACTCTTCTTCTAATTGTTGAATTTTAAGTTCCTTTGAAGGAAGGTCAAAGATGCACCAATAGATCAGACACTTTGTCTTTGAGTGCAAACAAAGAAGTTTTCAGTTCTTGCATTGGAGTTTTTCTCCGACCTACTAGTTAAAATTTTATCAGGGCAGAATCTAATTATATCAAGCCTCAAAAACCCGAGGCTTCCACGTTTGATGATCACGAACATGGCTAGGCCGACAGATAAGAATCAACATCGAGAATCCATCCTCTTCTCATAGATCTACTTTCTTCCGGTCCTATGGGTAGCCTTATAGTGTCCAAGAGGGTCCGAGGATTGGGTCCCCTCAATATAATCTGCCATCTGTAACGGCCCCTTATCCTACTTGGAAAAGATGGTGTTGGTCCAAGAATTTCAGTGTCGGAAAGACCCCAAATTTGTTTTTGTTCTGCTAGTAGATTTGCTAGCTGCGTAGCCTCTCTTTGACCTGATTTATTATCGACGTCTTGCCTAAGTAAACGAATTATTTTGCTGTAAGGCGGATGAACATTTTTTATTCTGTTAGAAGATTCGATATCAAAAAATAATCGATAATCCTGTAAAGCCGCCGCTTTGATAGCGTAATGATCAGGCTGGAAAGTTTGAATAACTACTTTTCCTTCTTGCTCACCCCTCCCTGCCCTACCAGCCACCTGGCATAAAGTTTGGAACACACGCTCTGGAGCTCTAAAATCTGGCAGCCCGAGACCTACATCGGCCGATATCGCCCCCACCAAAGTTACATTAGGTAAATGATGCCCTTTGGATATCAACTGAGTACCGACTACAACATCTGTCTGTCCAGATCGAAATCGATTAAGTAACTCACCGTAATGTGAGTGCTTAGTTATTGCGTCTGTATCCCATCTATCGATCACCAATTCTGGGTACAACTGGCTCAATTTTTCCACCACTAGTTGTGTTCCAACGCCGTATTTTCCAACTGCCTGATCTTGGCATTCAGGGCAATTCTGAATATTATTCCGCTTTTGACCACAATAATGGCATATCAAACTGCTAGAATCAGCATGAAATGTCAAAGATACATCACAGCTTCTACACTTAGCTACATAACCACAGCCGCTGCATTGGACGAAAGGTGAAGAGCCTCTCCTATTCAAAAAAAGTATGACCTGATTATTGTTGCTAACAGCGTTTTCTAGATCAATTTGTAGACGCCTGCTAAAAATACTGGTGTTCCCTGATTTTAATTCAGCTCTCATATCTACGATATTCACTTTTGCTAACAATCTTGAATCATTATCTGACCCATAATTTGTAGAATGTGGACGATATCTTTGGGTTAACTCTGCCAGCCGATATCTACCACGCATGGCCCTCCGGTAGGACTCAATATCAGGGGAGGCTGAACCCAAGATTACAGTTGCCGATGTAAGTCCCGCCAATTGCATCGCAACATCCCTCGCATGATACCGAGGTACACCATCATTTTGTTTATAAGTCCATTCATGCTCTTCGTCGATTACGATTAACCCTAAATTATTCAGTGGTGCAAATATCGAACTTCTGGAACCAATTACTACCTGATAATCATCATTTTTAATTTTTCTCCATTGATCAAAACGTTGGCCTATAGTTAACCCACTATGTAGAACGGCTATCTGTCCAGAAAACCTAGAAGAAAATCTTTCAATGGTTTGTGGAGTCAGAGCGATTTCAGGTACTAGAACCAAAGCTGTTTTTCCCTGCGCAATACATAAAGCTACTGCGTCCAGATAAACTTCCGTTTTACCACTTCCAGTAACTCCATGCAGTAGAACCGCTCTTGTTTTGATAGAAGGATCTTCTATCAACTCTGAAATTTGCGTTAGCGCACACACTTGGGAGTCTGAGAGCTGGGGTGGTTTGGCAACTTTATATAATTCTCCTTTTAGAGGATCTCTGTCGATTTGAATTTGATGCTTTTCCAAATAGCCTTTTGTTATTAATGAATTGACCGAAGAAGAACCAAATTCTCTTCTGATATCAGCCAATTTCAACAGAGCATCTTCTCTTTGTAACAGGGCTGTCAAAGCCTGAAGTTGCTTGGGGGCGTTATCCAGCTTTTCTGCGCCTAAGGCTAACTTGCCAGACGGCGTAATTTTGACCAAATTTTCATATTTTGCCCTAACTTTAACGGAGGATTCATTGGTGGCCGCAAATAATATTTCCTTTTGAATCATACGATTAATCACCTGACGTGATTTTTCCCCGAAGTTAGCAACCACTCTGTCCAGCTTTACAGATTTTCTTGAATTTACATACCTGACTATTGAGGCCTGGAATTCACTAAGAATCAACTCAAGGTCTTCAATAGGGACCGACAGTGACAACCAAATAGCCTTTCTTTTTCGCGCGCCTGGTGGGAGCATCAAAGAACATGCCTGAAATAACGTGCACAAATACTGACTACTCACCCAGCGGGCCAAGTCCAGCCGAATAGAGTCAATAAGAGGTCTATCCTCTGTAAGTTCTGATATTTCACGGACTAAATCTAGGTTTGTAGTGTCAGAAATACCGAAAACTATTCCTTGTCTCGTTTGACTCCCAAAAGGAACTAAAACTGAATGCCCCAATTCCAGGCTAAACCCACTAGGTATTGAGTAGGTAAAAGTTCTATCTCCAGAACCAGGTGAATCTACTGCTACTTCAGCGAATTTCAAAAGCTACTAACCCTTTTCCACATTAGAAGGTGGTGTGGGGCGAAGTATACTACCGTACAGAATTAAGAGGCGAGATTTAGAAAGCGAAGGCTTCTATCTTCTGTCTTCCTTGATCCTAGCTGCCCTACCAGACAGCCCTCTAAGGTAGTAGAGCCTAGCTCTTCTAACTTTTCCTTTTCTTGTAACTTTGACTGATTCCACGTTAGGAGAGCATTTCAAAAAGGTTCGTTCAACTCCAACTTGATTGGTGATCCTACGAACCGTGAAAGTTTCTCCTCTACCATTGCCCCTAACTCTCAAAACAACGCCTTCAAAGGCCTGAGTTCTGACTCTTTCCCCCTCAACAACCCTAACGTTAACAACTACTGTGTCGCCAGGTCCAAAATCTTCAATGTTATTATTCTCTTCTACTGGTATGAGGTTATGAGCATCCATCTTAAGTATCTCTTCACATATTACAATTTAGTTAGTCAATCTATTAACAAAGTTTAAAATCACAAGGCTAAAATTGTACTTCTATATTTGTAACTAAATCAATAGTAATCTCGGTCATATAGTTTAAATTTACCAAACCACATTAGTTTTATGACTGCTGTGACAGCATTTGGTAGAATTGATGGTATTAATCAAAAGCAATTAGTATGGGGAGGGAATAATGCCTTTTAGATTTGGCCCCATGGAACTCATAATCGTTTTAGTAGTGGTGTTAATTATTTTTGGGGTCGGTAGGCTGCCTGAGATCGGCGGGGCCATGGGAAAAGCGATTAAAGAATTCCGATCCACCCAAAAAGATATTACTGATGAAGATGCGACGGTCAAGAAAGAATAGTACGAATTTCACATCTTTAAATTCCGCCAATACCAAAATCGCATGGATTCTTCGTTTCCACTCACCAGGCTTTAAAAACTAATCTTCCTGGTTAGGATCTTCTGGCGTCTTCCTATCCCTCATCCTAATACCTATTTTTGATAATAGAATACCAACCTCATATAGAGCCAGAACTGGAATCGCTACCATGGTTTGGTTAATAGGATCCAAAGTAGGAGTTATTAGAGCACCTAATATAAAAGCCAATACTATGGCCCATTTCCGGTTTCTAGAAAGAAAAGATGGCTTCACAACACCAATCCTAGACAAAAAAAACAAAACAATCGGCAGCTCAAATATGATTCCCATCCAAAACAAAAGTGAAAGCATCAAGCTCACGTAGTTGCCAATCCTGATCATAGGAGTGGCCACATCACTCCCAAAAGTGATAAGGAATTTTACGGCTGGTGGAAATAGAACAAAATACCCGAACCCTGCACCTAGTATGAAAATAATTACGCTAACAGGCATCAATATGTATAAATATTTTTTCTCTGTGGAACTCAACCCGGGAGAAACAAACATTGTGAGTTGCCACAACAGAAACGGCAATGAAGTAAAAATCCCAGCCAAAAGGGATGCTTTCATAGCAATACCTATGAATTCTGTGAGGTCAGTATATACGGGCTTCTGATTTGGAACCCCTGGAAATCCGCTAGCCGGCTCCATTAATAAGCGAAGTATTTGCTGATGAAATATAAAAGCGATTGCTGTGAAAATCACGACAATTATCGCCGACCATGTAAGACGACGACGCAACTCATCAAGGTGTGCACTTAATGACTGCGATTCATTAGCCAAGAGTGATCACCCCCATGAACTTTTTTCAGATTCATTCTCAGTGTCTTCCTGCTGAGTAGTCGGTCGATCATCTTGTGGCAACTCCGGAGATCTTGAATCAACATTTCTTCTCCTACGTGATCCAAAAGCTATGGGTGGCTCTGATTTTGAATCTGAGTCAAGTTCAGACCCCGTTTGATCAAGATCAGCTCTTTCTTTATGTTCACCAAAATTAGGGTTATCAACATCAATATGAGGAATTTGTTGGGCAAACCTTTTGGCTTCTGCAAGCAAGTCTCCCAGCATACGAGCACCAGAAATCATTTTCTGCGGTCCAAGTAATAGAAAAGAAACCAACAATATTACCAAAATTTCCATACTGCCCATGCCTAGCATCAGTTCAAAACTCCCCGAGCAGCTAAGATTTTCCAACGGGACATAACATTACACATTTTGTACACTTTGTGAAATCTGGTTGATTTCTATCCACATCAATTATTGATTCTAATTTCAGCCGAGTCAAAATTTTTGAGAAAGCACATACAGGTAGACCGACAACTGAAAAATAACAACCTTTTATTTCTTTTACCGGGTAGAAAAGATCATTTTGAATAGCATATGACCCAGCTTTGTCCATTGGATCACGGCTTTCCACATACGCCCTTATTTCAATATCATCAAAATCTCTCATATAAACTTTGGTCTCAACAAAATCTGTGATTATTAAATCATTGCTAATATCGTAGCCGCTTATAGCAGTAATGACAGAGTGGCTGGTACCAGACAAATTTCTCAAAGTCTTTAATGCATCCCGCTTATCAAGAGGTTTGCCTATAACTTGATCCTCAAAATACACGACGGTATCTGAACCAAAAACATATGAATTTGGGGGCACTTCCCCCACGATACTTTTAGCCTTCTGTGTTGCCAAAGACTCTACATAATCGAAAATAGATTCTTGGTCGCATTTACCTCGTTCGTCACCGACAGGCTCAATGAAGTTAATTTCCAAACCCATCAGATTTAATATTTGCCTTCTCCTTGGGGAAGATGTGGCAAAAAAAAGTGGTCTTATCTCGTCAATATCCAAAATAAAAGCTAGCCTGTACTTATTTTTTAACGTGGGTTACAAGTAATGAATTAGGGGTAAACATTCAATGACAACGTTGCGACGCATTCCGTGTGATAGGTCTGCGGAAACATATCTATCGGACTTACACTTTCGATCGTATAACCTCCATCCACCAACAAGTTTAAATCACGAGCTAGAGAGGGCGGATCACACGACACATAGGCTATTTTATTGGCTTTTGTAGATATTACAGAATCAATGGCATTAGGGTGACATCCGGTCCTGGGGGGGTCCAAAATAATTACATCTACTTGATCCTCCAAGTCTCTTAACACTTCCTCAGTTTTTCCCTCGATATAATAAATATTTTTAAGATCATTTAAGCCGAAAAGCGCATCTTTTACAGCAGCTTGAGATTCTTCAATAGCGATTACTTTTGTTACTTGACGAGACAATAGGGATGCAAAAACTCCAACGCCGGCATAAGCATCTACAAGAACTTCATTACCATCTAAATTCAGTTTCTCGCCAACCAGATTTATCATGAATTCAGCCTGTTTGGTATTAACCTGAAAGAAAGATGGCGATGCAACCCTAAACTGTCGGTCCAGCATGTTTTCTACATACCATTTTTGCCCCGTGTCGAAATCTATATTTGGGTTAGATAACTCTGGTTGAATTAGATAGTCCCCACTATTGGCGCCTACCCTTATTGAGAGATTAGTTGTTTCTGAGGCCTCATCCTGCAAACGAGATAAAAAATCATTGATTTTGGGGTCCATCAGCATGCATTCATCAATCCTAACGAATCTTCTTGTTATTCTGTTGGAAAATCCTAGCTGACCTCCAAACCTAACGGTGAATCTTGCATGGTTTCGGTAGTTAAAACTGGTAGGAGCTGAATGAGTGCCGGATATAAAGACTTCGGATAGGGAAGGATAATCATCAAAAGCATTTCTCACCATATCTCTCTTTAACGTTAGTTGGTGTTCATATGAAATATGCTGCCATTGGCATCCACTACAAAAACCAAAATAAGAACACGGGCTCTCTACTCTATGAGGAGATGGTTCTATAACTTCAGAAACCATTCCCGATATCATTCCCTTGCGGCGCCTTTTGTATCGATAGATTCTTGCTTTTACAAGTTCACCGACAATACCTCCGAAAATCTGGATGGTCGCATCTTCAAATTCCGCTACAGTATCACCTAAACTTCCCATAGAGATCAGCCTTACTTCAGCAAATTCTTTTGAAGAATCTAGCTCTCTTAAAGGGTCTCCTTCAAATGCTCTCGTATTTTTTGAATTGCTCATTTACTTCTTCAATATTTGTAATTTCGATTCGGCTACCTGACGATATATACTACGTGCACTATCGTAGAATTACATTCCACTTGTTCTGCTATGATGATATTACGTAAGCTAGTCAATTAAATAGTGGAGTCTACCATTTATGACTACCGAAAGACGGTTGCCTGATTGGTTCAAGGTTAAGATGCCTAGTGGACCAAACCACTCCAAATTAAAAAATTTAATCAAAACTCAAGGGCTTCACACGGTATGTGAAGAAGCTCACTGTCCAAATATTGGTGAATGCTGGGAAAAGGAAACCGCAACTTTTATGATCCTTGGGGATATATGTACAAGGGCTTGTACATATTGTGCAGTTACCACAGGCCGCCCTATTGGTCTTGATCTTGAAGAACCAAAGCGCTTAGCGAACACAATAAAAACCTTAAATCTGAAATATGCTGTTATCACTTCAGTAAACCGCGATGATTTACCTGATGGTGGAGCCTATATTTTTGCCCAATGTATAAAGCAAATAAAGAAAAAAGTTCCGACGTGTAAAGTCGAGGTTCTGACGCCTGATTTCCAGGGAAACTGGGAGTCATTGAAATTAGTTACCGACGAAAACCCTGAAACTTTCAATCACAATATAGAAACTGTTAGAAGGGTTTTCCCCAGAGTCCGTGCAAAAGGAGACTACAATTTATCATTGATTCTTCTAGATAAAGTGAAAGATTTCATGCCAGATGGCGTCACCAAATCAGGAATGATGGTAGGTCTTGGCGAGACAAAGACCGAAATTGTGGAAACAATGGAGGATCTTATGAGGCATCGATGTGATCTCCTCACAATTGGACAATACCTAAGACCTTCCCAGAAACATGCGCCCATTTCAAAGTGGTATACACCTCAGGAATTTGAAGATCTAAAAAAAATTGGCCAAGATATGGGTTTCAAACACGTAGCATCTGGGCCACTGGTGAGGAGTTCTTATCACGCAGACGAGCAACACTCCGCAGCTTCAGCAAACAAACTCCCTATAGGAATATAGGACTGTCCGCCAGTCAGCTTTTGAATCACCCTCAATCAATCTGACGAAGGCAATTTCCTAGGCTGTTGGAGTTCCATTTCTATATCGCAACACTGTATGGCTCCATCCCCTGCTTTCGTACATAGGACGGTTGTTCCACACCCGTCACATTGGTATCTTCTACCAAGTTGATTAGACATTTACAAATTCCTCAAAATCAAATTTACAGCAGATAATCGACTATTTTTGAGACATTGGCTCACCACAACAGGAAACCGTCCCATCTGCACCCCTTGTGACAACAAATTCCGCTCCGCATTTTCCACAAGAATAGCGTTTGCCAGTTTCATTAGCCAAGATATTCACCTCTTTCATAGTCAAGATAACGAAGTCAGATTATAAAATGGGGTGGAATTAAGGTCAACGATATTCAACATAGAATTATCACGAGTTACGTTTGCTACACATAGCACATACGGGCTGGCTATATAATTTCCTCTATAACTGCCTGGGCTGACAAATAATCCCTTCTTCCACCTCTAAAAATAGTAGGAATGAGATAGAAAGTATTTATTCCTTTCTTTAAATATCTTTCAATTAAACTAATCGTTATTTCATATGGCAAATAGCCATCCTCTAAATTCCCGTATACCCAATCAGGCACTGAAGCAAATGACACAGTGTTTTTATCCACCATTTGAATTCCCCACAGGATAGGAACATTTAAATTCTCTCCAATCTCTGCCTTATAGAAGTCTAAGAATCTTCCAGGTAATTCAGGATCAAAGCCAGGCTGGGAAATTAGGAAATCACACCCTTTCTCTATTTTTAACTTGGTTAACCAAACTTCATTTTTCCAATCTCTGGATGTATCCAAAGCAGCACCTATAGAAAATCTCGTAGGATAATGCAATTCTTTTCCTAGAAAATCTCTACGCTCATTCATTGCCTTGATAGAAGCTATTAAATCGGTGGGCTTAAAATCATCCACTGTATTTTGTAGGCCCAAATCCTGAGTGGAAAATTTATCTCCTTTCACAACAAACACACTATTTAAACCCTTCAATTGGGCGCCCAGCAATAAACTTTGAATAGCATTTTTATTCATATCTCTTGGTGATATGGTAAATATGGACGGTATGTTAGTGTGTGTTTGAATCCAGTCCGCCACAAAAACGGGGTTGACCCTTACCGACTTCCCCGGGGCATAAGCAACCAAAAACATATCTGGAGTCAATTCATTTACATTCCCCAGTAAATCCTCAGTGCCTCCTCTCGGGGGAGAAAAGTCACACACCAGAAATGGTTTCTCTAGTCTCTTATTAAGGGCTTCCAAGACAAATTGCATTATAAAGTAACGTCATCTCTATATGTTTAAATAGTTTCTTGGTCAATATATCAACAAAAAAGACCCTCCGTATCTGCGAAGGGTCTCTAAATACTAATACCTAATAACTATTGAGTACTTATTTCCAGCCGATATCACCTTTCCCGTTTGGACATAAAGAAACTCTGTGGCCTGAATTGCATTTATATCTTTCTTCTCTAACTTCTCTCCGTTTTCCAGAAAGAGAAGATTGGGCCATGCCAGAGCCACAGAAGGGACAACTAACACCATACATCACTCTATTTCTAACTCTGTATACCTTGACATGCGTGACTACGTCGGTAAGAGCCTCAAACTCTCCCATATATCGAATAACGTATCGGGTTCCAGTACCTATCAGAGTATTGCCTTTTTTCTCTTGAGTTGGAGGCACATATTCATAGTCCACGAAACCGCAATTCAAACACTCTGCATCTTCGTAATTGACTCGCAATATAGATGAGCACTTTGGGCAATGAGTTTTATTTTGTTTTGCTATCTCAACCGGATCAGGTATCGGTTGAAGCCGCCTTGGTA
Source organism: uncultured Dehalococcoidia bacterium (assembly GCA_964414725.1). Lineage (GTDB taxonomy): Bacteria > Chloroflexota > Dehalococcoidia > Lucifugimonadales > UBA826 > UBA11996. The sequence goes on from CAYPXS010000011.1 coordinate 15,964, forward strand.
TGAGTGGGACTCTGGGTTTTGCGGGAGCAAAAGGATTAGTTGTTTGTATAACCATTGTTCTATACCTCTCTTCACCAAGCTTTAAAAACCCAGTGAATTCTGATGTTTAATTCAGTCTCCAGATTATTGTTTAGAAACAGGCAGAGGGTACTACCATTTCAACATTTTCTTAAATTAATAATAGGTATTTTCTTATACTTGTCAAAAAAAAGTCAAGTGTTTGTATCTAACTTTTTGTTTAATTTTGAATTAATTCGGTCTTTTTTCACGAAAATTCGAACTGTGGGTCTTTAAAAGGCCGCATGATCTCTTTCGGTATGACCAACCAATTTGGTCTAAGTGAATATATGTTTCAGAGTCTCAAAATTGGATTATTAACTGCGTTTGACACCCGTTCATCACCGTTGCTATATTGACTTGGTTTGGCTCTTTGATGAGGGCTACGTATAATTACAAAAGATACATAAAATTACCCTATGAGGAGTGCACTATGTCTTTAAACATCATTGTCTGTGCCAAGCAGGTGATGGACCCAGAGACTCCAATGTCAGCTTTCAATGTTGACGAAGCAGCAAAGAGAGTGGTTCCAGCACAAGGCATCCCACCTGTCGTTAATGGATTTTGTGAAAATGCAGTGGAAGCTGCTTTGAAAATAAAAGAAGCTGTTGGAGACGCTACTATCACTGTAATTTCAGTAGGCAACGATTTTGTAATGGATGTAATGAAAAAACCTCTTTCTATGGGGGCAGACCAGATGATACTTGTCCAAGACCCTGCCACAGAAACTCTTGATGCTCTTGGCACTGCGATAGTTCTCTCTAAAGCTATAGAGAAAATTGGGGAGGCAGATATTGTAATTTGTGGTCAACAAGCTTCAGATTGGGACAACGCTCATGTCCCTATGGGCATTTCCGAAATGCTAGGGATGGCTTGTCTTTCTGAAGCTCGGAGTATAGATATAGGGGAAGGTACTGTCACTGTGGCTAGTTCTCGCTCCGACGGATATGAGGTCTTCGAAGCACCTACCCCCTGCCTTATCACCGTTAACAACGAGATTGGTGAGCCGAGATACCCAACTCTAAGGGGCATTATGCAAGCTAGCAGAAAAACTCCTGAAACATGGACTTTAGGGGACTTGGGGCTTTCCGACTCAGATGTGGCCCCAGCATTGACATTAACGGAACTTTACATTCCTGTAAATGACAGACAGTGCGAGATTATTGAAGGTGAAGACGAAGCTGATTCTGGAAGATTACTCGCGCTTAAACTACGAGAAGAAAAGATAATTTAGCAACCAATATTTGAAAACATTACGGAGTTCCTAAAATGTCCGAAATACTTATATTTGCAGAAATCGAAGATGGCGACCTGCATTCGACGGTCGGCGAACTAATATCAGCAGGTAGAAAAATATCTAATGACACAGGAGACAATGTTTCCGTGGCCATAATTGGAGGCGACCAGGAACTAGGATCGAAGGCGATTGCCCTAGGGGCTGATAAGGCTTATGTGACTAATAACGATGCAGTTTCAGAAGGTGTAGCCGATTCATATTTGGCTGCCCTCCATAAAATTTGTCTAGAAGTTGAACCTAATGTGGTTATCACCTCTAAAACTCCAATCGGAAGAGCTGTTGGTCCCAGACTGGCATATAGGCTAGGTTCAGGAATTGCACAAGACTGTATGGATGTAGCTGCAGACAGCACTTCAGGAAGAGTCACAGCAACCAGACCTGTATATGGTGGGAATGCCCTAGCCAAGTTCACCTTCGCAGACAAAAATCCTCAAGTTATTATCATGAGGCTAAAGGCATTCGAATCGGCCGAACCTGACGCTGGGCGAAGTGGCGATGTAGTAGAACTAAATATATCGATTGACCAGTCTGAAATTAAAGCTAAACTAGTTGAAACAGTTAAACAAGAATCAGAAGGTGTCCGCCTGGAGGATGCTTCAGTGATAATAGGGATGGGCCGAGGTCTTGGTGGTCCTGAACCTTTCTCCCAGCTGGAAGACCTAGCCAAAGTGTTTAATGGGGCCGTCGGAGCGTCAAGAGCTGTATGTGATGCTGGATGGTTGGACCATTCCTACCAAATTGGTCTGACTGGAAAGACTGTAACACCGGACGTTTATATAACGGTTGGAATATCTGGTGCTAGCCAACATATGGCTGGCTGTTCTTCCTCAAAAAATATCGTCGCCATTAATAAAGATGGTGATGCCAACATATTCAAGGAAGCGAGTTTTGGCGTTGTTGGAGATTGGGAAAAGGTATTGCCGGCATTTACTGAAACGGCTAGAGAGCTTCTAGAGTCATAAATATGCTTTGCACGCCGGTTTATTTCATTATAAAAATTAAACTTGGTAATAAGTTGTGAACGGAAATAATTTTCAAGACGATATGGATGAGATTAAAAAGACTCTAGGGGAGGCTGACGTAGTCTCTCTGTTTTTTCCGTATTTTGGTAAAACTGTGTTGATTGATGTGCGTTCCAATGAGACTGACGGCCCTGCATTGATCCTAACGGACATGGTTAGAAGCCCCAGAGAACGAATCCGAAGTATGGAGAAATTAAGACCTGGATTCGGAGACCCTGAGAAAATGGTATTAATTCCTTGGGTGAGATATCTCGAAACTTTAGTCGAAAGCGGCATATGGGATTTGGTTGTTAGAAAATTAGAAGAGTCTAGTTTCGTAGACCCTAAAGTTTCTAGCGATGAAATATTGAACAAACTAAGAGATTTCGAACATACAGAACTTGCCGATGTTATCGACGGGCCGTCATACAAGACAGTATGGTCAAGAAATAAATAGAAAAATACCACATAGATTTCAGAATATATCCGAAGGACTAATAAACAAATGCTAGGATTCATAGGAGGGACAGGGCCAGAAGGCAAAGGACTGGCTTTGAGATTCGCCATAAGTGGGATGGAAGTTTTTATAGGGTCACGAGAGAAACAGAGAGGCATTGAAGCCGCTGAAAACTTGGTATCGAAATACAGTGAGATCGACAGCACCCTTGTCAAAGGTGGAACGAATGAAAAGGCAGCCTCCGATTGTGAAATAGCGGTAATTTGCACTCCATATGCCGGACACAAAGGAACCTTGGAAAACCTCAAACAGAACTTAGCAGGCAAAATAGTGGTGGATGTCGTGGCACCATTATCTTTCCAAAAAGGCTCCATCTCTGCCATTGAGGTAGAAGATGGGTCGGCAGCCGAGGAGGCTCAGCTTTTATTACCTGAATCCAACATCGTTGGAGCATTCCAAAACGTAAGCGCTGAAGATCTACTGATACCCAGTAAACAAGTTACTTGCGACGTTATCGTTTGCTCAAACAATCAACCAGCAAAAGAACAAGTAATGCTTCTTGGAGAACGTATACCTGGGATTCGAAGTCTCGACGGAGGAAATCTAGAAAATTCCAAATATGTTGAGCAGCTCACCGCACTTCTAATAAACATAAACAAAATTTATAAATCACACTCCTCGATAAAAATTGTAGGCATTTAACGGGAGGGGAATTTCGTTAAAACTACCAAGAAGTATTCTGGACTTATTTCCCTTGTATTAGTAATTAGCTTTGTCTGTTTGTCGAAACCTGGTCAAACCCTACTTCTAGCCTCTGGCCCGGATAATTGGTTTACTGAATATCGTGTCCAGCATCAAATTTACTACCCAGAGGAGATAAATTTTTACCTATCTGGTTCATGGCAGGAAGAAATATATGAGATCCGGCTGAACTATTCGTTTGCTAATTCCAGTGTCTGGTCCTATAAATATGTTGACCCATCTTCTTATGGTAAAAACGGGTTCGAAGTTGCTCTAAATCCGACTGGAAGCAAGTATATTCCACCGGGGACCAAGATTACATATTTCTTCGATCTAGTTTCGATCTCAGGAAAAACACATACCTCCAATCAAGATGAATTTTACTATCTTGACCCCTCTGTCCAATGGCAATATACAACATCGAAACACCTAACACTCATTTGGCATGACAGGAATAGAAATGACATTGAGTCAATCGCCAAGAAAGGAATCAAATCAAACCTAGAACTGACCAAAATTCTAAATTTACCCAATCCAAATCCCATCACAGGGGTTATTGTGAACAATCGGGCAGAAGCTAGAAAATCGTTCCCAACGATAAGCAAAGCAGCCAATAAGGAGGAGCTTTACGGAGGATTCGCATTTTCGGATTACGACACATTTGTAGTGATCGGTACATCCTTAGATGGAATTATCCATGAAAGCACCCACTTACTGGTGAATCAATCGTTAAATCCTACGACCCGACTACCAGCTTGGCTCAGTGAAGGATTAGCAATGCATTTTGAGGAAAGTAAAAGAGAAACGGAACAAATATTGCAGGCCTATTCCCCTGATCAAGTATTTGATCTTCGCTATATGAACACTGTGCCAGGTAAACCATCTGACGTAAGGCTGTTTTACTTAATGTCCGAATCTTTCGTCGGATTTCTATTTTCAAAATATGGTGACAATAAAATGAAGGAGCTGATCAGTAAGATAGATTCAGGCAGCCCTATAGATGAGGCGATTTTTGCTACTTACGGAGATTCCATTCCAAAACTTCAAACCACTTGGTTGAACAGTTTTTCAGATAGATATGAAAACAAAATAGATGTGGATATTGGTAGTTTTGGAACATCATTGATATTATCAATTGCGTTCATAATAGGGCTCTTCTTTTCTATATTGGGATGGTTAAAACACAGGATGTCAGATAGTAATTCTGACGACCACTTAAGATCAGATGAGTATGAAGAAGGATACTGGGACAAATAAAAGAACTCGATCAACTATAATGGGCCAGATAACCACGCTATACAAAAAGGTGGAGAAAGAAATTGGCAATATTACCAATATTAGAGATTCCTCACCCAATGCTAAGAAAAAGAGCAAAAAAGGTGAGATCAATATCGAAGAAAGAACAAAGATTAGCCCACGACATGGTAGAGACCATGAGGGAGAAAGGCGGCGTCGGACTGGCAGCGAACCAAGTTGGTGAACTTTGGCGAATTATAGTTCTACAAATGCCTGAAGAAGATGAAGCAAGAATATATTTCAACCCCGAAATATTAAAAACCAATGGAAAAAGAGAAGTAGAAGAAGGTTGCCTCAGCCTACCTGGCTATCGAGGCATCGTAAATCGATCTCTTTGGATAAAATTCCGAGGACTAGACCATACCGATCAAATTGTTAAATTTGAAGCTGAAAATCTACTGTCACAAGCTATCGAACATGAAGTAGATCACTTGAACGGAATCTTGTACACCGATCACCTTGCCGAACACCAGCAACTTTACTCCATAACCGAAGAAGAAAAATCACTGGACCCAATTGAGGACTATACCGAGAGCTCTGCTTCTATCAAGACAGATTGACCTTCCCCATGAAAATTCAAGCACCCAATAAGTACTTCCTACCGAAGCAGGTCGCATTAATTGCACAGGCATTAGAAAAGACCGATTCCACCGCCTACTTAGTAGGAGGGGTATTACGGGATTCAATTCTCAAAATAAAGAATCCAGACATTGATATAGCCGTAGTCGGTAATGCCATGAATGTTGGCAATGCTATTGCCAACATCATGAACGGCAAATGCTTCGAATTAGATTCTTTAAGAGGCACCTATAGGGTAATATCGTCTGACTTCAAAACCACAACACAAATCGACGTAGCGACGGTCCAAACCGGGATCCACAGTGATCTCGCAAAAAGGGATTTTACGATCAACACACTTGCTTTGGACCTAAAGGCTGTAAATTTTGTTCAAAGCGTCCCGCAGTTTTCAATATCCCAAATAATAAATGACCATAACGGTATTGCAGACCTCGATAACAGTTTGCTTAGAATGACAAACAGCCGAGTTTTCGCGGAAGATCCTCTAAGAATTTTACGCGCCGTCCGATTGGCAGCTCAAATTGGCCTCACATTTGATGAGCAAACTAAAG
>CAYPXS010000012.1:0-19598 GCA_964414725.1 uncultured Dehalococcoidia bacterium
GGACACCGCCCTCTCAAGGCGGAGATCACGGGTTCGAATCCCGTATGCGCTACCACTTAATTGTTGAAAATAAAGATTGAACTCTGGCAATTTTGAAAATAAATGTCCTCTTTGCCTGTCTTGTGACGCGAGACTGTTATTTGTCAGTACGCGGAAAAATTTAGAGCGTAGATATTTCACGTGTAGTTTTTGCGGATTGGTTTTTGTTCCAAGTACCTATCACCTGAGTTTGGATGAGCAGAGGACCCGATATCTTGAACACAATAATTCTCCCGCCGATATCGGGTATCGAGAATTTCTGAGCAAATTGAAGAATGAATTAACTCCATATCTAGCACCTGGTCAATTTGGGTTGGACTATGGTGCAGGCCCAGGCCCCACACTGTCCGGCATGCTGGAATCTGACGGCTTCAAAATGGATGTTTTTGATCCCATTTTTGATAACAGGCCTGAGAACTTAGAAAGGTCTTATGATTTTATTGTTTGTACTGAAACGGTAGAGCATTTTTTAGATCCCAATAAAGATTTCCAAATTTTGCACGATCTTGTAAGACCTGGAGGATGGATCGGAATTATGACATCGATTTTGTATGATGAGATTAAATTCAAAGATTGGTACTATCGACTCGATCCGACGCATATAAGTTTCTACCGACCCCTGACGATGAAATATGTCGCTGATAGATGGAATCTGGGATATTCTTCACCTGTGAAGAATATATGTTTGTTTAAAAAACCTATAGGATAGATTTTTCATAAAATGGCAACAGACCTACCTTCCTTACTAGTCGATATAAAGCCTGGCATTATAGACCTGGGCTGGGGTCATCCTTCGCCTCGCTTGCACCCATTTGAAGAAGTTAAAGAAGCGTCTTCAAAAATGTTCGAGAAGGGAGATAACTCAGCTTTGCAGTACGGGGCTACTCAAGGGTTTGGACCTTTTTTGGAGAGTCTCGCGACTTTTCTTTCAGGACAAGATGCTTATCTACCGAATGTAGATCCACACAATTTGTTTCTTACGGCAGGTGCTTCCCAAGCGTTGGATCTTGCCGCAACTTTATATGCTGATTCAGGGGACACTGTGATGGTGGAAGAACCCACCTATTTTGTAATAGAAAAAATTTTTCGTGAGCATTCCCTCAATATTGTGGGAATTCCGACAGATGAAAACGGAATAGACACGACCGTTTTGGAAGAACTATTAGTAAGTGGACTTCGGCCAAAATTTTTGTATACGATTCCTACTTTCCAGAATCCTACTGGGTCATCGATGGATAAAAATAGAAGAAAGCATCTTGTAGATTTAGCTAATGAATACGACTTTCAAATATTCGCCGACGAAGTTTATCAACTCATAGGATTCGATAAAGATACTTCTACGCCAATGATGAATTTCGACCACGGGGATAAGGTTATATCTTTCGGATCATTTTCTAAGATTTTGGCTCCAGGCTTGAGAACAGGCTGGATTCATTCTTCGAAAAAAATTATTGATAAATTCTCTGATGCTGCTTTGACTTTTAGTGGAGGTGGATTTAACCATTACGCTTCAGCGCTGATTAAAGAGGTGATAGATCTCGGTTACCTAGACTCAAACGTATTGAAGTTGAAAGAAGAGTATTTTTCAAGGGCTGTTCAGATGGACAAAAGTCTCTCTGAATATCTTGGTGGCGTAGCATCGTACTCATTTCCGAAAGGCGGATATTATTTTTGGCTAAAGTTCCCCGAAGGATTTGATTCTGATGTATTTCTGACATCAGCAGAAGCTAGCGGTGTGTCTTATAGGCCTGGTAACGCTTTTTCTGAATCTGGAAAATTTAGTAGATATCTAAGGCTAACCTATACTCTTTTTGAGGTAAATGAAATTAAAGAAGGAGTAAGGCGGTTGTCGGTGGCCTACCACAATATCTAATTTATCTTCCTCCAGGCATTAGAATCGGTTTTCCTGCTGAATATATTTGGATTTATTATCTCTCCCAAAAGTTCCACACCATCTATTATCCTTGGGCCAGGTCTACTGAAATAGGCGGACCCATCAACAGCATATATCTTTCCGCCATAGGTTTTCCAAAAATCAGAATCTTTCAATAGGTCGAATTCTTCAATAGTTTTTGCTAAGTCAAAGCCACAAACCATTAGGACGATAATTTCAGGTGAAGATTTTGACACCTCTTCCCAAGTTACCTGTCTGGACGGTTCTTCATGTTTACCCAAGGCAGGTGTCCCTCCAGCAATTTCAATCATCTCTGGCACCCAGTGGCCCCCGATAAATGGAGGGTCTAACCATTCCAAACCCAGGACTCGAGGCTTGGCGGAGGATTTAAGGGACTGAGACTTTATGAAATCTAATCTTGAATGAGCTTGACCCACTATCGAAGAAGCTTTTGATTCAGTGTTTGTCTGTTTTCCAATTTGTAATATCGAATCTAAAATCCCTTCTAAATTTGAGGGTTCAAAGGAGAGAATCTTTTGATTCCCTCTCAAGGTCCTCACGCTCTCTTCCACCATACTGTAAGAAACGGCGCAGACTTCACAAAGCTCTTGAGTGAGTATTATGTTGGGATCGACTTTGCTCAATGCTTCGTTGTCGATAGCATAGATCCCCGAACCTTTATGTAAAGCCTCAGAAATATGAGTGTTGATTTGGCTAGAGGTGCTTCCCGTATGGTCTATTAGGCTTTTGGTAACTACCTGTACGTCACGTATTTCCGCCGGGTAATCGCATTCATGGGTTATTCCTACCAGGTTTTCTTTCAACCCAAGTTCGCAAACAATTTCTGTGGTGCTGGGGAGTAAAGAGCATATTCGTATCTCAGGTTTCATTGTGGTCTCACCTTACAGTTCAAGAAATTTCCGGACTTAACATTTTTGCCTGCTCCGATATACTACCACTGCTATTTAAAACGGATTTACATAGTTTTGAAACAAATAGTTTAGTGGAGGGATGCATTGTCTGAAGATTTTTCTAAATACGTCACAGTTGAGCAAATTATTCAGAGAGCTAGGCAGAATTTAGCCCAAGGTCCTTGGGACTATCTTGCGGGAGCCTCAGAGTCTGAAACTACTATGAGAAGAAATAGACTAGCTTTTGATAAAGTGGCCTTCCGACCGAGGGTATTAGTTGATGTTTCCAGCGTTGATGCCTCGACAAACTTCATTGGTCATAAAATACGTATTCCTGTTTTACTTGCCCCTATTGGTTCCCTTCAGGTGTTCATACCGGAAGGTGGAGCAGCCGCTACTGCTGCTGCTGGAGAATTTGGAACTATGCATGTCGTAAGTTCAGTCACTCAACCGTCATTGGAAGAAACTTCTGCTACGACAGATTTTGCCAAATCCTACCAGCTTTACATCCATGGAGATTGGGATTGGACCAAAGAAATGATAGCTAGGGCGAAAGCGGCTGATTACAAAGGATTTTGCATTACTGTTGATACCGCGAATTACAGCCGCAGAGAGCGACCTATGCTGAGTAGATGGACACCAGTCTCTAGAAGGAATCCTGTGGATCCAAAGTGGCAGGCTTCTGTGACCTGGGACAGTATTGATAAGATAAAGGCAGAGGCTGGATTACCTTTTATGTTGAAAGGAATAGCGACTGCAGAGGATGCCAAAATAGCCATAGAGCATGGAGTTGATGTTATATGGGTTTCAAACCATGGTGGTAGGCAGCTCGATCACGGCCAAGGAACCATGGAGATGCTTCCAGAAATCGTTGAGGCCGTTGATGGTAAGGCAGAAATTGTTTTGGACGGCGGAATTCAGAGAGGTTCCGACGTCGTGAAGGCTGTTGCTATGGGAGCTACTTCTGTGGCTGTTGGCAAAATGCAAGGCTGGGGTTTGGCTGCAGGGGGCGTGCCAGGTATGGTTAGGGTCCTAGAAATATTGGAAGAAGAGATAAAAATAGCTATGGGATTAATGGGTGTGACGACAATGGAACAACTGAATTCGAATTATGTTTGTCCTGCTGATCTTGTAACCATGCCCCATGAAATGAGCTCATGGGTGAATAAACCAATAGACAGAATATCCTAGGGAATCTTCACCCCTCTTCCAAGATACTCTTTAAGTTGTTCACAAATGCTCCTTTGGCCAGGACTGGATCACACCCGAGGGAACGGGCTAATTCCATAGAGTTGGTATCTTCGTGTGGGCCATACGCGATCATTTTTGGATTAAGATCTTGGTTTTCCTGAAAAAGTTGTAATGCCTTATGCCAAAAATCTTGGTCATACTCTAAATCAGCGACAACTATATCTATTGGGGATTCGGAGATTAAATCTTTAAGTCGATCGAGATTGGAAGCTCTGACTATAGACACAGTAGGACCTGCAGCTTGTTGTATCCTGGGTAGGAACATTAGATTGTTGGATAACAAGAGTAATGTTGTCACTATTTACCTTTCGTATTGATTAAATTGAGCGTATTTTAATACTAGTCAAATCATTTTATGTAACTAACCTATCAAATGGGGTGATTGGATATGTTGTTAAAAATACAATCTGCTGATGAACCGGGATCTATTTTAGGTGCGATTTTCAACCACTTTCCTGCAGACTCAGATGGAAAATGGAATATTCTAATAGGATTCGAAGCATTTCTAGCAGTTTTAATTAGCTCTATTATTGCCATGTCTTTCGCTATACCTCAAGCAGGACTAGCATCAATAGCTTTGGCCTGCGCGGCTATAGTTCCTCGTGTTAACCAGATTCAGCGCGTAAACCGTGACAGAATATGGGAATTGGGGATGAGCGGTTGGGCGGCGAATCGAAAAAGTATTATTTCGGTGACGATATTATTCATAGGCATGGTTTTGGCCTATGCCGTAGTAGGGTTGGTTTTGCCGCAAGCCACTCTTCAAGAGCAATACACTTTTATCATGGATCGTGGCACCGCTTACACAAGTACTGACTTGTCTCCGGAGAGATTTGCTCACGGAATGACATTTCTACGCATTAATACTTATGTATTGATAGTATTTTTTATCTTCGCATTCATATATCGAGGATTAGGGACAAGCATGGCTCTAGGCTGGAATGCAGGTGTTTGGGCGATAACTCTTGTAACAGCAGTAAAAGTGAACATGGCTGCTTCCGCGAGCCCTGTTTTATTGGCTGTGATAGCTACAGCAGCTCTTAGTCCACACGTTTTGCTGGAGGGCCTAGCCTATCTCTGCGGGTCTCTGGCAGCTATTTTCTTTTCCCGAGGCATAACTTTGTATAAACCAACAGATTCAAGGTTCTTCAAAGTTTTGAATGCAGTAATTGTTCTTGCTGTTATTTCTTTCGGTCTGGTGATAGTTGGAGCAGTAGTAGAGCATTTCTGGGCTCCTTTCATGTTGGGTTTCCTCTAAAAACTGATCTGCAATAAACTATTCAATATCTAGGGTCTGGCCTGTTAGAATAATGGGAACTCGCTACATGGCGACGGAATGCGTAAAGAAAATGGGGATGTCCTATGAATAAGCTGGTTGTTCACATGCAGAACCTCTATTCCGACCGGAAAGGAATTACAGGTCTTGAGACGGCAATAATACTTATTGCTTTTATTGTTGTCGCGGCAGTGTTTGCTTTTACGGTTATGACAACGGGATTGTTTAGTACTGAAAAAGCCAAAACTACAGCACAAGCTGGTATAGCTGAGGCTAGCTCTACTTTTGCTCCGAAAGGTGGAGTAATAGCAGCTTCCAATGTAGCTAAGGATGCAGTTGAATCAATTACTTTCCAAATTACCACTGCCAGTGGTTCTACAGGAACTTCGATCGCAAAAGCTAAAATTGCATTGATCTATTCTGACGATAATCAGAGGGATTCCTCAAGCGCAAATATTGCCGCCAGGGGTACAGACGACGGGATTCTGAAGGCAGTTGCAATAACGAAGATAGTTGGAGATGCGACCTCCCCTGACTTACTCCAACAGGGCGATGTTGCCGAAATTGTTGTTACACTCAATACGACCACAGCTGCTAAAGCTACTAAACTCGATAAAAACCAGATGTTTAGACTTGAATTAATACCACAACAAGGTGGTTCCTTAATTATCTCAAGAAAAACTCCGCCGGAGTTGATGAAAGTGATGAATCTGGAATAATTGGTGACACTATGACAACTTCTAATTCTCAGTTAGAACAGAGAGTCCAGGCCCTTGAAGATGAAGTAAATTTGCTGAAGACTGAAATTCGGCAAATCCTGATAGATATGAGGGACACCTGGCTTCGAAAATCTGATGTTCTGGCAACCTCAAGAGAGTTGGTCCAATCACCTGCGCCTGCGGTTTCTGCGCCATCCCCTTCTTCTGCTCCAATATCAAATGGAGTCCCTAGGACATATTTTGGGTCTGAGGCTGCTTTGGATTTGTCTGCCAATCAGAATAATAAAGGCACTTTGAATGATTTGCTGGGATGGATGGGAGAAGCGAAAGAAAAAGGACTTACTGCAGCTAGGTTATTTCCAATTCTTGAAGCATATGAAAACTCGGGGATGATAAGCCCACTGATGTCAAAATTTATTTTGAAGAACATGTCAATGCTTGACGAGATGTATTCAGGTGATGATCCTATGTCACCGGCTGTTTATTCGGAAGTAATATCAGAATTACACAAGCTGGTTTGTATTTCCATAGAGGCCTCCTAGAGACTTCTCCGGCTTTCCTCAATTTTGTTTTAAAGGGAAAATAGATTGGATAAGGTCATAGTTACTGCTCTGTTGGTCATAGCAGGTGTTACAGCTGCCGGGTTGGTGATGACTACTTTGACACCAATAATTGGCAGTAGTAGTCAGTCAGTAGTTGAATCCCAGAAAGATCTTTCTCAACGTATACAAACTGATTTTGATATAACAGCAGTGCATGCTGACAGTTCAACGTCAGTGAGAGCTTGGATTAAAAATGTTGGCGGGGCAAATATAAGTTTTCTAGAACAGTCTGATGTATTTGTGTCATCGACAGACAAAACCCAATTTGTTTTTTTATGTTTTGAAGACCCTGCAAATTGCACAGAGAATAAATGGTCCGCATTTAAAAAAGATGGGACGACAAAGAAAACGGGATATTGGACTGAAGGAGAGACCATCCAATTAACCCTTTCACTCAAAGATGATGCTGCCAGTAAGTTAGTTCAGAGCACGAAAACATACAATTTCGAATTTGCTACTTCCAATGGGATAAAGTCTGCACATCAATTCAAATTTGGGCAGTAGTTTGGGATTGCTAGAAGGGTACGTGAATTGAAATGGGTACGAGTATTTCGGCACTTCTAATTATATCTGTGTTACTCACAGCTGTAGTGGTAATGTTCAAAGCAAACCAGATAGGCGCAGAATTATTGGCAGTGGCTAACAAAAATGCAGCTGAGACAATTGCGGATAGAGTCAATACGAAGATAGAAATTAGTAGCTCTCAAGAGTTTAAAGCCAGCTACGATCAAATGACCAAACATAACGCAAATGACGTTGAGGGTTGTAAGCGCATATATTCGGGCTTATCCAGACAAGGTACTTTAACCGTCACCAATGAAATCGATTGTTATTGGTTTTTGGCCCCAGCTAATGCTACTACTAGATTCGCCCTTAACAAAATTATTGCTTCGCCTGTTGAAACTAATAAGAGGGCGAATGCGGAAACTCAGGTATCGCTCGATTATCTTGGCATGGGAGAAGAAATAAGTAATGCTCCAAACACTTATGGTGATCCCTACACTGATTTGAATCAAAATGAATATCATTGGACGTCTAATGATTTTAGTTTGACTGGAATTGCTACAGAAGCAGATCCATACAGGTTTAAAATTTGGTCAGCTACTATTCATCAGGCGAGGAACGAAGGTGGATACCAAGTTCTTCTGGACATAGATGGAGTTGATTCTCAAGATCTTTCCTCAGTTGCATGCGTGAAAGATTTCAAGATAAAAAACACCGGGGGCACTGCATTTACTGAGGCCCAAATTCAAGACAAATTAGATATTTTTGTAATTCTAAACACAGATGCTAATAGCACAGTTATGAAAATACCCGTCAAAGGAAATCTTCCTCTGCAACCTAATCAATGGACATATTCAATCACCGACGATATTTATCAAAGCGGCATATTCAACCCAGGGGAAACCATTTCCTTGAATATAAATGCGAACGGGGAACCTTCAGTTGAAGGAACATTGATTGTGACTTTACCAAATGGGGTAGTTACTTCTTATTCGTTTCCTTCTATTTGTACTATATGATTCCCGTATCAAATGAGGGTGTTTTATGAGAAAATTGTGCTCTCATGATTTGTTGAAAACTGAGCGGTATTCCAAGGCAATGATATGACCACAGAAGAAGTTTCAGTAATAACGACTGGCAGTACCGAAATAGATAGAAGGCTTGGTGGAGGTATTCCGTACAATACGGTTATGCTGATTGAGGGCCAAGACGCTTCTGGTAAAAGCACTTTTGCGCAGCAGTTACTGTGGGGCACATTAAATGCTGGTCACAAAGCAAGTATATATACCACTGAGCAGAATGTTCATGCTTTGTTGAGGCAGATGGAAAGTTTGGGTCAGGATGTCACCGATTATTTCCTGTTAAATGATTTGCAAATTTTCCCGATGACTTCCTCAGTTGATAAGGAGGACCCCAATTTATTTTTTAAATTACTTTCGGATCACATATGGCAGCAAGATTCATCGAGAATGATAATCATAGACTCCTTAACAACTTTTGTGTCTAGAGCAGGTGGGGAACAGATACAAGATTTCTTTAATGAAATGAAAAATGTCTGCGAACGAGGGCAGGTTATAGCTTGTACAGTTCATGAAAATGCATTTGATGAAGAATTTCTTTTGCGAGTAAGATCGATTTGTGACGCTTATCTGAGATTTCAGGTTAATGCTTCTGGAACGAGCCTAGTAAAGACTATGGAAGTGGCCAAAATTAGAGGTGCAGACATGAGAACTGGAAATATTCTAGGTTTTGAAGTCGAGCCTGGGATGGGAATTAGAATAGTTCCAATATCCCGAGCCAAGGCATAAATAAAGGTTTCGTATGGCTTTTAACCTTAATAACTTCAAAGTAATCGTTCAAATGCGTAAATCCCGTGATAATGGTGGTGAAAACGGGTCTACAAATGGGAATGTGGCTACATTGAAAGAGGGGATCAAAGGATTCCTTGAAAATACTAGTGTTGGCCATGAATCGGAATTTGTTATAGATGAGAAACTAATGGCAAAGTTGCCAACTGACTTTAGGGAACAAGCGGAACAGTTTAGACATCTCGGTGCGTATGTTTCCAAACTTCCTGTAGATGATATAGGAATACCAGAATACCTGGGCTTTGTGAGTAGAGGATCAGACACCCAGCAGAAGCGTAACTTGGTATATCCAGTGGGAGGAGGAGTATTTATTCACGTTGTACACGATCCCGAAGATACCAGAGATTACTACTTAGCAGTTGAACCTTCTCTGGCTCCTGGGGTAGAAACAATTGTAGATGATATTGATGTTCAATTGATGGACTATATTGACGAACTGCGTGCCGCTGAAGGTGCTGAAGGCCGTCTTGAAGTGATTTTAAACGCTGTAGATGCCATTTGCGGCAGAGAAAATACATCCTCCAAAAAGGGATCCAAATCAGTGGATTTAACTGAGGATCAATTTAAAGCTGTCAAGTATTTGATGAGAAGAGAAAAAGCTGGAATGGGAGTCATGGACCCCTTGGTAGAAGACCCGTATATAGAGGATATAAGTTGTAGTGGTGTGGGCCCTTTATATATAGAGCACAAAGTATTCGGTGGTTTGAAAGCTAGTATTGAATTCTCGGATTCAGAAGAATTGGACCAATACGTTATCCAACTTTCCGAAAAAATAGGGAGGCCTGTGACAATCAGGGAACCTATTGTTGACTCGACTCTACCTGATGGTTCGCGAATTAATATAGTTTATGGAGGGGATGTTTCTAGAAGGGGCAGTAATTTTACGATAAGGAAATTCAGTGCGACTCCGTTGAGTATCTTGGATCTGATTAAATTTGGTACTCTCACCTACGAAATGGCCGCATATATTTCTCTGATGCTTAGTGAAGGAATGAATACTTTTGTGTCAGGCGAGACCGCCTCAGGTAAAACAACGATTTTGAACGCGATAAGCACCTTTATACCACCTAACGCCAAAATCGTTAGCATTGAAGACACTCCTGAGTTACAAGTGCCTCATCAAAATTGGATAAGAGAAGTAGTCAGGGGTGGTGGAGAAAATAGTGCCTCGGTGACGATGTTTGATTTGTTGGTAGCTGCTTTGCGGCAGCGGCCAGAGGAAATTGTTATTGGTGAAATAAGAGGAGCTGAGGGCGCCATAGCTTTCCAAGCTATGCAGACTGGACACGCTTGCATGGCTACATTTCATGCGGCTTCAGTCGAAAAATTAATTCAAAGGCTGACTGGAAACCCCATTAATGTGCCCAAAACATATATAGATAACTTGAATATGGTTGTCATAATGAGCGCCGTTAGACTTCCTGACGGTAGTCCGGCAAGAAGATGTCTCAGCATTAGCGAAATTATTGAATATGACACTGAAAGTAATTCCTTTGGGTTTATAGAGGTTTTCAAATGGAATCCTGCCACCGACGAATTTGAGTTCCCCGGGTATATGAACACTTATTTACTTGAGCAAGTAGTCGCCTCCAAAAGAGGATTGCCACCGGATGAATATAGAAAGATATATGGTGAATTAGAACGAAGGACAGAGGTTTTAAAGCGTCTATCGGAAAGGGACACGACAAATTTTTATGAACTCCACAGCGTCCTCGCGCAAGCAAATAGAGAAGGTCTCTTCTGATAACCAAGTAATTGGCTTTGACTTATTCTCTCAACTTACTTACATGGCGATCCTTTCCAGGGGTGGCGTCACTAGAGACCGTTTACTTGAGTATTGCGGCAGGCAGAGATATCTAACTGCAGTATTTTTTGAATATATAAATCTGATGGCCAAGTCTATGGGTGTTGAATATACCAAGGCTTTTCAGGCTGTGGCACAAAGAGCCAAAGCACCTAGAGTTAAAAGTTTGTTGCTCCGGTTTTCTGCCTCTATCTCATCTGGGAGCTCAGAATCTGATTTTGTTCTTCAAGAAGCCAGGGCGGAGGCAGAACATTATGGCAATGATTATGAGAGAAACGTTGAAAATCTGCGTAAATGGACAGACGCATATGCGGCGGTTTTGGTGGCAGTGACGCTTATTATGGTCGTATCCCAGGTTTCCAGTTTGTTAGGGTCTACGAGTGCATCTTTTATATATTTAATGTTGTTTACTTTGGGGGGAGTAACTTCTGTAGGGGTTTACCTGATTTATAAAGTGGCTCCATATGAGACTATAACTTATGATCCGGTCTCAGGAACTACTCCTGATCGAAAATTAGCTAAATTTTTATTTATAACATGTGGGCCAGCAGGATTGGCATTAGGCATATTGGGATTTCTAGTACTATTGGAAAGAGGAGTTAGTCCGGTCACTGCTTCTGGCTCAGTATTTGCACTGACTGGAATTAGTTTGCTTCCTTCGGCATTTATCGCGATGCGCGATGCATCCAGAGTAGCCAATATTGACCAAGAATTACCTGTGTTTTTAAGAGCGATTGGTAGTATAGCGGGTTCCGGTGGTGTGACGTTGACAGAGGCTCTTAGGAGGATCGATACCAACTCTTATCAATATCTAAAAGATCCCCTAGAACGCCTCCGAACGCGACTTGAATCCGGATTACCTTCAGGGGAATGTTGGGAGACTTTTAGTAGAGAAACTGGAAGTGAATTAGTTTCTCGGACTGCAGGAATGTTTGTTGATGGCGTTGAAGTTGGCTGCAACCCGGGACAGATTGGTGAGATATGTTCTGACTATGCCCAAAATATTTCTGAGTTGAGAGCCAAACGTAAATTAACTTCTTCCACTTTTTCTTTTTTGACGATGACCATGCATTCTGTAATGGCTCTGATATTGGTTTTTGTTCTTGAAATTATCATAAGTTTTAATACTAAATTAGGATCCATTGTTGGGGTGTCAGATAGAGAAAATTGTCTCAATCAAGTGGTCGTACCGCCCGGTGTGGACACGGCCGGTATCAAGTTACCTAGTCCGGAAGAATTATGTGCTTCTGTGGATGTGTTTCAGATGGGGAATATAGAAACACTTCAGATAACGATAATTATAGCGGTAGCTATTCTTACCGTAGCAAATGCTTTAGCACCTAAATTTTCAGAAGGTGGAAATAACCTTAAAATTATTACCTTTTTTGCTGTAACATGTTTGATGTCGGCAGTAGTAATGTTTGTTGTACCGAAAGTGACTGCTGCATTGCTTTCTTCCCCAGATACAGACTCTTCTGGTTTGGGAATGGCGATATACTCAGTAGCTTCTACAGGAGTTGTATTATGATGGACGGTATGGATTCCATTCGTAGAACAATTTACGATAAATTCGGGAATGTGATGAAAACGTTTAAGATGGATCTTGATGGTTCATCCGAATTAAATCCAGAAAGCAGTCAAGAATTCATTTCTGACACATTTAAATCTGAAGATGAAAATCTAAGTGAGACTTCGCCAACAGACGCTTTGTGGGATCTGAGTGAGTTGGATCCGGAGATATATGAAGATGTGTTTGAGCCCACACTCGGGGACGGAACACCTTCTCTATTACAAAACACCATGGTCGCATCTGATATAGATGACAGTGGCAATGATGATTCTGTAGAACCGATAGCCACGGTGGGACCTGTGACATTCGCAAAACCTAAGAACTTTCAGACTGTGTCTCTGGATGATATTGATGGCGATGAAGATGAAAACTCCGAAAAATTAAACGAATCAGAAGAAGAAAGTGAAGATGTTGATTCTCCATTAGTTTCTGTATCTAATATCAAGGACTCGGATGCAGGGAAATCTGATATGGAGGATCTATTTGCCGAAAAAATAGAGGTTCGGCCACAGGTCCGGCAGTTATTGGATAAATATGGGACCATTCCAATAGACCAGTTGGCTAAAGAAATCAAAGAAGTAGCAGAATTACTAGCAAGGAAATAATCAGTTTTTCAGATGGCAAATATACTTATTGCAGATGATTCTCCTTTTATTCGTACTGCGTATAAACGTGTATTAGAAACACAGGCAGATTTTGTGGTGGCAGCAGTTTGTGAAGATGGATTGGAAGCCGTTAACAAATGCTCTGAATTACAGATTGACGTGGCGGTGCTTGATATTAGAATGCCTCGGCTTGATGGGATTTCTGCTAGTAAAACTATTAGGGAGAAAAACCCTGAAACATCTATAGTCGTTGTGTCTGCATATGACGACTGGTCTTATGTAAACGATCTAATCGAAACTGATTCAAAAGCCAAAGCATATATTTTGAAGAATTCCCTCGATGATATTGGTGAATTAATAAGAGCTGTTAGGAAAGTAATGCAGGGATATTTAATTCTTGATAATGCTTTAATTGAGAAATTAGTTGGATATTATGAGCGTCATTCAGCAGAATCGGGGAATCTGTCAGAAAGAGAACTGCAGGTAATTTCGAGGGGATGCAGAGGGATGAGTGTGCAAGAAATCGCCACTGATATGGAAATTTCACCCGAAGGTGTCGAAACCATTCAAGATTTGATTGAAGAAAAGTTGGATATATCTGGTGAGGATTATCTTTCTATCCAGTCAAATTCTACGAAAGCATTTTTGAATCTTTGCGTTGCTCTATCCTTAGAATAGACCATATTTGAGAAGATATCATGACTGATAATGCATCCGATAACCTAGGCGTTTTGGATGAGCCCATATTGACTAGCCAAGAAATAATCAGGTTTATTGATTATTTGTCCGATTATGGCAATGAATTACTCTTTGACGCAGAAGAAATAATTGTAAATTATGGCGACATTACCACCAGTATTGATTTATTGGTTTCAGGCGAAGCCCTGGTGGAAGTACCAGCAAATGGGAAATGGATACCGGTGGCCTGGATCAAACAAGGGTCGGTCATTGGGGAAATAGCTTTTTTGGATTCATTTCCGAGAACCGCCCGAGTGATGGCGCGAACAGAATGTCGGCTTTTTAGAGTGGATAAAAAAGCCTTTAACGAGTTATCTAAAAACAGTCCTGAAAGAGCTCTCGAATTCATATCCAGAATATCTCAAATTATGGCATATAGATTAAGACGGATCGAGCAATTTGATGCCATAGAGCAGGGCAGAGATGATATGAGAAAAGAATTGGCTGCTGACCTTCACGATCAAACTATGAGTGAATTGAGTGCAATACTCATGCATCTCGGGCTGTTAAAGCTAACCTTGGACGGCAATGTAGAAACTGCCGATGATATAGATCATTTAGTGTCGATGGTTAAGAACGCGGATGTAAATTTGAGGCAGCTTGTTAGGGACAAAGGGCATGACGAACTTTCTGTAGTTGGGTTAGAAGAGACGCTTAGAATCTTTTTTCAGGATCTTGAGGTTGAAAATGTTTCGAATCCGATGACGATCATGTACACATCCAATCGGCTGGGCGAAGGAGGATTGCCGGGTCCTGTAGCCAAAGATCTTTATCAAATCATTCGTCAGTCGGTCTTGAACGCTGTTGATCACGCAAATGCTAACACAATAAAAGTCGAAATTATTTGGAACGAGGAGGACATAGTTTTTTCGATAAAAGATGATGGAATAGGTTTCAGTCAATCCAATATAAGGAACGTGCCTGAGGCTGGGCATTTTGGCTTACTTAATTTGAAATTGAGGACGGAGCGGGTTGGAGGTACCGTTGATATAATTTCAGCCGAAGGAGAGGGAACCAAGGTAGTTGGTACTATACCAATTACAAGAAGGCTTTCCGAACCAA
Source organism: uncultured Dehalococcoidia bacterium (assembly GCA_964414725.1). Lineage (GTDB taxonomy): Bacteria > Chloroflexota > Dehalococcoidia > Lucifugimonadales > UBA826 > UBA11996. Next base: position 14,844 of record CAYPXS010000012.1, read on the forward strand.
TTGGAGCTAACACAGTCAGATATGTTCTTGGTAAATAGTATCTATATTTGTTGTGCGGCGATGATGCTCAGTAAGGTGCCATAATATAGATAGGGCGCTAGTGGAGCACTTTTTTTGTTTCCGGTTAATGCTTGATTGACAGCGAAAATTAAAAGACCCACTAACAAACTAGCAAGACAAAGTGGGAATCCGCTAATTGAGCCTATCAAAGTTGCTAATTTAACATCCCCTCCGCCCAAGTTAGTGTTAGGTAAGAAGTAGGCTGCAGAGAATATTGTCCCTGCCAAAAGAGCCCCTATTAATGGGGTGACCCACCAGGATTCAGTAACCGAAAGCTCATGAATATTTGGCAATAAGAAACTGATAAAAAATACAACGGGAAGTGGAACCAAGGTGAGTTTGTTAGGTATCTTATGATTGCTGTGGTCTAGAACAGATATAAATGCCAAAAGGGTGCAGAATGCGGTCAGAGTGATTATTTCAGATGGAGGTTTTCCTGAAGACCAGCTAGATAAAGAACAGGCTAAAATAGATATCAGAACAGGTAGAATACTGGTAGTTGAAACTGAGAATCGTGATATCACACTTTTTTCAATGCAAACAAGCGCTCTTCGATATCGATTCGTTTATAGCCAAGTGACTCCGCTACTTCGAAATCTAAGTCTGCCGCGGAATTAGCCCCCATTTGTACCTTTGCAATTCCTCTTACTACGTATGCTTCAGGCAATTGAGGATTTATTTCTACGGCGACGGTACTTTCACTTATGCTCTTATTGAAGTCCCTCATATAGTTATAAGCTACGGCCCTGTTACAGTAGCCATATGAGTTGTTAGGTTCAATATTTAAGGCTTTGTCGAAATCGGTTAGCGCAGCCTCTATTTGCCTAATCTCCATGTAAATTACGCCCCTGTTGTTGTAGGTGGCAGCCAGATTGTTATGAAGGGTTAAAGCTGTGTTGTAGTCTTGTAACGCTGCATGAAAGTCTTTCATTTTCCTGTTGGCCATACCTCTTGCATTGTACGCACCTGCGAAAGTGGGGTTAATGACAATCGCATTGGTGTAGTCTTTTATCGCAGACTGGAAATCTCCATGCTTCATATGTACATGACCGGTTTCGAGCAACATTTTTTCTTGGCTGTTTTCTGGAACAGTAGACATTTGGTTTGGGTTTCGATTATCAATTCCTCGGTTAATTGAAATTTTTGAGACTGGTTGATTTGGCAAAGATGGATTTTGGCTGCCTGAGACAGATAGCCCATAGCTTTCTATGATCATGATTGCAGCTTTGATCAATTCGCTATTCTTATCGGTATTCAGGGCTAAAGAGGTATTGGTTTTTTGTTCGGAACTGTTTATCTTATCTAAGAGGTCTTTCGTTGTTGATCGCTCGTTCATTTTTCCGAAAGTCCAAACAACAAATACTATGGCAGCCACCGTGCTAGCTACAATAAATCCCGATAAAATGAATATAATTACATCTAGTATGGTCGAAATGTCAGAAAACATAACCCAAATGGACCTGTTCCTAAATCGTTGAATGCAATTGCTACGGCTGAATTATAACAATCAATTCATTCATATGGTGCCATTTTTATAAACGGATTTAGATTATAGAGAAAGAATATGAAAAAAATTTCTGGATATTTTTCAGTGGACCTCGGTGCTGGTTCCGATGTAGGTTCAGTCAGGGAACAAAATGAGGATGCTTTTCATACTCTTTTGGGTACAGGGTCTGATAAGGAGCTTTTTGACGCACTTCTAATTGTGGCGGATGGTATGGGAGGCCACGCAGCAGGAGAGGTCGCAAGCGAAATGGCTGTTACTAATTTACCTAAACATTTAGTTGAGGCTATTTCTTCCGCAGATGATCACGAAGATCTCGCAGAAATTTTGAGTGAAAGTGTTCGTAAGACGAATCGTGATATCTTCGACAAATCGAAAGAAGATGACACAAGAGGTATGGGGACTACTTTGACAGTGGGTATGGTTGTGGAGGATGAATTTATTTACGCTCATGTAGGGGATAGTAGAGGCTACCTTTTAAGGGAAGGTTCCATTGAACAGTTCACTACTGATCATAGTTGGGTGGGAGAACAGGTTGCTTTGGGGATTCTTACTGAAGAACAAGCAGAAAATCATCCGAGACGGAACATAATAACGAGGGCCATGGGATTGGATTCCACCGTTGAGGTCGATTCTGGTTCCGTAAAACTTCTACTACTGGACCAAATTTTACTTTGTTCTGATGGACTGCATGGACTAGTGAAATCTGAAGATATAGTTGAAATTTGTAACGAAGAAGACCCAGAAGATGCTTTCCAATCTTTGATAGATATGGCTAATGGCAGAGGGGGCCATGACAACATAACAGTTGTGATAGCCAAGATGGACGAGGGTGTTAATTATCAAGTAGATCGTTCACAGAGTGAAGGCTTGAGGTCTGTAATCGGAAATATTAAGAATTTATTTTCTGATTAATCTTCTAAAGGTTGTATTGTCCAATCACTGGATTGGTTCTGAAACCGCCTGGAGAACCGCCTCTGTACGAGAAGACACTCCGAGTTTTGAAAAAATTCTGTTGAAGTGACCTTCGACTGTACGGACACTTATTCCCATCTCATCGGATATCTCTCTATTTCTGAGACCGTCGCAGGCTAATTTGAGGGTTTCTTTTTCTCTTATTGTTAGAGATGAAATTCCTATTGTTGAACTAGTTCTGGAGTTTCGTTCCCGCCATGTTTTTGCAACCAAGGTAGCCACCTCTGGATCTAGAACAACTTCACCTTCATAAACTGCGATAACCGATTTAATTAAAGAATTAGGATCTATCGCTTTCAAAATGTATCCATGGGCGCCCTCAGATATGGCCTCCAAAATATAGTCTGGATTGTCATAATTAGTGAGAATCAAGGATTTAGTGCTAAGGTTTGCGGCATTTATGGACCTTATAATGTCGATCCCGGTCATTGATGGCATTCGTATGTCGAGCACTGCTACGTCCGGAGACAAATCTTTTATCAAAAGCCAGGCTTGGTCTCCAGTTTCTGCCTCTCCAACAAGTTCGATTCTGTCAGAAGTGGCTAGAATGCGGGTGATACCTTCACGGACTACAGCGTGATCGTCGGCTACTATTACCTTTATAGTTAATTCTTCTGTCATAGCCTCACTCCTATTAGGAGCCTAGTTTCCAAATGCTTGGTATGTCCTTTTGGTCAATAAATTTACTTGACTTGAATACAGTATATATAATTGTTTATGTTAAAAAGTTTTTTTCATAATTAGGTGTAAATACGCATATATAATAGGTGGGCATACCCGTGAAATATAGTTGTTAATATGGTGTACTGTACATCATACTTGCGAATCATGGGGAAGTGAGTATGACTGGTTCCTTATATGTTATACAAATATCCATAGTAAATGTAAGGGTTTGACGATAGGAATATGAATCTTAAAGAAATAGGCGGATATCAGGTTATCGAAATGGTCGGGGAAGGTGGGCAAGGTGCTGTATATCGTGCCCAAGACCCATCCTCAGGCCAAATTGTTGCGATCAAAGTTCTGGCCAGATCTGCATCGGACGGAGAGTTTCTTGATCGTTTCCAACGGGAAGCGTCAATTATGGCGACACTTCGCCACCCTAATGTGGTTGAAGTATATGATCATGGTGAAGAAGGTGGACAGCACTATATCGTAACCGAGTTCGTGACTGAAAACCTGGAAAGGATCCTTGAAAGAGGAGGAACGCTCCCCTTACAGAGGGCTATTACTGTTGTGCAGCAAATTGCTTCAGCCCTTCAGGTTTCTCACAATGCAGGAATCACCCACCGAGATATCAAGCCAGCCAACGTACTTTTGAACGATTCGGGCGAAGTAAAATTGACAGACTTTGGTATAGCCTCCGCCGAGACTTTGGACTCGATGACCAGTGAGAACACTACAGTTGGCACACCTTTGTACATGTCCCCTGAGCAAATACAAGGTTCCGACGCCATAGACGGAAGATCAGATTTGTACTCCCTTGGTTGTCTGTTATATGAAGTATTGACGGGAAGCACACCTTTTCTGGGTAAAAGCACTTTTGAGATTTTTAATGGGCACATAAACGAGGCCCATGACCCAATTGCCAACCACATGGATGAATTCCCTGAACAATTAGAAGAATTGTTAGTTAAATCGTTGACCAAGGATAGAGATCAGCGTTACCAAACTGCTGATGAAATGATTAATGATCTGCAGGTAATTGCCACCATTTTGGCTGAAGGCCCACAGGATGTGGCTCGTACTCGGGTTATGCCTAAAGTTCTTGCAACACAAGTTCTTGATAAACCAAACACCACGGGTAGTAGTACTACTGGTGGCGGGGGGATGCCAAAGTGGCTAATGCCAGCTGGGGCGATTGTAGCCCTGTTGGTCATAATTGGTGGAGCAGGCTTCTTTTTTATGGGACAAGGTTCAGGTGCTGTTGGTCTGGCAACAGGTATAGCAGCAGATATCACTGACCCTAGCTGGGCTTCTGGTGTCGTTGCAGATCCAGAGGGAATCCAAAAAGCTTCAAATGATTTATCAATAACATTCACTGAAAACCCAGTTAGCGCAGTTACTGGTATCAATCAGATAAATGATTTGGATCCTGTTTTCGCCGGTACAGTGCTATCTACTATTCATAACCAAAACCAAGCTCTGGGAGCTCAATTTTTGTTATCTGTAGGTGCGGCAGACCCCGTGCGGCTAGAAGGATTGCTAAGCGCAAT
>CAYPXS010000013.1:0-19457 GCA_964414725.1 uncultured Dehalococcoidia bacterium
CGAATTCCATGGCTATAGATTTCCCTATGCCTCTTGAACCACCTGTTATGAGTGCAACCTTATTTTGAGGATTAGCCATTGATAATTTTAGGCCTCATTTTCTAGATAGCCATACCTCCATCCACACTGATTATTTGTCCAGTTATATATTTTGCTTTTTCGCTAGCAAGGTATGCAACCATGTGAGCAATATCGTCTACTTCGCCAAAGTGAGCCATAGGTATCCAAGTCATAATTGTGTCTTTTTGCTTCTCAGATAGAACGTCAACGGTGTCAGTGTGTATATAGCCTGGCGTTATGGTATTAACAGTTATATTTCTGGTGGCAACTTCCTTGGCAAGAGCGAATGTGAACCCGTTTATTGCTGCTTTTGAAGCTGTGTAGTTGGTCTGACCTATGTTGCCCCGAAGGCCAACAACGGAACCAATGTTAATTATTCTCCCCCATCTGGATCTCACCATTGTTCGGAGTACGGCGCGACTGCAGTAAAAAGTGCCGTTCAAATTTGTATTTATCACTCGAGCCCAGGCTTCGTCTGACATTCTGAGGAGTAGGCCATCATCTATAATTCCAGCGTTATTTACGAGGATATCAATTTGTCCAAGTTGCTCAGTGACAGCATCCACCATTTTCGTTACTTGATCTAGGTTTCCTACATCTGCTTGGCATGAAATCGAATCTACTCCGAAGTCCTTGAGATGTTTAACAGTGTTCTCGGCTTCTTGTTTGGAAGAATTGTAATTTATCGCGACATTCACACCTTCTTCAGCCAATTTTACTGCTGCAGCTTTTCCAATTCCTTTTGCTGCTCCAGTAACTAACGCTACTTTTCCTTTCAGTTCAGTCACTTTTTCTCCCGTAAATTTATTTGTTTATATTCTCAGTTAATCATCCACCGTGGACATCACAGCAGAAACTTCTTTGTTCATTTCTTCAATTAGATTTGTATCTACGCACATTTTGGCTAAACTCACCGCTCTTTCTATGGTGCCTGATGTAGCGCTACCATGTCCGATTATGCTAACTCCATTAACACCAAAAACTGGTCCGCCTCCTCTCGCGTCTACCACGTTGTTATTCTTGTAAAGGTCTTGCATTAGGGCATCAAGCTGATTGTTTGGTAGTTTTCCCTCCAATGTTGTTTTCAATTGAACAGCGAGACCTTTACCGAGTCCTTCGACTAGCTTTAAAATTACATTACCAACAAATCCGTCACACACAACCACATCCGCTTTTCCTGTAACTAAATCATTACCTTCGACATTTCCTATGAAATTCAAACCACTTTTTCTAAACAAGGCACTTGCTTCTTTTGCTTGTATGTTTCCTTTTCCGTCTTCACTTCCTACACTAAGCAAACCTAATTTTGGGTTATCAACACCAACAAGTAATTTGCTAAAAACAGATCCTAATACTCCAAACCCCAATAGTTGGGATGGTTTGCAGTCAAGATTAGAACCTAGATCAAGAATAGTTTGATTTGGAGCAGCGCCTATTATGGGCCCTCCAATTGCTGGTCTTTCTATTCCGTCTATAGTTCCGAGTAGCACGACCGCCGCCGCCATTGTGCCTCCTGTGGACCCCATTGATATAACGGCATTTGCGGTTCCAGTTTTGACTAAATTAGTTGCCACTAAGATAGATGCTTTGGGTTTTTGTCTCAAAGCTAGGGCTGGAGCCTCATTATCTTCTATCTTCCCTTCTGAAGCTATGAAATGTATGGGGAGGTCTTTTGTGTCGTGTTTTGCTAGTTCTTGCTGTACTGGCTCTTTATCCCCGACGATAAAAATTTCGGCCAAACCGGCTTTGGCTGCTTGGATAGCTCCCTCTACAGGTACAGCGGGCGCATTGTCTCCACCCATTGCATCAATGGACACCTTTAATAATTCAGTGTTAGGCAAAGTTAGACTCCTGATTTATGGTGAAATTATGGGCTTTTTAATGTCACCAATGTTTCACCAGAGATGATGGTGTCCCCATTCTGACGGACTATTTGGACTGAACAGGTGATTCTAGTTGCTGTTCCTACCTGTTCAGATTTTTTGATACTACCTGAAGTTTGAATTTCGTCCTCTGGGTATACAGGGGATTTAAATCTCATTTTCATTTTACCTGTTTTGTACCAAGCTTCAGCGAAATTTTTGACCATCAGCTCAGAGATAGTCGCAGCTACCATCATCCCATGACCAATATTTCTACCAAACTGGGAATTTTTGGCGAACTCCTCATCAATATGAATTGGATTGTAATCGCCGGAAGCATCCGCATACATAAGGATCTGTTTCATCGTTATGAGCTTTTTGATAGGTAGCAGGTCGTCACCAACTTGAAGATTTTTCATTCGATTTTATTTTCCGCAGGTAACATTATGGTACTTTTACCTTCCATTACTTCATCACCTGAAGACCTTAAAACTGAGAGATTCACAACCATAAATCTCCAATCACCTCTTACGTTATTGGAGGCTAGTGATGCGATACATCTCAAATTTTCACCCACCCTAACAGCATCTTTAAATTCCATTTCTTGGCCCACGTGTAATGTGCCTCCAGGTATTTGTAGATCTATCACAACACCTCTGAGACTCAATGCTGCCAAAGCCATTGGAGGTGCTAATTCTGTACCCGAGCTATTAAGATGCCTCACTGAGTCATCTTGGACGGCATCTAGATACTGGTCTACCTCTTTTTGAGAAAGGGTATATTTTTGATCCGATACCGTGCTTCCGGTTTCTAAAAGAGAATAATTGACTGGCAATAGATGCTCGCAAAGTTTATTAATTCATATTGGAAATCAAAAGAAACAGCAAACTACAGCTACTTCAAATAAGGTCCGAGGGCAATTATATAGCCAACATCGCAATATTTCTTTGTTCGCTGGAATCTTTTATATAGTACAGAAACGAGCAACTTTAATTTATTGCTTTGGAAAATTTGTATTTATTTTGTTTGAAAACATGGATGAATTTGGTTGAATCAAATAGAATTCTAGTCAGTTGTTTTGGGAGTCAAGTTAATTGATAGATATAGAACTGATTAGAGAAAAACCTGAGTTTGTTGTCGAGTCTTTCAAAAGGAGAGGAAAGGAAGTTCCTCTACCTGAGATAATTGATCTGGATCAAAGACGTAGAACAGCAATAAGCGAAATAGATTCCCTAAGGGCGAGACGAAACGCAGTGTCAAAAGAAATCGGCAGTTCTAAGGAGAAGCCGCCGGAATTAATAGCAGAGATGAGGAAAGTCGGATCTCAAATCAAGGATTTGGAGGAGGAGGAAAATGAAGTCAGCGATAGACTAAATCAAATCATGCTCGATGTTCCCAATATTCCAAGTGAATCGTCACCGGATGGCCCTGATGAGAATGCCAATGTCGTTGTAAGGTCTGTAGGAGATCTACCTAGCTTTGATTTTGAGCCAAAGCCTCATTGGGAAATAGGTGAAAGCCTGGGAATCATTGATTTTCAAAGAGGGGTTAAGTTAGCTCAATCTCGGTTCTATTTACTTAATGGTAAGGGCGCCCGACTTCAAAGAGCTTTAATATCTTGGATGCTAGATTTGCATACCGAGAAACACGGGTATAGAGAACTTTACCTTCCCTATTTGGTAAACAGAAATACGGTAACGGCCTCTAGCCATCTTCCACATTTTGAGGAGAATATGTATCACGATGAAGAGGATGATCTTTTCATGGTACCAACCGCTGAAGCTCCTGTAACAGGTATGTTTAGGGATGAGATTTTGGATGGTGAAACTTTGCCTCTCAAATTTGTCTCACACACACCATGTTGGAGAAGAGAGAAATTTTCCGCCGGGAGAGATACCAGAGGAATAAAAAGGGTTCATCAATTCGACAAGGTTGAGATGTACAAATTCGTAGAGCCGGATTCTTCGTTTGAAGAACTTGAGACATTGTTAAAAGATGCTGAACAAGTTTGTGTTGAATTAAACATTCCTCATAGAGTTCTTGAGTTATGCACGGGGGATTTGGGTTTTGCTGCTGCTAAAAGCTATGATGTTGAAATGTGGGGCGCCGGAACACAAGAATGGCTAGAGGTTTCTTCTTGTTCCAATTGCACCGATTTTCAATCCCGTAGAGCTGCAATTCGCTACAGAGATTCCAAGGAATCTAGGCCAAAATTGTTGCATACCCTAAACGGTTCAGGCCTTGCAGTGCCGAGAGTGATGATAGCTATCCTTGAAAATTATCAGACTGCTGATGGTTCAATAGAAGTACCTGAGGTTTTAAAATCCTACGCAGGGTTTAGTCGTATATCTAGTGAATAAAGAGTTATTATAGAAATTAATTGTATGTTAAGGAGAAATATTTATGTATGTGACGCGACAACAGGACGTAGATCCTGAAGAGGCTGGAGATGCCCCTCTTTTTTACGGTGGCAGAGTCACCAGACAACCCTTAGTGGGAAAGACTGATCAGGAAGATTACAACTTTGGAATTGTCTCCTTTTATGATGGGTCAAAGAATCACTTCCACACTCATACAAGTGATCAAATTTTGTTCGCCACCAAAGGACTGGGAATAGTGGCCAATGAGTCGGAAGAGGTTCAAATGGAAGCTGGTGATACTGCTTTCATTCCTTCCGGTGAAAAGCATTGGCATGGTGCTGTGGATGGTCACGATTTTTCCCACATATCACTTACACGTCCTGACAGCGTGACTGAAATGTTTAAACCAGAATCTTAATCCAAAGAGGCACCAAATTTGTATTGGCTTCCAACACTGTTTTGAATCATCGAATTTGAGTGCGCTTTCATTAACGAAATGATCGCTTGCTGACCGGTACAATGCGCAGGTATTAACCAGTCTGGATCTAAATCTTTGATATCGTTTACAGTGTTTTGTATGACTATTGGGTCCAGAGAGTCTGGTAAATGAAATCCTCCAATAATAGCGTGAATTTTAGTTTCACCGGTCAATTTTTTTGCGTAATTACATATATTGACAATTCCAGCATGTCCACATCCTGTCATTATCACCAAGCCTTCTCCCTTAACTTTCGCGATTAGAGCTTGATCATCTAAAGTCAGCGGGTCCGGTTGCCAGGAATCTTCTACAAAGACTTCCTGGCCTTTTAAACCTTTTTCATAACTCGTAAACCGATCCACTTCCCCTGTTACCAATAAAGAATTATCTATTAAAAAAGACGGAAGGCGAGATTCCTCGATAATTTCCATTCCTTGCTGACGTAAGGCAGATTTGCTGGCGGTGGGGAGAGTGCGAGGAGTTCTTCCAGGAAGTACGATCCTTCTTTTGTTCCAAAATTCAGGATGGATGATTATTGGGATGTTATTAGCTCCTAAATCATTCAGAATACCGTCTATTCCGACAGTGTGATCGAAATGACCGTGACTAAACACAATTGCCTCCGCATCCTTTGGAGATAAATCTAGTATTCTCATGTTCTCGGAAACACCAGTAGGCGATACTCCAGCGTCGAAAAGGATGGAGTGGTCAATTTCTCCCGTTCGGATTGTGACCCAAGCTGAAAATCCATGCTCCGCCCTAAGTTGGGATTTAATGGAACCGTCTTCGGTTAGCGGCGCTGCAATTTCTTGTTTGGTTGAAGGCCTAGTAACGGGGCCAGTGTCATTTAATATGCTGCTGACGTGGTTGTCCATTAACACTGTGATGGACATTTGATCAACAGCAACAGGTGATATTGGGTCCATGTGTTTTTTTACTCCATTTATATTTGATATTAAGTATTGTTGCGTAAATGTACTTGATATCAATAGAATGTGCTCTAAATTTCCGTAAATTAATTTTATGGTCTGAAATGGGATCAGATAAGGGGAGAATTCATCTAATGTTTGCAGCACGAATAACAAGTCCAAAGAAAATTGAAATTGAAGATATTGAAACACCGAGTATTGGGGAAGGCCAATGCCTAATAAAATTGGAAAGATGGTCTGTTTGTGGAAGTGATATCAGGCATGCTTATGGGCCTGTAATGCCTGAAGAAGAATATCCTATGAGACATGGCGGGGCATGCCATGAGTGTGCAGGCACTATTGTGGAAAGTAAATCCGATAAATTTAAAGTTGGCCAGAGAGTAATTGTACTGCCTAGCCAGGATGGCCCAGGAGGCCTCGTTGAATACTATCCTGGTGATGAAGGAAGAATGGCTCTTGTACCTGATCATGGAGATCTAGGAGAGTGGATTCTTTGTCAACCATCAGGAACAGTTTTATATTCCTGTCAACAAATGGGAACTATTTTAGGGAAAGACGTTGTTGTAATGGGTCAGGGAAGTATTGGTCTGTCTTTTACGGCCATTGTTGCTAGAGCTGGCGCTAGGAGAGTTATTGCTGTGGACCCTTTGGACTACCGACTTGAATGGGGTAAGAAATTTGGGGCTACACACACGATCAATCCCGACAAAGACGATGTAGATGAGGCCCTCGCTGAAATCACAGATGGAAAACTTGCTGATATTTCGGTGGAGGCATCAGGATATCCTGACGGTTTGAATGCAGCCATTAGAGGTGCTACTAAGCATGGCAAAGTGATTATATTTGGTATCCAGGAAGGGCCTCGGGGCAAGACCACAGAAATTGACACATCAAATTTCCTTAAAAATGCTCCTACAATTATTCCCACTTCTGGTGCCGGGAGTGGAGATCCAGTAGGGCATATTGAAAGAATGATCGAATTAAAAGACCGAGGTTGGTGGAACCCTGGAGAAATGAAAACCCATGAGTCCAATTTCTCCGATGTTAATGATGCCTATGATCAATACGAGAAATATGAGGATGACATCATCAAGGTTGTAATGAATAACGACTAATCATTTTAATGTTATTGAATTGAGGGGGGAAACAAAATGTTTCCCCCCTTTTTTTATATCCTTGTTAGACTGATTTGAATAGGAGGCTAGAATGAAAATCACATCTGTAAAAGCTATACCAGCTTCCCATACGACTACTAGGGTTGGTGTATCTGTTGCTCGAAATTATGTTTTTGTAAAGATAGAAACTGATGATGGCTTAACGGGATGGGGAGAAGCAACCTGTGGACCTCTAAGTGTAGCTACCATGGTAGATGAATTTGGTGAGGTAATTACAGGCCAAAACCCTATGGAAATTGAGAAGCTTTGGCAGACCCTTTACCACCATTTTCATGTAAGAGGTGGCATCGTTCAAATGTCTGCGATAAGTGGTATAGAAATAGCTCTTTGGGATATCAAAGGTCAAGCTCTCGGGGTGCCGGTTTACGAGCTTTTGGGAGGAAAAATCAGGGATAAAATATGGACTTATGGTAGGTGGGATGGATTGACCCCAGAAGCGGCTGTTGATAATGCTATGTTTCATGTTGAACAAGGACTTACTGCTCTCAAAGGAGATCCTTTTGAACACAGAGGCATATTTATTGATAAAGCGTCAGAAGATCTAGCAGTAGCAAAAATGCGAGCTGTTCGGGACGCAGTTGGGGACGAAGTAGAGCTTTTTGTTGAGGTTCATGGCAGATTAGCCCCATCTGATGCAATTCGTGTAGCTCATAGGTTGGAAGAATTCAGGCCCTTCTTTTATGAGGAACCCGTCCCACCCCAAAACCTGGAAGCCCTCAAGAAAGTATCCGATAACGTAAATATCCCTATAGCTACAGGAGAAAGGCTTTTAACTAAATTTGATTTTGCAGATCTTTTGCCTTTGCAGGCTGTGGATCTTATACAACCAGATGTTGTTCAAGCGGGAGGGATACTCGAACTAAAGAAAATCGCGGCTATGGCTGAGGCGTATTATGTCGGATTTCAACCCCATAACCCCTATGGACCATTTTGTACAATAGCTGCTCTCCATTTGGATGCGTCTACCCCCAATTTTTTGATCCAGGAAGGTGGAATACATCCATGGTTTCAGGATGCAACTACTGGTGATTTCCCTGTACAAAAAAATGGATATTTTGGTATACCTACGGGAAATGGTCTGGGTGTAGCGATGGATGAAGATTGGCTCAAAGCTAATCCTTGGAGGAATGACGCTTATCCATGGAGACCTAATTTGGGCGCTAATCCGTCAAGGCAAGATGTATTTTGGTCTTAAGATGTATCTAAATGGATGTGTAGAGCATTTGTATTATATTAGTGGTTCGTGAGAATCGGATAGGAGAAGTTGTTTGGCAGTTACAGGAGTCGAGATCAAAAATCGCTCTGAGTATGACTCAGGGGTTAGTTGTGGAGAATTTGGACCTTACGAACGAATAGATGGGATAGTTTTCTTTGGTGTTGATCCTGAAAATTCAGCCAACTCTCGCATAGTTGATTTGCAATATGCACCAGTAGGGGACGATGGGCTAGTGAATTTTAGTTCAGATTTTGTGTTGCTGACTCCTATAAAAACTCAGTCTTCACGTCTATTGGTTGATGTTGTAAACAGGGGTAGGAAGAGGGCGATACCTGATTTTAATATGTCGTCTTCTACTCTCACCGCGTCTTCTTATATTGATCCTGGCGATGGATTTCTCTTTAAGAATGGGTACTCAGTGGTATCGATTGGGTGGCAATATGATGTATATCGTAGTGATTCCCTTTTAGGAATGGACCCTCCAATTCTAGAAATTGGTGGAAATCCAGTAAGTGGAAGTAATTTGGTCGAGATTCGGCCGAATGCACATATTAAAAGCACACTTCTTGCCAATAGAGTCCACAAGCCATATATAGCCAGCTCTACGGATAATTCAAATGCATATATGTATGTAAAGGATTGGGAAGACGGTCCCCAAACAGAAATACCGCGTAATGAATGGAAATTTGCGAAGGAGCAAAATGGAGTGGTCGTACCTGATCCTGAACACGTTTATATGAAATCTGGGTTTAATCCGGGCAAAATATACAGCGTTGTCTATGAAGCGTTAAACCCGGTCGTCGCTGGATCGACCCTGATGTCTGTTCGAGATATTGGGTCTTGGATTAAATATGGTGGTTTAGACTCTCCGATAAAAAATCCACCTGCCCACGCATATGCCTATGGAATTTCTCAAACGGGAAGACTTTTAAGGCATTATCTCTACGCAGGCATGAATTTGGATGAGAATAACCGTCAGGTATATGACGGACTTATTCCACATGTTGCCGGTGGAAGACGTGGTGATTTTAATCATAGATTCGCTCAACCATCCCAACAGTCTGCTCCCGGGTTTGGCCATTTGTATCCGTTCTCCGATAATCCTGTTGCTGATCCGTATGGTAGGAAAACAGAAGGCCTTCAAGAGACTCAGAAAAATCTTGGAGGATTGCCCAAAGTTATATATACCAACACTTCTGCTGAATATTGGAGAGGCGACGCTTCCCTAAGTCATATTGACTTAGAAGGCCACCACGATTTAGACCTTCCAGAAAATACTAGAAGTTATTTGTTTTCAGGAACTCAGCATGTACCGCGGGAACTCCCACAAAAAAAAGATCCAGGTCCTGACGGGTCACTGGGACTTTATGGGTTTAATGTAATCGACTTTCGACCCCTGTTGAGAGCTGCTCTTTGTAACTTGGTAGCTTGGGTGGAGGAAGGAAAAAATCCACCAGAAAGCAAAGTCCCCAGGCTAGATGATGCTACTGCTAGTACTATTTCTGAGGTTTTGGATATTTTTGATAAATCAATCGGGCTCGAGACACCAGATTTTTTGAAAATGTGGCGGCTTCGAGAAACGGACATTGGCCCCGAAGAGGAAAAAGGTATAGCGGCTTACCCTGTCAAAGAAGGCAGAGACTACCCAAGCTATGTCTCCTCAGTAGATGTAGATGGAAATGAAATCGCCGGCATTAGAATGCCAGATGTATCAGTCCCACTGGGGACCCATACAGGTTGGAACCCGAGAGATCCAATCACAGGTTCCCCGGATCAGATTATTTCTATGGTTGGTTTCACAAACTTTTTTGGGTCGTCAGGCAAATTGCCAAGGAAAAATGACTTTAGAAAATTCAACACCGATCGATACGATTCAAAAGAAATCTATTTGGAAATGGTAGCCGAAGCTGCTAAAGAATTGGTTCAGAATAGATATCTTCTCCAGGAAGATGTCACTGTTGTGCTAAATAAGTGTAGTCAGCAATACGATGAAGCTATTTTCAAAGGCAATGAGATATAGCCAGCTAAAATGGTTCAAATATTATATTGTTGTTAACTTAAGGAAACTCCGGTTGCATCTGTGTATATGCTATATATTGAACGACTCGCAGTAATAAATAAACGGTTTCTCTTCTGCCCTCCAAAAGTAAGATTGGAGGGAACCTCAGGAAGATAGATTCTTCCAATTAATTTTGATTCAATATTGTATATAGCTATTGAGTTGGTTCCTCTTTGGGCTGATGCCCACAAATTGCCGTCAGTGTCACATCGAATACCGTCTGTAGAATCTTCACCGGTTTCCGCAAAAATTTTTCCGCCATTCAAATCAACACCATCATTTGTTACCTGGTAAACATAAATAGCACGGGGTTCTTTTGAACCCGAATCAGCTATGTATAGGGATTCAAAATTTGGCGAGAAGCAAAGTCCGTTTGGACGGGACAGCCCAGTTGCTTTTACTTCAGATGCTCCTGAAATGGGATCTATTCGATATATGGCGGTAGGTAATTCAGGCTCTGCACGGTCACCTTCATAATTATTCAAAATGCCATACCCCGGATCTGTGAACCATATTCCTCCATCTTTATGAATGGCTACATCATTAGGGGCATTTAATTTTAAATTTCTAAAAGAATCCGCAAGGACAGTTACAGAACCATCAAATTCGGTTCTGGTGACCCTTCTAGTTAAATGTTCGCAGGTTATGAGTCTTCCAGAGTTATCTCTCGAGTTACCGTTGGCGTTGTTTGAAGGATAGCGATACTCGCTAACGATTCCCGTTTCTTCTGTCCACCTTAAAATTTTATTGTTTGGTATGTCGCTAAATAGTAGATATCTACCATCTCCAAACCATGCAGGCCCTTCTGTCCATCTGCAACCTGTATGTAATCTTTCCATTCCAGCATTTCCTAAAATGTATCGGTTGAAACTTTCGTCTATAACTTCTACAAATGGCTCAGGGTATGGAGTAGTATCTTTTTCCCAATTTCTTACGGTATTATTAATATTCATGAAAGTAAATTCCCTGAGTTTCAATTATTTTTAGGGTCGTTTGTTATACAAATTTGGTTGAGATTCATTTTAAATTGAGCTTTGTTACAGGCTCATTTTATCTAAATGACTGGTCCAATCAAGGTCAAAGAAAATACAGGTAGAAATAATTTGAACAGAAGTAATAAAGAGACTTCAAAAATCTATTATGGTTGGCTGGTTCTTGCAGTTTGTTTCTTTATAGTTATGTGCTCTTCAGGAGTTCGGTCCAGTATGGGGGTTTTTATTACTCCTATGGAGTCCGATATGCAGTGGAGCCGAAATGACATCACTAGAGTGCTTTCGCTAGGCATATTTGTAGGAGCATTGTCGTTCCTAATAATGGGATATCTCTATGACAGATATGGTGGTCGGTTGGTAATATCGGCTGCGTTGGCAATGGTCGGGGTATCGGTGATTTTTCTTAGTAGAGTCAACTCTATTTCGGCCTTTATATTGATCTATGGAATATTCGGCAGTTTTGCAGCTAGCGGTGTTTCTTTTGTGACCATTCATTCTTTGTTGGCCAAGTGGTTCTTTAAGCGTAGAGGGTTGGCCATGAGCTTGTCGGCCGCGGGAGGTTCTTTCGGGCCTTTACTCTTCGCACCATTTTCTGCTTTTTTGATAGAGACTTTTGATTGGCGGACAGCTTTCCTGGTTATATCTGCAATGATTTTGTTTATAGGTGTGCCCTTAGCGTCCCTTTTTTTGAGAGATGATCCATTGGGTCATATTCCAGATAGTGAAATGGATGATTTGGAAATACAAAATGACGAAGAATCGGGTGAAAAAGTGACGATGTCAGGGCCACTTTTTACAAGCAAATGGAAGCAAGCTTTATCTACCTCTCCCTTCTGGCAATTGTCTGCTGCTTATCTTGTTTGTGGCATAACAACCAACATCATATCGGTTCATTTTGTTCCATTTGCGGAAGACCAAGGAGTGCCGAAAATAACTGCGGCAACGATTTTTGGAATAATGATGGGTTTGAACTCTATAGGTGTTTTGTCCGCGGGTGTATTGTCGCAAAAATATAGTCAGCACAAAGTATTAGGTTCCACATATGCCTTGCGAGGAATTGCTTATTTAGCCCTACTAACTATAGGAGGGACTACCGGTATGTGGGCGTTTGCTCTTATAGCTGGAATGTCTTGGATAGCTACGGCTTCAGTTACCTCCTCGCTGGTGGCTGATATATATGGAGGAAATAATCTGGGAATGCTGAACGGAATGTCTAATATGGTTCATCAAATTGGAGGTGCTGTATCGGTTCTGGTTGCGGGGGAACTTCAGGCCTTAACTGGTTCTTATGAGATACCTTTTGCCATTGCTGGAGCCACCTTAATATTTGCGAGTATTATGTCGTTCAGTGTTAAAGAAAAGGAATATTCTTATAGATACTCTAGGGTGCCTGCCCCGGTATCTTAATTCACAAACTAGCTTTCCAAGAAATGTAGTCTGATCTTCCTCGTTCTTTGAAGCGAGGATTACTGAATCTGCTCATAAATTCTTCTAGGGTTTGAACGACTTGTTCGTTTGAATTAGGATCGTAGTGAACCCAGGTGGTTAAATGTTCTTCCGACCGGAAGAAATTCATATTTGCTCAATTCCTACCTGCGGTATCACCGTCTCCCAAAAATCCGAACCCGTAGACTGATGAACCTACTATCCCATTTGAAGGAACCGATTGAATTACTTCCCCATCTTTTACGCTTACTTTTATGGGTTCGTTACAATCTAGGCAAACGCTATCAATTTCAATTAATTTACCTGGAAATAACCAGCAAACTGCTAGAGATTCAAAAGCTCACTGTCCCCACCATTTGCTCTCACCCTCTACTGTGATGCGATAGTGGGTAGGAACATTGTTGAAAGGTGCAAAACTGCCTATGGTATCCGTACCGGGAACTAACCAATAGCCCGCCATTTTACCAGGACCCATCAGATCGTTAAGAGATCTTCTAGCTGCCTCAACTGACATTTCCAATTCTGAGGCTATCTCCGTGTAGTGAGGAGCCACTCCGGTGGCCACAATAACTTTCATTATATGTGAATATAGCTTGTCTAGTATTTTTACATCTGTCATAAATAATCACCTCCTATGATGAATAATGGAGAGACATAGAGATATTAATTTCAAAGAATAACAACAGGTTAGTTTGTTAGCAAAATGAGGTCAATGTTGTTTATGGTGAAAGTATAATTACTTTGCCATTTTGGGCTTCAAGGAGATTTCCACATCAAAATAACAGTACAACGTCCGATTTTTTATGGTTGGATTGTGGTCGGTGTTATGGCTGTAGCCAGTGCGGTAAGTATGGGCATGGGTTCACTTAATTTTGGCCTATATATAAAACCAATGGGAGAACAATTGGGTATAGGACGAGCATCATTTGGTTGGGCCTCAACTTTTAGAAGTATATCTAGTGCTGCCACTAGCCCAATCATAGGAAGATTGCTCGACGCCTATGGTGCTAGATGGATACTTGCAGTTTCCACAATGATCACAGGTTTATGTATGGTTGGCCTTGCCTATACGAGTGAGGCTTGGCAACTTATAGTTTTATTTTCAGTGATGGGGTTGGTCGGTATGAGCGGTCCGGGAGCCCTCACTACTTCAGTACCTCCTTCCAAATGGTTCGTCAGAAATAGAGGAAAAGCCCTCGCTGTTACGGCTGTTGGCATTTCATTGGGTGCCCTAATTTTTGTTCCTCTGACACAAATTTTCATAGATAAATATACGTGGACCACCTCATGGATTATATTGGCGATAGTAGGAGTAGTTATAGTTGTCCCTTTGTCTGTTATTTTTGTGAGAAGACAGCCTGAAGATATGGGCTTACTACCTGATGGGGACCTTAAAACCGATCGTCTTAGTATGGAAGATTTGGACGATGAATTTTCATGGACTCTCAAACAGGCGATAAAAACTAGAAGCATGTGGTTTTTGACCATTGCTTTTTCTATTTTATCTCTTGGAATATTGACTTTGGCGTTGCATAGAATCCCTGCTTTCATGGATAGGGGGCTGGATCCTACCTTGGTTTCAGTGGCGACTGCTTTTGATGCCGTTTGTGCAGGTGCCGGTAGTTTTGCAGGTGGAATGTTGGTAAGACGATTACAGCCTAAAATAATAGGAGCTTCAGCCTTTTTAATGTTGGCTTTAGCTAGTGTAATGTCCATATACGCATACGGATTCTGGTTGATGTTTTGGTCGATGGCTCTTTTCGGGCTAGGGATTGGTATCAATTCTTTTACCCAGAATTATATTTGGGCCGATTATTTTGGCAGAGGTAATCTAGGTAGCATACGGGGATTTGTTATGCCTATCACTTTGTTCATGGGTTCATTTGGGGCTCCTGCAGCCGGATATGTTCTCGATATAACGGGCTCATACGATCCCGCATGGTGGGCTGGAGTTGGATTGATGCTATTGGGAGCTTTAGTATTCATTTTGGCAGATAAACCTGACTATTCTGATCTTCTTATAAATCAACGGGTTGAAGGTTAAAGTTCCATATAGCGACCATAACGATTTATAATTTGGTACTAGCATTGTGAAAAAATTTATCTAGGTAGGTAATCAAATTGAAATTCGGTTTATTTTTTGAGTGGCCAAATCCGGAACTACGCGAATTTAAAGATATATTTGCAGAGGGATTGGAACAAATTAAATTATCTGAGAGTCTCGGATTTGATTATGTTCTAATAGCCGAACATCATTTTTCTAACTATGGATTCTCACCAGCTCCTTTGCTACAAGCATTAAAGATTGCTGAAAATACAGAAACCATAAAAATAGGTACCGCTGCCATAATTGTTCCTGAGTGGCAACCTCTAAGAGCAGCTGAAGAAATAGCCGTCTTAGATCATCTAACTGAAGGCAGGATATTTTGTGGTGTTGGTCGAGGGTACCAGCCATATGAGATGGGAGGATTTGGCATAGGGCTTGAAGAATCCAGGCCTCGGTTTCAGGAAGGTTTAGAGGTGATGATGAAGGCTTGGAGAGAACATAAGGATTGGACCTATAATGGAGAGTACATAAAAGTAAAAGAGCCGATTACGGTTTTTCCTAAACCTTATCAAAAACCTAACCCCCCAATATGGCTAGCAGGTTCTTCTGAAGGATCGCTAAAATTAGCCGCTGAAGAAGATATATTGCCATTGACTTCCAGCATGATGGGTATGGATGCCGTTTCACAACAGTTTGCAACTTATGTGAGATATAGACGAGATGCTGGCAAATCTGTGGATAATTTGAGCATGGCCTTGCAGTGCATGACACATTGCGCTCCTACCATGAAGGATGCCTTGGACCAGTTGCCTTATATTCGATGGCAAATACGAGCCCAGAAGGCCCTGACTGAGAAGAAAGTGGTTGATGGTAAAACACAGGCGGTGCCTTATGAAGGTGAAATGCCTGAAGATTTATTCCTCGACCGAACGTATTTAGGCGACCCTGACTACCTCATTGAAAAATTTAGAAAAGCAAATGATGCAGGTATTACCAATATCAGTTTATGGATGATGTGGGGAGGAATTGAGCACGATAAATTGATGCGCTCTATAAAGTTAATGGGAGAAAAAGTTATTCCTGAGTTAAGGGATTTAACTCCGCCTAAAAATGCAGTAGAAAACGCATTGAAATCCACGCCCTCAGAAAATGGTAGCGAATCTTTCACCGTAACAGGAGAAAAATTAAAGGATAATTAGCCATAATTTGGTCAAAGTATAGGATGTAAAAAATACATGTTTTGCCCTGAATGAAGGTTGTAAACAAGTAGCCCTGTAATTGATTGATCGGTAAAATCTCGGTATGAATCCAATATCGAGACAAACCGTGGGATTTTTATCCTTGTCCCTTCTTCTTGTGGTGCTTGCTGCCTGCGGTTCAAGGAGTGAAGCAATTTACTTTGCTTCGGATCGAGATGGGCAATGGGATATTTATTCCTCTGACCCAAATTCTGTAGAAGAGATTAACCTAACTGATACTCCTTTTGCTGAGGGACAACCCATTTTGTCACCTAACAGAAAATTGTTGGCTTTTTCTGTATCAAAGGATTCTAAAGACCCAAATGTGGGAATTGAAGTCATGAGGCTTAAAGAGAAAGAGAAAATTAGCATTACTACGGGGCTGGGCACCTATGTCACACCACGTTGGAGTCCTGATAGTTCTCGATTGGCATATGCTGCTAGCCAAACGGGCAAAGAATCATATGTTTACATTAGTGATTTGTCTCAATCCCCTAGTCCTCGTCTGTCAGATATTTCCTCTGATGAAGTAGGTGATTGGTCCTCGGATGGGAATTCTGTTGTGTTTTCATCTTCGAATTTATCGACCCCTGGGATTCATGACAGAAATCCTGATGGCGTCAACCAGAGGCAAGTAAGCTGTGGAAATGATTATGGAGCCAAATGGTCTCCAGACAACAAAAAATTGGCCTTTATATCTGATCGGGATGGATATCCAAATTTATATGTGATTGAAAGAGGAATCGACGATCCAAAGTGCAGTGCCGATCCTGAATCCACATTAGGTTTGTATCAACTCACGGACACGGAAGGCAGTGAATATGACATTTCATGGTCTCCAGATGGGAGGCAAATATTGTTTGTATCAGAACGTGACGGTAATCCTGAAATATATGTAATGGACAACAGTGGAAACAACGTAGTTAGATTGACACGTAATGACAAGGTTAAAGATGTTCAGCCTGTTTGGTCTCCCGACGGAAAAAATATCGCGTTTGCATCTGATTTAGATGGGGATTTTGATATTTTCATTATGAATAACAAAGGGGAAGACCAAAAGAGATTGACCAATAATGATGCCTCTGATGTTGACCCTAGTTGGTAAAGCTTCAACTTTAATTTCTAGTTTTCTAGGGCACTTTGGTAATATCCATATAGTGCAATAACTAAAAATAATCGGCTAATTTTGGACGCAATAATGAGTTCTGAAGAACACCATAAATATCGACGAATTATCGTTAAGGCAGGGACAAATATTCTTACGGGTGGTAAGGATGAATTGGATGAGACGTTTATTGAAAATTTAGTTTCTCAAATAGCTCGTCTCTCTGCTGATGGAAGAGAAATGGTTTTAGTATCTTCAGGAGCTGTGGCGGCTGGCAGAGGAGTTATGAGAAACCTAGCGAACAGTTCAGTCTTGCCGGACAGGCAAGTTCTCGCTGCAGTGGGCCAAGGGAGATTGATGCATTTGTATGAGCAGGCATTTACGGGGCATGGGATTCCCACTGCTCAAGCCTTACTTTCTAGACGGGATGTTAATGACAGGCTAGGCTATTT
Source organism: uncultured Dehalococcoidia bacterium (assembly GCA_964414725.1). Lineage (GTDB taxonomy): Bacteria > Chloroflexota > Dehalococcoidia > Lucifugimonadales > UBA826 > UBA11996. Next base: position 17,420 of record CAYPXS010000013.1, read on the forward strand.
GAATTTAAGAAATACATTGCTTTCATTGTTGAATAACGGTGTGGTGCCTGTGATAAACGAAAACGATGTTGTGGCGGTGGAAGAACTCGAGGGGGAAGTTTTTGGGGATAACGATACTTTATCTGCACTAGTTTCTAATTTAATTGATGCAGACCTATTGCTGATACTGGGTAGTGTGGGCGGGATGTTCACAAAAGATCCCAATATACATTCCGATGCCGAGCTCATCTCTGTGGTTGAAAAAATAGACGAAAAATTGGATCAATATGCGGGACCTTCCGCAGATTTAAGAGGAAGGGGCGGAATGGTAACCAAAATAGATGCAGCACGCCTGGCAACAGCGTCAGGGGTTGACGTGGTTATTGCCGATGGAACGGAGCAGTCTATTGTTTCTCGTCTGTCGAATGGAGAAAAGGCCGGTACTTTGTTTAAGACATCGGTGTCAAAGTTAGAAAGTAGAAAGAGGTGGATGTTGAGTGGTCTTTCCAACAAAGGGAATCTAAAAATAGATGAAGGCGCCGTAACTGCATTACAGGGTAATAAAACGAGCCTCTTACCAGCTGGTGTTTTGGGTTGCCAAGGAAGATTTGATAGAGGGGATATTGTCTACATCAAGGATGCAGATGGAAATAATATTGCAGCGGGAATAAGTAATTACACATCGACGGATATTCGTAGAATACAGAATATGAAGTCAGATCGAATTGAGGAAATGCTTGGATACTATTACGGTGATGAAGTGATACATAGAGACAATATGGTTATGCTTAATGACTGAATGGAGATGGAGGTGATTTCTTGAACACTATGGAAGATATAGGCAAAGCTGCAAAATCGGCATCCAGAAAACTAGCCGCATCTTCTGGTGCTGATAGAAAGTCCGCTATCTACAAGATTGCGAAGGCCTTAATCGATTCAGAGAAAGAAATTATTTCAGAAAATTCAAAAGATGTGTCAAATGGAAAAAATAAAGGACTATCTGATGCGATGTTGGATAGGCTTATTATCACTCCTGAATCATTACAGGCAATGTCATCAGATACCTTGAAAGTTGCTGATTTAGATGATCCTGTAGGGGAGATGATTGAAATGAAGACCATGGAAAATGGTCTTCAGGTAGGTAGGAAAAGGGTGCCGTTAGGTGTTATTGGGGTGATATACGAAAGTAGACCTAATGTTACAGTCGACATATCGGTTTTATGCCTTAAATCAGGTAACGCAGTAATTTTACGGGGTGGTAGTGAAGCCTTTTATTCGAACCAGGTGTTGGCTAGAGTGATAAGGACTGCTATATCTGAGATAGAGATACCAGAAGATTCTGTTCAGATAGTTCAAAATATTGAACGGAGTTTGGTATTAGAAATGCTAAAACTGGACGAGTATATAGATTTGATGGTTCCAAGAGGTGGTAAAGATCTAGTAAATATGGTTGCGGCTGAGTCGACAATGCCATCAATCACAGGTGGGGTTGGTGTATGCCATACCTATGTGGATGGTGAAGCTTCTCTTGATATGGCTGTTGAAATTGTCAACAATGCCAAGGTTCAGAGGCCATCAGTATGTAATGCTTTGGATACAGTTTTAGTACATTCATCTTTAGCACCAGATTATCTTCCCCGCATGGCTGAAAGTTTGGCTGTTGCGGGAGTGGAGTTGAGATGCGATACAAGAGCTCTGTCTATGCTTGGACCCAGAGAAGATATTAAATTAATTCCTGCTGGAGATGCCGATTGGGATACTGAACATTTATCTTTGGTGGCTGGGGTAAAAGTTGTAGATTCCGTGGACGAAGCGATTAACCACATTGAAAATCATGGTACTGGACATTCGGAGGCTATTATTACAGATAATTACTCAACGGCTGATCGATTTGTTAGAGAGGTCGATGCTAGCGCTGTTATGGTGAATGCCTCGACGAGATTTAATGATGGGGGGCAATTTGGATTGGGCGCTGAAGTGGCAATAAGCACCAATAAAATGCACGCTAGAGGCCCGATGGGATTAAAAGAGATAACCTCATATAAATGGGTAGTTTTAG
>CAYPXS010000014.1:0-19406 GCA_964414725.1 uncultured Dehalococcoidia bacterium
TAGCCAGCATCATTAATCCAAGACCCCAAATTGCATTCATTACTTTTCTTGTGTGACCAGGGTATTCCTTTTTCATGGAGACGATTACTAAATTGTGAAAAACCCCTTCAGCTGGCATATTTATATCCACAACTTCAGGTAGAGTTAACTGCAATGCCGGAAGCATTAATCTCTCAACGGCTTTACCCATAAAGAAATCTTCTGAAGGTGGTCGTCCCACTACTGTCGCTGGGTAAATGGGATCTTTTTTATGAGTTATGGCGGTTAAATGAAAGACCGGATAATCATCTTCGAGGGAGTAGTACCCTGTGTGGTCTCCAAACGGGCCTTCTTCCCTGAGTTCACCTGGAACTACATAACCTTCCAGAACCATCTCGGCATGAGCTGGCACTTCTAGGTCTACAGTCTTACATTTCACCATTTGTACCGATGAGTTACTGACTACTCCTGAGACCGCGATTTCATCCATGTCTGGCGGGAGAGGTAGAGCGCCTGTCCACATGGTGGTGGGATCGGCTCCTAAAGCCACCGCCACCTCCAGTTTTTCTAGTTTTTGCAATTCTCCTGATCTGTAGTGGCTGGCTCCGACCTTATGTGACTGCCAGTGCATACCTGCAGTATGTGAGTCATACACCTGCATCCTATATGTACCAACGTTCCGTTTACCTGTTCTGGGATCTCTGGAAATTACCAAAGGTAGGGTGATATATCGACCCCCGTCATCTGGCCAGCATTTCAGATGAGGGAATAGATTTAAATCCGCTTCGGAACCGATTTTCACGATTTCCTGGCATGGTCCGGAAGAAACTATTTTCGGCTGAGTTTTGGCAAGTCCGGCCATATCTTTGAGAGTTTTTAATTTATCAAATAGTGATTCGGGGGGAGTTTTCACTATACCTAGAATGTCCCTAACCTTTTGGGTTAGCTCATCTGTACTTTCTACTCCTAACGCCCAAGCCATTCTTTGGTGCGTGCCAAATATATTCGTCACTATAGGTATCGAAAAACCTTCCACGTTCCGAAAATAAAGTACCGGCCCCCCAGATTTGACAGATCTGTCAGTTATTTCAGTTATTTCTAGATCTCTACTTACAGGGGCATCAATGTAATGAACTTCATTTTGGGATTCTAAAAACTTTAAAAATTCTCTTAGGTTCCGATAACCCATGTTGCTATTATCCAGTTTTGTTTTTGCGTAATTCGGTCGAAGATAAATCTATCCTAAATTGATCCTCCGGTATTTCTGTGAACATAGACGTAAATTCTTTAGGTATATTCACGTCTGATACGGTTCTGAAATGACTGTCTTGAAGTCGTCCGGCAACAAGAAAGTCACATTCATTATCCTGTATGATTTTCAGGGATTCGTACATTTTTTCCCCACTGTTGTTATAGTATTTTGGATCAATGAGCCTCACTGCGGTGTCATTTCCAATTATGAAGGTAGAATTTTTGAAGATTTCAGATTTCTCGGAGAACAAAGGGGCACTTGTAAGAAACACAGTTTCCCTTCCATTAAATTGAGATATTCTGCTTGTCACCTCTTCAGAATCTAAAGGATCTTTATCTACATTGGTGACTGAAATTTCAAAAACTGTTGGAGATTCCAAAATTTTGGAAGCGAGTTGGGCTAAGGCTATGTGCCCTTGATGCATGGGATTAAATGAGCCAGATAGAATGCCTCCTTTAAATCCTTGATCCAATTCAATCAATTTGGGACCTTTTAGTGCAATAGACTTAATGTGGTTGTTGATTAGGGCATCCAAGTCTGAGGTGAATTCGGTCTGATCGATTTTGGATGACTCAGATATAGCTAGCTCTACTTGTAATCCACTCATACCTAAGGTTTTTTCTTCTATGGACTTTATTATGAGTGAACTAATGAGCTCTTCCTCTTCCGCTCGAGTCCTTGAACCTTTATTAATCGACACATGTTGTACGTATTTTAGCTTGGGACTCCACATCGCTATGAAGGCTTGATTTGCCCCTTTTCTTTCACGGTTCGTGGAGATTGCTCCAGTGCAAGACACACCAATGACATCAGAAAAATCACTGTGATATTTCACACCTTTAAAGTAGGCAGATTTCGCCATTGAAAGAGCAGTTGATTTTGAAACGTATTGTTCTGGTACTTTGCCAATATAGTGATTTAAAGAGGCATTAGAATACGGAATAGAGGCCTCTAGAAGGGTTTTAGATGCTCCCGAAACACTCAATAACCAATTGACCGATTGTGAACCTACACCAGACACAGCCATAACTAACTTGGTTTTTGAGCTATGTATTCTGCTAATTGACTTTTCTAATGTTGAATTCATATATCCAGTGTACCCAACTTAGTAGAAGTAATGTGTGAACAGTTGCCTTTAAATACTACGCTTATTCCTAGGAGACTTACTACCCGAAATACTAAGAAAATGGATGTAAAGGCAGAGCCAATTGTTGGACTATAGAAGGTTCACCATTCTATCGCGCAGGACAATTCGGACGGCTGAAAGTAAAAGAGCACTCACTAATATAAAAGATATTGACGACCAGTCTATACCGGCACTTGGTTGACAGCATTGAATTACCAGTCCGAGAGATGTCCCAGCTGCAGGTGGATGCTCTGTGTTGGTTACTACCATTACAAAAATTCCTATGCCGACGGATAGGGCGGCTGCCATATCAAGAAGGTAATCCTTTTCCAGGACGATTTCGATAAGGAATGGAGATTGCAATAATAAAGCAATTATTGTTCCTATCAAGGCGGCTAATAGGTGCCCACCTATAACCTTTCGGGGTGTGGCAGCCACGCTATTGGGTACCACAAAAATTGTAAAGGCTGAAGAGGCTATACCTACTACTATGGCCGTTTTCAGAGTATCCCCAATCAGAAGGATAAGAATCAGAAAAGCTGAAGCAAGACAGCACTGTAAGAAATAATGATTCCACCGGGAATGGATATATTGGTCTAACAAATGAGGTAAAAAACCATGGGGCCTCGGCAAGTGAGGCAAATGCATATCAGGATGCGGTAAGTGAAAGCCTTTCGGTGCCCTCAATTTTATTGACTCCTGATACCTCTATGGAAAATTTGTCGGTTAAGAATAAATTTTATTTCATGTCCTGAACAAGCAAAACTTGGCGGCATTTATAGGCAAATTATGTGGAATTAGCTTTATAGCAAGTTAAATTGTGACTGACTGGTATAATTAGAGGCTAATTTCTAATCTCAACTAGGAGATTACAATCAAGGGTACATCCCACATAGAATGATTAAATGAATACTAGGTTTAATAAACGCCTCGGAGATATTTTTGTTAATAAGCCTAGGCGTTCTGAAATATCCCCGGTCACGTTTAATGTGGACGAGAGAAGGATAAATACTCGTACTTTCTCATCGCCACTGATTTTGGTTGTGGTATTTCTAGCGCTGATATTAATTGGTGCTACTCTTCTTTCTGCCCCTTTCGCTCACTATGGAGATGGCTGGGGGGACCCAGTTATGTCAGTGTTTACGGCCACCTCAGCAGTTACGGTGACTGGATTGATAATGGTAGATACGGCCACACATTGGACATTTACAGGACAGGTAATCATATTAATTCTTATGTTTGTAGGTGGTTTGGGGTTTATGACCTTGGCAGCCTTTCTTCTAGCTGTTTTAGGACAAAGAGTTTCAATGGCCCAGAGATTACTCATCAGGGAGACTCTGGGTAGTGAAAATATGGGTGGAATTCAGCGATTAAGTGTGACAATTGTTGTAGTTGCTATATCAATCCAGATATTAGGTTTTTTAGCTCTATTTACCAGATTTCTATTTTTGGAATCTCCTGGAGAGGCAGCCTGGCAGGCAATCTTCCATGCAGTCTCAGGGTTCAATAATGCGGGATTTATTATTTTGAACCAGGCGGATGGGTTACAGTCATTTAGCGAGGATTACGTAATGCTAAGTGTAATTGGATGGTTGATAATCCTTGGGTCTTTGAGTTTTTGGGTTGTTGCTGATCTAGCCACGAAGAAGTCATTTAGGACTTTTTCATTAGTAAGTAAGATAGTCTTGAGCATGACGATAGCTTTAATAATCGTAGGTGCTCTTTTTTTCTTCTTTGCTGAAAGCAACAATCCTGAAACTATCGGGGATTTACCTCTAAATTCTCAAATAGGGGTGTCTATTTTTGAAGGTATAAGTGGCCGGACTGCTGGATTTTCAACAATTGATTACGGTTATACCCGGCCCGCCACGGACGTGTTTATGTCTCTCTTGATGTTTATAGGAGGAGCGACTGGTTCAGTCGCTGGGGGTATCAAGGTAACAACATTTTTCATTATTATCCTAAGTGTTGTGGCTTTGATTAGAGAGAGGGCCCATGTGACCGCTTTTGGTAGAGAAATAGCTCCATCCACGGTACGAAGATCCTATGCCGTTACGCTAATTTGCTTGGCTTTTGTATTCTTATGCACCTTATTTCTTGCTTTGACGAATAGCCATATCCTTGTGCGTGATCTGGCATTCGAATCATTTTCAGCTTTCGGGACAGTTGGGTTAAGCACGGGTGCCACATCAGAGTTAAATGCTATTGGCAGTGTAATAGTGACTATCACTATGTTCATAGGCAGGGTGGGGCCAATCATAGTTGGACTTAGGATGGTACCTAATCGGGAAGCTAGCCCATATCGATATGCTACAGAACCGGTTACAATTGGCTAGTGCATAAAGTGGACAGCGAAGGTTAGTTAAATGGCTAATAAACAAGTTGCAGTGATAGGTTTGGGGAGGTTTGGTGTGAGCACCACTCGCACCCTTTACAATCTTGGCCATGATGTCCTGGCAATAGATAAGGATGAGGAAAGGGTTCAATCAGTGCTTGGTCAATGCACTTACGCCGTTTCGGCGGAATGCACAAATGAGAGTGCACTCAGAGACCTCGGTATTCAAGATTATGATGTAGCTATAATCACCATAGAAACCAATATTGCCGATAGTGTTATGGCCTGTGTATTACTTAAAACCATTGGAGTAAACACAATAGTGGCTCGAGCTAGAGATTCTTTGCATGCTAATACACTGAGGCGAATCGGAGTTGATAGAGTAATTCAACCTGAAGAAGAGATGGGAACTAGACTTGCACATAGCCTATTTAATGCCAGCGTTGAGGAATATTTGGAGATAACAAATAATTACGGAGTTAGTAGGTATCGGGTTCCAGAGAAATTGTCAGGGACCACACTAGAAGAAATTGGTTTTACTAACAGCAGGGACAGCTACGGTATAACCGCCGTAGCATTGTGCAAAGGAAGAAAAGTCACCTTGAATCCTCCTGTAAACTCGAAAGTCACCTCAGGAGATTATGTAATAGTGGCCGCACTAGATAGTGATCTAGAGACTTTGGATGATTCATCAGAAGATGTTGTCGAACAGATTTAGGTAGATTGAGGGACCCATTTAAGAGAAATTTTTATGATCCTCGCGATAATAACTGGCTCAACCGATGACGAGTATGTAGCAACAACGGCCTCACGTTTAGCTAAGCAAATGAAATCTCAACTTAGTTTACTGTATGTAATTGAAGTTCCCAGAAAGCATCCCATTGATATGGAAGTGCCTGTTGAAACTGAAAAAGGTGAAACCGCTTTATCTCGAATGGAAGAGATAGTGAGTAGATTTAAAATTAAATCAAAAGGGGAAATCCTACAAGCAAGATTTTCTGGGAGTGCTATCCTCAGCCAATCAGAAAATATTGGAGCAGATACAATAATTTTAGCCCATAAAAAAAAGATTTCTGATAACTTGTATGACAATGTTTGTGAATATGTAACTGGGAATGCCAAATGCGATGTAATCATGTGTGCAAATAGAGAATGATCAGGCTTTAAGGAAATGGCTCAAAGGGAAAAAGATAAAGCGAATTCTGGTATACAGAGACTAAAAAGGGTCGCTGTTATAGGTTGTGGTTCTTTTGGAACGCAGATAGCGGTCGAATTGTCGTCTTTAGGCAACATAATAATAGTTGTTGACAAAGACCCTGATTCATTTTCGGCACTTCCATCATATTTGCTCGAAAACTCTAGGGTTGTGACATCAATTGGGGACGGTACCCGAGAAACCTACCTTAGGCAGGCAGGAGTACAGGATGTAGATCTGTTTATAGCTGCCACAAAGAAATCTTCAGTAAATCTTTTGAGTGCTCAATTAGCGCGCCACGTCATGCGTATACCAGAGGTAATGTGTTTAGTTAACGACTCATTGTTAATTCCAATTTATGAGAGCCTTGGCATTAACGTTATTAATCCTGATGCTCTTCTAATGGATGTTATTCGAGAGGGATTAGATTAATGAGAGGTGTACTTTGTACGCACTAATTCTAGGTTGTGGAAGCACAGGCATAAAAGTGGCTGAATGGCTGATGGGTTCAGGTACGGAAGTGACAATGATCGAATCCAATACAGAAAGACAGAAATTGGCAGATAACTTGTTTGGTTCGGTGGTAGTCCTGGGAGACGGAACTAGTGTTGAAACTTTGGAGGAAGCAGGCACTCAGCGGGCTGACATTTTCATTGCTACTTTAAGTTCTGACGAGGACAATATGCTTGCTTGTCAAATCGCTAAGCACCATTTTAAAGTGGAGCATACGGTAGCTCTCACATCTGACCCAGATAAAGCTCATTTACTTGCTCTCTTAGGAATAGATAATGTTGTGAATTTGACTGATCTAGTTGCAGAAGAAATGCAAAAACTTCTTGCTCCAATTCTAGTGGAAGACCTGTGAATTCAATAGTGAAGAAAATAGCGTATTTAGGCCCCCCTGGCACTTATAGTGAACAAGCTGCTAAGCAGTGGAACAATGTCGATGAGATTTTGCCGCTTGAGTCCATACCGGCCGTAGCAAAATCTGTAGAGAATGGCGAATCCTACCAAGGAGTCCTACCAATCGAAAATAGCATAGAGGGTGGAGTTACTTTTACTTTGGATTTGTTAATTCATGATTCATTGTTATCTATCTGTGGTGAGGTCATAGTTCCTATAAATCATTACCTGATGGCCCACGAAGAAATTGATCTTAATAGTGTTACGACAGTTTACTCCCATCCACAGTCTTTGGGGCAATGTAGGCAATTTTTGTTAAATCATTTACCTCAAGCTACTTTGGTGGCTTCCTTAAGCAATGCCAAGGCTGTAGAAGAGATGCTATCCGCAAATCCAAGTGCGGCTGCGATTTCCAGTGAGCGGTCGGCTAATTTATATGGGGCTACTGTACTAAAGAAAAATGTGGAAGATAATCCCAACAATGAAACCAGATTCGTAATTTTGGCACATGGTGATCACGAAATAACCTCCAATGATAAGACTTCTCTGTGCTTTGAATTCGATGGAGATAGTCCCGGTATACTTAGCGAATCTTTGACGGAATTTGCCTCTAGAAATATAAATCTTGTTAAGATTGAATCTAGGCCTAATAAGAGACGTTTAGGTCGTTATGTTTTTCTCGTTGATATTGATGGACATAGGAAAACACCAGAGGTTAAAGAGGCATTGGATGCTCTGGAAAGTAAGGTGTCTATGCTTAAAATATTCGGCTCCTATCCTAAATGCGAGATGTAGATTGTGATTGCAAACTAGGTGGCCTTCTCTGAATTTTCGGTATCGTTACTATTAGCTGTTTCGGATTCCGCTGGCAAATTTGCGTCTGGGTTTATAAATCTAGAATTGACTTGGTCTATAAGTGGGTCTATCCGAGATTTTACATTTTCTAAAGTGGGCGGAACATTTTCTCGGACAGCCTCCAAAGTGGGACCCAGTCTGTCTACAACTAAGTCCGAAAGTTTTTCTGCTTTTTCCCGCCAATAATCACTTTTATCCAGGAGCTCCGACCTTGTTTCAGAACCAGGCTTAGGCGCCATTAGTATTCCTGCAACTGTTCCAATGATTGCCCCCAAGATGAGACCAGTTGAAAATCCCCCGCCGTTGTCTTTAGCCATTAGCTCTCTCCTTTCCCGTGTTTCTTTCTCGGAATCCCACCAACCAAACCGATCAGTTTTATAAAGCCACTGAAAAAGCCGGAATTCCCAGAGAATGTTCCTGTTATGGTGTCGGTAATACTTTCCATGTTTTCTGAATTTCTAGTTAACGAACTTAGCAATCGATTAACTTTTTTAATGGTCAAAAATAAGAAAATACAAATCAAAGGGAGACATATGATAAAAGCAATGTCTCGTATTAGTCCGACTATGTCATAAATATTTGATTCCATAACACTTGTTTTATTGTGCTACGTCTTTTACTAAGGTTTAATCAACATACGGAGGGAGCCTTCGGCATCCTTTCTCTGAGTCACTATGTCATGGCTGTTTTTTTCTGTCCATACTATTAAGTCATAAGTATTAAGGACGTCAGGTATGATCACTTCTACAAATGAAGAGTTATCTTCACTCATTTGTTTGCTGAGGGCAGCTATTATACCGGCACAGGTTTTTCCTGTTCCGTCGATAATGATCCAGTCTGATGCTTTAGTTTCTGCGGACCCATTTTCACCATACACGCTTATCTCGCCCGTTTGTCGTAAGTCAAGTTGCTTTTTGAAATCAGCAACTGATTCCCAGTGAACTCTAGAGTCTCGGTCACCTTTCTGGCAAACAGCTCCTCGTACTCCTACTATGTCAGGGTTCACTCTTGATAGTTCGTCCAGGTCACTCATTTTAAGATGGCCGGATAATGCGGTACTCATTCCAAGTTCCTTACCTTCGAGTACCATTTCCTTTAAACGCTCTTCAGGAACAAAGTCGAAAAGGTTACGCCCATCTTTGACAAGAGTGTCAATCAAAAATCCATCACATTGCCCTTCCTTGGCTAACTTGACCATCAGGTCTGGATCAATGCCTCCCTCGTACAATAGGTTGTCGGCGAAAAGCGATCCAATTAGTTTGGTCTGTGTTCCAATTAGAGCTTCTTTGGCTGCTAATAGTGTTTCTAACGCTACACTGTATTCGCTTACCATAAAGCCTACTTTGACGGAAGTTGCGTCCAGGGTTCCTGCAGCATATACAGCCATCGATACGGTGCCGATTTGGTCGGGGACAACTCCAAGTGTCACACTCGCATGGTGGGCGCTTGGGACCTCATCTCTGATCTGCTTTACAACATTTGGATGAGCTGAACCTACCAGAGCTTCTTGGAGGTTCTTCACATCTACTATGTCTGCTCCGCCCTTTAAAGCTTGTTTTGCTTCATAAAGATCTTGGACACTTACCATTAGAATCATTTGTTGTATTCCTTGTGACTGTTTTGGTGGTATTTTCGGGGATTACTTGTTTGCTACGGCTGCTATATCGTCTTTAAGTTGTTGTTTTTCATCATCGGTCAGGTCTGTTAATGGAGCCCTTACATGCCCCCCTGACATTCCCATAAGTTCTCCCCAGTATTTACATAATGAGGCTGGTAACGCCCCTCCCATTTTTTGTACGGTGTATTTCCACCATTTATCTGAAACCTCTTTAATTGGTTTGACTTTTAAATCGTAAAAGTCATTGTCCAAATCGCCTTCCATCACCTTGTCAATATATTGAACGTAATAGTTGGCATCCGGTGTATCAAATCTCCAGTCAGAGGTGTTGGCGAACATTACCTGTTGTTCAAAACCTAATTCTTTTCCTTTGTGGAATATCCATTCATCCGGAGTACTGATGATTGCTTTGCTACCTACTTTCAAGTGAGTGTCGATAGAAAGTTCTGGATTGAAGCTCGCTTCTTTTACGCCGACTACATTAGGAAGATCACATACTCTGCCCAAACCATTTGCGTCCAGTACCGTCCCAAATTGAGGGGAGTTGTAGTACATGATAGCAAGATTTGTGTTTTCAGCTAGCTTACTAACCCATTCGACAACCTGATCCTCGGTTCTTGTAGCAAAGTACGGTGCAGCTACGATTAGTAGATCAAAGCCAGCATGTTCCGAATAGCTAGCCAAATCAAGCATTTCTTTCATGGAGGTATGCGAGACATGCGCCCCAATGGCCCAGTCACTCCCTGCCTCATCACTGACAATGTCATAGACTTTCAATCTTTCCTCTTTGGTCAGAGTCCAAAACTCGCCCATGCCCCATGTACATCCGGCGCCCTTAGTACCGAGTGCTTTTACGTGTCGAATATCTCGTCTTAAACCTTCTTCATCTATTTCATCATTTTCGGTAAAAGGAGTCATTAGGGTGGACCATTGGCCACGAAGGTTTTCCCTAGCCCAATCCATTGCTTCCGTTTTGCTATATTCAGCCATACAAATGAACCTCGAAATTGTGAATTTATTAATATGCCAGCTTAGCGTGCATTTCTTACCTTAATAATAGTAATCCGTGACAATCAGTGTCAACGCAGCTAGAACTATCAAATATGAATTGAAAAGCCTCTGTTTTAGGCGCTCAGTCCTTCATTGCCGTCTTATATTGAGTCCTCAGGCATCGGGTGCACAAATTAACTTTTTTCATTTGGCCATTAATTTCAATTGTGGCCTTTTGGATATTTGGGCTCCAAGTCCTACGGGTTCGTCGTTTGGAGTGGCTGACATTATTGCCAGTGCGGACCTGAGTTTTGCATTCGGGAGCTTCACATGTAGCCATTTTTTGCCTTTTGACACTTTCCTTACGTATTATTAACAACTTGATTCTTTGAGTTTTTCAGCAAATATAATGCTTTAAACTGGAACAAATCCACATTAAAAAATACCATATCCGTTATTATACTTCCAGCATGTTTTTCTTGTGGAACTTCATCTATGGATTCTAATACAGCAGCAGCAGATATATTTTGGGGAATGTTTAATTCTGCTGTCATTTTTTTTAGACGACACGTCGATGCCATAAATTCGCTAAATGTGTTTCCCGTACCCGATGGTGACACTGGAACTAATATGTACGGGACTTTGGAGGGGATTCAGTCACGGATGCTATCAGCTGAATATACCAACCTCGGAGAACTTACCGACCTTCTTTCACAAGCGGCCTTGTATGAAGGAAGGGGCAATAGTGGGATTATTTTGTCTCAAATATTTCGCGGATTGTCTGATTATTTGGCTATGGATATGCCTGAAATTGATTTTGAAATCATATCTGGAGCCATTGGAAATGCTAGGGCCAAAGCCTTTGATTCTGTTGCTGAACCTGCAGAGGGGACAATGCTTACAGTGCTCTCTGACGTGGCAGACAGAGCTTCTTTTCTTAAAGCGAAAGATATATCTATAAAAAATTTATTCAAATCACTTGTGGAAGAAGCACAAAGATCAGTTGACAGGACTCCTGAATTACTTCCAGTACTTAAAGAGAGTGGTGTTGTAGATTCGGGCGGGTATGGGATTGAAGTTATCCTCAAAGGCATGGCTATTTTCCTCGATGATAAGGACCCTAAAACTTTTCCAATTGTATTGCGGAGACCGGAAGGGGATGGTGTAGAGAATCTTATATCCGATCATTTCGGTTCTGAAGATGAGTTTGGTTATTGTACTCAATTTATATTGGATACCGATCAAGAATCAAAAACAATAGGATCACTTTTTCAGAATTTGGGTACCTCTACCGTAATAATAGGCGGCCCCCATACTTTTAGAATTCATATTCATGCAATAGATCCAGGTGTAATTCTAAGTAAGGCCGTGCAGTTAGGAAGCTTAGGGTCAGTTTCGGTAGAGAACATGGAGATGCAATCTAAAGAAAGATTAGAACCTTCCGAGAACTCAGACCAGGTGTCGAGAATAGACCTTACGGGACAAACTGGACTTCTATCCATAGTGAATGGGTCTGGTATTTCGGAAATAAGTAGAAATTTAGGGGTAGATCTAGTGGTCAATGGGGGGGTTGATATGAATCCAAGTGTGGCGGATATAGTTTCAGCAGTAGATAAAGTTAAGGCTAATTCGATTCTTCTTTTGACCAATGATAAAAATGTTATTCCCGCTGCCGAACAGGCTGCGGAATTATTGACTTCGAATGTTGTGATTTTACCTACAGAAACACAAGCGGAAGGGTTGGAGTGTATTGTGGATTTTGACCCATTCCAATCTGCTTCGGAAAACAAAGAAGTAATGACCAAGTTGCTACCAAAAATTAAGACTATTACCATATTCAATTCATCAAGAGCGGTGGAAATAAATGGTTTGAAGGTCGACCATATGCAACCTATAGCTATGGCAAATGGAGATTTACATAGATACGGTGAGAATTTGGAGGATCTTTTTGTGGAAGTTGTAAAGGAAGAACTGAACAAAGAAGTGGAACACATGACAGTTCTTCTAGGGAATGGCTTAGTCAATGAGGACGTTGGAAGGATAGATAAACTGCTGACCCAAGCTGTGCCAGATCTAGACGAAGATATAATTGAAGTTCATCTGGGCGACCAGCCTCATTTTGATTACATTATCTCCGTTTTGGAAAACTAATTCTTTGTGGTGATATGAGCAAGTTGACCGAATACAGTGCTAAGAAAGAATCTCTGTCCAGAATACTTAGGCAAGAAGTGGCTTCTGAGTTCGACGATTCGACAGTTATCGGAGGTATAGAAGCTTTTGTGATATCCAACGGACAGTGGTTTCCAGTTGGAGTCTTAGATCCCCTGAAAAATTATTCTGTCTTGGATAAGGAACAAAGAGCCTTAGCAGTATCTCAAGTCATCAAAAATGTCGCAGGGGACTTGAAGTTTATCTCCAATAAATCGACCCAAAAACCAATAGTTTTAACAGATTCCATTGAGACATTGAAAAAGAGTAGCCGGGGCTGGCCAGTAAAGAGGATATCTGAAACGTTAGGTATAAAAACTGTAGAAGATTTGATTCTATATTTTCCTGAGCGCCATGAAGATTTCAGTAGTGTGAAGGAAATTTCTCATTTATCTGACGGAACCACTCAATCATCAATAGTTACCGTTAAATCTTTGGAAATGAAAGGGATTCAAAACCGAAAAAGGGTAGAGGTTTTATTTTTGGATCCGACAGGACTGGTTAAGGTCATTTTCTTTGGACAGCCATGGGTAGCCACGGATCTCAAAGTTGGTGACAAAGTGATGTTGAGCGGACGGGTGGAATATGAAAAGGGTAGGCCCGTTTACAAAAACCCGACTTATGAACGTATCGTTAAGGGTGTTGCAAGATTACACACTGGAAGGCTAGTGCCAGTCTACGCGCTTTCTCACGGCATAAATATGAAGCCGCTCAGAAGAGAAATATACCGTGCGCTTAAAGACACAGTAGATCAATTAACTGAATATATCCCAGAGTCAATACTTAATAGAACCGGTCTTTATTCATTGGAAAAAGCCGTCGCTAGATATCATTACCCCAGAGATATACAGGATTTTAGTAGGGCTCGTAGAAGAATAGCTTTTGATGAATTGTTTTTGATTCAGCTGCTTATGCGTAAGAAAAAACTTGATTGGAAGAATAGAGTTTCCGGTATAGCTTTGAGCCAAAATCAAATTGTACTTGATGAGTTTTTTTCTACACTGCCATTCAAACTTACTTTTGCTCAATCCAGATGCATTAATGAGATTTCGGACGATTTGTCTAGCGGTATACCTATGAGGAGGGTTCTTCAAGGGGATGTGGGTAGTGGTAAGACATTAGTTGCTTTAGCGGGAATGATACAGGCGGCATCAAACGGATACCAATCTGCGATGATGGTTCCAACGGAGGTTTTGTCTGAACAGCACTTTATGACGCTGCAAAATTTTTTCTCTTCCTGCACAAAGCCTTTAATAGAAGGGTTATCCAATGTTGTTGAAATCGATCTGTCCGGCTCTAAAAATAGATTAACCATTGCTTTGTTGAATGGGAGTTTGCGCAATCGAGAGAAAGCTCTTACACAAGAGATTATTCGGTCAGGTCAAGCTGACATTATCGTTGGAACCCATGCTTTAATCCAAGATTCAGTGGATATACCTAATTTGGCTTTACTTGTTGTGGATGAGCAACATAGGTTTGGGGTAAATCAAAAGAATGTCTTTGATCGCCTGGAACCCAGACCTCATCTTTTATTGATGTCAGCTACTCCAATACCGAGATCCTTGTATTTCACAATGATTGGGGATTTAGATTTGTCAGTTATAGATCAAATGCCTGTTGGAAGAAAACCTGTGCAAACTTACGTCTACCATAAAGATAAACGCCAAGAAGTCTATAGGTTCATAAGGAAGGAAATCTTGGACGGTAGACAGGCTTTTGTTGTCTGTCCCTTGATTGAGGAATCTGAATCTCTACAATCCAAGGCGGCCATAGAGGAGTATGAAACGTTGTCTAGGTCTATATTTCCTGAGATGCAAGTCGGTTTGTTGCATGGAAGAATGAAATTGTCTGAAAAAGAGTTGGTAATGAGTCAATTCAGGTCTGGAGACATTCATATATTAGTTGCAACAGCAGTGATAGAGGTTGGGGTAGATATTCCTAACGCTAGCATTATGGTGATAGATGGAGCTGAAAGATTCGGGCTGTCTCAGTTGCACCAATTTAGAGGAAGAGTAGGTAGAGGAGAACATCAAAGTTACTGCATATTGATGTCGGATAATCCCAGTGAGGACTCTAAAGAACGTATGGATATTCTTCATAAGGTAAGCGACGGATTTAGATTGGCTGATGAAGACTTGAGGATGCGTGGTGCAGGCGATTTGATAGGAAAAAGACAAAGTGGTATTCCATTATTTCAAGTCGCCGACCCATCGGATGCGGATCTTGTGTCATTAGCGGGTATTGAGGCTGACAAGATACTAAATTCAGATTATGAATTGTCAATGGAAGAACACCAGGCGTTGAAAGTGCAGCTTGAAAAATTGTCCGCTGACTTTAGCGTCGCATAGATGAACTGTGTTTCAATTTGACGGGATTTCCTAACCTTAGTTTTGGGCCATCATCTGACGGAGTACGTACGGCAAAAGCCCTCCGTGTCCGTAATACGCATTTTCAATTTCAGTATCTATACGGGTTAGGACATTGAATTTAGTTACCGCGCCACTTTTTGAGGTGGCTGTGATTTCAATAGTAGAGGAAGGAGTTACGCTATTTGCCACGCCGAGTATGTCATATGTTTCAGTGCCATCCAGCCCGAGTGATGTGGCAGATTGTCCATCAGTAAATACTAACGGCAAAACTCCCATGCCAATCAGGTTAGATCTATGTATTCTCTCAAAGCTTTCAGCTATCACCGCTCTTACACCGAGTAACATTGGTCCTTTAGCTGCCCAATCTCTAGAGCTACCGGTACCGTATTCTTTACCAGCTAAGATTATCAAAGGAACATCTTCACTTCTATATTTTTCAGAAGCGTCATATATTCTCATGACTTCTTCAGAAGGTTGGTGAACGGTCCAATCTCCCTCGATTTCAGGGGTTAATTTATTTCTAAGCCTAATATTGGCAAACGTACCGCGAACCATTACATCGTGATTACCTCGCCTTGAACCAAATGAATTATATTCCCTGCGAGGGACATCATTGCCCAGTAGGAACTGGCCAGCTGGCGCGCTAGGAGGAATAGATCCGGCTGGTGAGATATGATCGGTGGTTACAGAATCCTCTAGATAGACAAGAACTCTAGCATCTGCAATTTCTGATCTTTTGGAAGGGGTTTCTGAGAAATTGTCAAAATAGGGCGGTTTTTGAATGTATGTTGATTCTTTATCCCAGCTAAAATTCAAGCTGGATGATGTTTCTAATTCCTGCCATTCCTTCGGGCCGTTGACAACTTCATTGTATTGTTCTTGAAACATTTCAGGAGTGAGGCAAGAAGATATCGTATTTGCAATATCTTCTTGGGTGGGCCATATGTCTTTGAGGAAAACTTCAACACCTGACTCGTCATACCCTATCGGGTCCTCTATCAAGTTGACATCAACCCGGCCAGCTAAGGCATATGCCACGACCAACATTGGGGATGCCAGATAGTTTGCTTTGACTTGCGGATGTACCCTACCTTCAAAATTCCGATTTCCGCTTAGAACTGCGGCCACAGTGAGGTCATTGTCTGAAACTGCTTCGGCCACTGGTTGTGGCAATGGACCTGAATTTCCAATGCAAGTTGTGCAACCATAACCGACTGTATTGAAACCTAGGTAATCTAAATCTTGATTTAACCCAGCCGACTCAAGATAGCGAGTTACCACTGTCGAACCCGGAGCGAGACTTGATTTCACCCAAGGCTTTCTTTCTAATCCTTTTTGTCTAGCATTTCGCGCCAATAATCCAGCACCTACCATCACAGAAGGGTTTGAGGTGTTTGTGCAACTGGTTATCGCTGCTATTGCTACCGCTGCATCTCCAAACTCTACTTTTTGGTCGTCAATTTCTATGGTGTGTGTTCTTCCTGAGGAATCTGAAAAAGCTTCCGCAAAATTGTCTGAAATGTTTTCCAGGGAAATTTTGTCCTGCGGCCGTTTGGGACCTGCCATTGAAGGTATGACTTTAGATATATCAAAATCTAGCTGTGTGCTATATTCAGGTTCGTTTGACTCATCGTAATAAAAATAATTTACTTTCGAGTACTCTTCAACTAGGTCTACAACCGATTGTTTACGGCCTGTGTCTTTAAGGTATCTTAAAGTTTGATGGTCTATAGGAAAGAAGCCACAAGTCGCTCCATATTCTGGAGCCATATTTGCTATTGTCGCTCTATCTGCGAGGGTTAATTCTTTGAGTCCTGGGCCGTAAAATTCGACAAATTTTTCAACAACTCCAACTGATCTCAGCATCTCAACAATCGATAGAACTAGATCAGTAGCGGTGGAACCGTTTGGCAAAGTGCCGGTTAATTTGACTCCTACCACTTCCGGAACAACCATGTAATAGGGTTGTCCTAGCATAACAGCCTCCGCCTCAATACCTCCAACTCCCCAGCCCAGTACTCCCAACCCATTTACCATGGTTGTATGGGAATCCGTTCCCACACAAGTGTCAAGGAATGCCAGCGGGTTGACCACATCGTCTTCACTTAGAACAACTTCCGCCAAATATTCTAGATTTACCTGATGCACAATACCGGTGCCAGGGGGAACTATTTTAAAATTATCGAATGCGTTTTGAGCCCATTTGAGCAACTGGTATCTTTCTGTGTTCCGGTCAAATTCCATTTCTATGTTCAAGGTTAGGGCATCTGGTGTAGAGAAATGATCTACCTGGACCGAATGGTCAATGACCATGTCCGATCGCACAATGGGATTTATTATGGAGGCGTCAGCTCCGAGTTCACTAACAGCATCCCTCATTGCTGCTATATCAACAGCAACTGGGACTCCGGTGAAGTCCTGAAGCAATACCCTGCCAGGCATGTAAGGAAATTCACTACTTGGTTTGTTATCAGGTCTCCATGAGGATATTAGTTTTATGTGATCCTCTGTAGCCGGACCAGCATCTGCATTACGAATCACATTTTCAAGTAAAACTCTTATTGAATAAGGGGTTTTATTTATATCTATCAGACCTGCATTTTGTGCAGATTTAATGGGATAGTAGGTGTAGGTCCCTGACCGGGTTTGTAGGGTCTGTTTTGAGATTAAATCTGAGGAATTAGCATTGCCACTCATGAGAATACATCTCCGAAATTGTTAAATTTGAAATAAATAGAACCTTAACGAGTTTCACCTTGTTAAGAAAGGTCTACCCTAAGGCACCTTTATCCATTTCAAAAATTAATGTAGATTGAGGGGTGCAGTACTTTTTGGGTGAGGCCTATCGGGCCATATTGTTTTATCTCTTTTGGCCGAAATATTCGTAATTTAAGTCTGTGAATTTGTCCCAATCTGCTGGAACATCATCCTCGGCAAATATGGCAGTTACTGGGCAAACAGGTTCACAGGCCGCGCAGTCAATGCATTCTTCTGGGTTGATTAGCAGCATACTGTGTTCTTCTGCTTCATAAATGCAATCCACGGGGCACACGTCTATGCAAGCTCTATCCAATATATCAATACATGGTTCAGCAATAATGTAGGTCATTTGATCCTTATATACTCCTTGTGTAATTGAAGGTTCCCTGAAGGAAGCCTTCGGAATTATATATTGTTGGTACTGATTGCTTCAACGGGGAAATGGTTGGTTGTTTGAATGAATTGGGCAGATAGGGGTCAAAGAGTGATATTTCTCGATCTGAGATCGGTAATTTCCTCTTCTGAATAACCTAGTTCTAGCATGATTTGATCAGTGTGTTCTCCTAGGGCAGGGGAGGCTGATTTGACTTCAAGGGGCGTTTCACTCATTTGGATCATAGGGCCCGCCATTCTTACCTTTCCAGCAGTAGAATGGTTCACCTCAACTACCATGTCATTGGCAATTACCTGCTCGTCATTCGTTAGCTCCTGTATGAATCTGACAGGCCCTGCGGGTACTCCCGCCGTATCAAATGTTGCAAGCCATTCTTCACAGGTTTTAGTTAGCAAAATGCTCTTTATTTGTTCAGATAATGACTCAATTGCAGCAACTGAATCAGGATTATCAGGATCGAAATTGTCTGAGAATCTCGGGTCTACTACACCAATAGCATCAGCAGCCTTTTTTCTTAATCTGTTACTCAGACAGGCAATAGCAATAACGTCGTTAGATGTTTGGTATGTGGTGTAATAAATTCTAAATGCCGTGTTAAAAGGAGAATAAACTTGTTGCTGTTCTAACAAGCTTGTGTAAGGCAATCCGGCTTCCCGAAATGCACCTAAGGTTTCCACAAGTTCATCCTTTTCTTCTTTTCCGTGATCTTCCACTTCCATAAAACCACCTTGGATTAGAAGGGAAGTGGAAAGTAATGTAGTGTCTATCTTTTGTCCTTTGCCTGTTTTTTCCCTAGAAAATAAGGCCGCGCTAACACCCCAAGCAATTGCAACTCCTGTAGTGTAATCTGCGACAGCCGTGGCGGTGACTTGTTGGGGCACTCCGTCCACTACCTTGTTATCAGCAGCCAAGAGACCGCTCATGGCTTGCACAATCAAGTCATACCCTGGACGGTATCCATGCGGCCCCTTCCGTCCAAATGCAGTATTGTCACAATATATTATTTTTGGATTTACCTGGGATAAAGTTTCATAGTCTATTCCGAGATTCTTTGGTACGTCCGGTCGTGCGTTAATTATTACAACATCTGCATCGGCAACCAGTTTTCGAGCAATTTCTATACCTTCGGGGCTTTGCAGATCTAAAGGAAGGCTTTTTTTACCTCGATTCAACCCCATAAAAGTTTTGCTTTCCTTGGGGATAAATTCTGTGTGAAGTCTCCATGGTTCGCCTTCAAGAGGTTCGACTTTAATTATTTCGGCACCCATGTCGGCTAGTAGCATACCTCCAAAAGGCGCAGCTATTATCTGGGTAAACTCAATGATTTTTATTCCATCTAAAGGACCCGGCAATTGAAACTCCCGTTAGTGAATACAAATTATCGCCCTATAGTATGTGATAATGTTGTGAAAAACCATGACC
>CAYPXS010000015.1:0-19311 GCA_964414725.1 uncultured Dehalococcoidia bacterium
CAGCTTTTTTTAAAGATTTATAAGTCCCTCCGGTACTTATAATTTCATATCCTGCTTCACTGAGGGAAGTTCCGATATGTTCTATATTGTCTTTGTTATAGACACTCAATAAAGCTTTCATGTGTTTGTTCCATTCTCGGTAATTATTTTTTGTTTTTTATGATCACTCTGTCGTCAGAAAATCTGGCCTGTAATTTACCCACTATGTTTGCATTAGGAATAGTTTCTAAAATCTCGGCAGCATTTTCTGGTGAACAGACAATAACCATTCCCAAACCCATATTGAAAACTCTATACATCTCTTCAGGGTCAATAGAGCCTGTGTCCTTGATAAATTGGAATACAGGAGGTATATCCCACAGTGAGGCATCAAATTCAGCTTGAAGATCATCAGGTAAAATCCTAGGCATATTTTCGTACAACCCCCCTCCAGTAATATGAGCGATACCTTTACAAGAAGAAAACACTTGCTTCAGATCTTCATAGTAGGAAGGATGTGGTTTTAGGAGTGATTCACCAAGTGTTTCTTCAGATTTATTTACTTTTGTTCCTAGGAGATCCAAGTTATTTGGCAGGTCAAAAACATGACGTACCAAAGAATATCCATTTGTGTGAAGACCGTTTGATGGTAGACCTATGAGAATATCGCCTTCTCTGCTTGTATTAATCGGATCAAGCATTTGGTCAGCCTCTACCACACCAACAACGAACCCCGATATATCAAAATTAGATTCATTGAAAACTCCTGGCATCTCAGAAGTTTCTCCTCCAATAAGAGCACAACCCACATTCTTGCATGCTTGGGAAATACCACCCACAATTGTTGCTACTACATCTGGAATCATTTCAGATGTGGCTATATAGTCAAGGAAAAAAAGTGGCTCGGCACCGACAACAATGAGATCATTTATACAAGCATTAACTAAGTCTTCTCCGATATAGGAATAGTTTCCAATCATTCCTGCCACCATCAATTTGGTACCTACCGGATCGGTACTACTAACCAATATAGGTTCCCGATAACCGGAAATCTTATACATCGCTCCAAATCCACCAACGCCGCCGATTACGTTAGAATTGTATGTCTCCTTAGCTAAATCTTTTATCTTGTTTTTAATCTTTTCCGATGATTGTAAATTAACACCGGCCGATTCATAAGTAACTTTTTTATAGTTCATGACTTAGTATGAATTAATTGGCAATCCACCTCGGTTCAGATGCCAACTTTATCCAAATCGATTTCCCCCTTTTGAATCTTATTTAGAGTTTCTATCCAGAAATTATGTTCATGTCGTTGAATCTCATTTCTCACGGAGTCAACTCCACCAAAAGGATCAACAGCTACAATTTTCTGGCTGACTATCGCTCCACTGTCATAATCTTCATCTACTAAGTGTATCGTTATCCCACTTTCATTCGATTTGTCTTTTACAACTGCTTCATGTACAAGATCTCCATACATTCCTTCCCCCCCATATTTTGGTAGTAGAGCAGGATGACTGTTTATTACTCTATTGTGAAAAGCTTTTAATACAGGGGAGCCTATACGTTTCATATATCCAGCCAAGATTATTAAATCCACCCTATATTTTTTTAAAGTGCATGCTATTGCTGAATCTAAATCTTTCTTACTAGAATGAGTTTGCGAACTCAAATGAAAAGCAGGAATCCCTGAGTTTCTAGCCCGCTGCAAAGAATAGGATTTTGAATTGTTGCTTACTACAACTGCTACATGCGCCTCCAGAAACCCATTTTCACAAGCATCAATAATAGCCTGTAAATTGGTTCCGCCATGCGAGGCTAAAATTCCCAGAGAGATGCTTTCAGCACCAAATTCGCTCAATGGTTGGCACCTATTCTTAAGTTTCTAGAACTAATTTATCCATTTCTAGTTGAACTGGTATTGGATATGTGCCAGTGAAACATCCCATGCAGTATTCACTTCGATTCCCGGATACTGCTTCTAGTAAGCCATCCTCACTTAAAAAGCCTAGTGAATCAGCACCAATAAACTCTCGTATCTCATCGACAGAATTCGTACTTGCTATCAACTCAGCTTTAGTAGCCATATCTACACCGAAATGACAGGGAGAAACAATTGGAGGAGCACAAATTCGGACGTGAACCTCTTTAGCACCACCTTTTTTCAAAAGATTAACAACATGTGGAGTCGTAGTCCCTCTTACTATGCTGTCATCAACCACTACTACTTTTTTTCCTTCAAGAATCTGAGGCAGTAAATTTAATTTCCTTCGAACGCCAAGCTCTCGGAGGCGCTGGTCTGGCAATATAAAAGTTCTGCCCACATATCGATTTTTCACCAGACCTTCTGTGAAGGGTATCCCTGATTCCTGTGAATATCCGACGGCCGAGGCAGTAGCTGAGTCAGGAACACCGATTACCAAATCTGCTTCAACTGGGTGTTCCTTCGACAGCTGTGCTCCCATGGCCATTCTATTGCTATAAACCAACTGTCCATTCAATAATGAATCTGGTCTCGCGAAATATATTTGCTCAAATATACACCTTCCAAATGGTCCATCTTTGGGCTTTTGGTAAATCGATTTAATGCCATTGTCATCGATTAGAACTGCTTCTCCCGGTTCAACCTCCCTTACAAACTCGGCACCAATGTGATCCAGGGCGCATGATTCAGAGGCTAATACCCAACCCGAATTTAATTTACCTATACAGAGAGGTCTTACACCTAATGGATCCCTTACTCCTAAAACCTCTCGGTTAGTCATAATAACTAAGGAGTAGGCTCCCTGCAGCCTGCGCATTGCATATGCAATACGTTCAGACCAGTTTTCTGCCGGCGCGTTAGCAATCAAGTGGGCTATTATCTCGGAATCTCCTGAAGATCGGAATTGAACACCCCAATCCATTAATTCCTCTCTGAGGTCAACCGCGTTAATGACATTCCCGTTGTGCGCAAGAGAAATTTCAATGCTGGTCCCGCTGCATAATATAGGTTGAGCATTATTGATATTACTAGAACCGGTAGTTGAGTATCTCGTATGCCCAATACCTATATGACCAGAAAGGTGGGATAGATCATTCTCTTGGAAAGCCTGGGAAACAAGTCCCATCTCAGTGTGAAGACGGATTCTACGACCATCGCTTGCGGATATTCCTGCACTTTCCTGGCCTCGGTGCTGAAGTGCATACAATCCAAAAAATATCGATCTCGCTACATCTTCATCTCGCGCATAAACACCGACTACTCCACACGCTTCTTTCATGGTGTCGCCACCCGTCGAAGGAAATTCCTTCGAATATAAGGGGTTAACCTCGGTATGAAAGCTGGACCGGCTGTCCTCTTTGATTGCCTTTACTCCACAGGAATTGCGGTGTCTACACCAAAGCTCATATCAATCCAAACCACTACTGCGCCCGAATTATACTGCCCAGTCTAATTAAGGGTCAAACCATGCACCCTTGCAAATGGCCATCTTAAAATTCAAGCAGGAATCATATTTTAATGGCCTGTCTCTTATTAGATTCCTGTTAGAAGATAATTTTTCAACTCGGCAAGCGATAAATTCTCAATTCCAAAGTCTTTTAGGCCTCTTCCCTCCGTTCCATTTGCATCCATGACGATATTCCCAATTTGGACAAACGAATCCATCACAGGACAGCTAATGCCATATTGGTGTCCAATTTTGCTCCAAGCAGATATTCCGAAAGGAATATCCTCTGATAGCCATCTGGTTTCCAAAGAACCGGGTGCTTTTAGCCTTGTGAGCATGTGACTACCATTTATCACCTCCCAAAGGTTCCCTTTAGGACCAAATCCAGCTTGATGAAACCCGTCTGCGACTGGGACAAGTTCATAGCCCAGAGCAGTACCAATCCTTCTTCTTTCTACATCTACGGCCTCGATCACCTTTGCAACAGAGTTGGAAACTCCTTCTTCATAGAAGTAAAACTCTCCGCGGGAATATTCCACCCTTCCGGCATTCATTAAAACTCCAGCAGGGTGTACTACAGGGTTCATAGCTGACAAGCCACATTCCAAAGAATCTGAATATGCTGTAACACCTGGGAAAAGAGGTTGCAGCATCTCCTGCACAGACGAAGTTTCTGAAGATGGGATAACTCCCAATCCTAAAGCGGTCACTTCGCCCCATATAACGGCGCTATCGTTGGAAGTCTTTCTACAAACATAGGGAGCTGTATCAACTTCTGCGACGGTCATATTATTCGCCCCGAATTCCGAAGCTAATACTTTCCATTCTAACGATCCTAACGTTCCTGGCATAATCACGACAGTATGATCGTCAGTAAGATAGGGTCCACAGAATTCAGCAAAAGGTTTGTGAGCATAGGCTGGAACAATTAATAATAATAAATCAGAGAATTCCAAAGCTTCAGACGGATCCAATGTTATTTTATCCATTAAAGCTGGACCAGTTTCTAAAACGCCTTCCAAATTTATCGTTTTGGTAGATGATATATGCGAAACAGATTCTGCAAAATCGGGATGCTCAAGAAGACATACAGTATTACCCATGTGAGATAATCGGGCGGCTACAGAGAACGCCGTATTTCCCCCTCCCAATATTGTAACTTTCCTACCTTCCATCATCTCTCTCCTAGTTTTTATAGTTATAGGAAATCCTATCCACCGGTAAACAAATCTAATATGTTTCCCGCACGGCCTCCACGCCTTTTGAAAAACTCGGTATACCCGCAACTGTCACATGTTATGTGAGCAAATTTTTGATTCTGAAGATCTAGAAACCTAGAAAGTCCTGATCCTGTTGTTCGAATTTCACCTGTCTCGAATGAACCATTCGAACATTTGGGACAAGTAAAAGATTTAACGTTTTCTGGGTCATTCGACATACTGCCCTCTCTGTTAAGTATCCAATTGAAATTTTCCAATAGTCCCAATTTAACAAGGTCTAAACTATTCCACAATTGGTTGAGCCACTATCCAAAGACTCACAGCCGTGTAAAACACCATTAAAAACAGCATCGGATATTGGCTTCTGACAGCAACTGAATGAGTCCTCGTTTTTCTCAAAGCTATTATGTGGGCAGTAAATACAGATATTATGTGACCTGTTACCAAAGCGATCACAGAAAATATCCAAGCAAACCTAGCGTCAATAATTGCTATATTTACTTTAAAGTCTGTTGTACCAAACAAGTCCCATCCAAAGCCATAAGGATCTGACACAAGGGAAATTATTTCCTGTCCAGTAATTAATAGAAAGGATAGATAATGGGAGAGGTTATACGCTAGGGCTATTGGAACCAACGAAAATACAAAACTCATCCTAATATCTATGGGCCGCATTTGCCCATAGGACATTCGAGATATAAAGCCACATACGTACAAATATACTCCTGCAAAAATTATGGGCACCAAAATTATTCCCAATGTTTCCACCGTACCAGCTGCAGAACCAGGAAGCGGGTCAATTAACGGCCACAAAATGGTCTGAATCTCAACCCAAGCAGGGGTTTCAGAAAATCCGTCAAAGGAAACCGTAGCCAGTGCAGTTACATGAAAGAACATTATTGCAGGGGTAACTCGATCTCCTCGAGACAAACCAGTCGACCAAGGCCTTAATGAAAATTCTCTATTTTTTGAAGGTGCATTTTCCCAACATTCATAACAATCAACACAGTCAGTTAACTGAAGATTTTCCTGACATCCCGAAGAGCAGTGGACACACCAATTTTTACTACCCGTCACCCTTAACTCAGTAGCGGAAAAACGAGCGAATAAATTAAATAAAACAAAAAAGGGATCACCATGCGTCAACCACACATGTTTCCCAAACAAAATCATCCCTCCCCATGTTATAAGGGAATAAATTATTAATAGAATTCCCAAACTAAACGGTTCGGAACTAGCAGGATGTACATTTTCAATCCAAGCGAATAGTAGGAAAAATCCGAGTGCCGGCCAAGCATCTAGCTTTTTAGGCCAATCTACAAACTCTTTCCGCTTCCCAAATAATTGTTCCCCGTAGTTAAATATAACTAACCAGGGATTCATAATTAGCCATACATTCCCCACCAGGCACACGACATATCCGACCCCAACCCACCATATGATCCATACAAAAACTGGTGCAAAATTTTCTATCGCATTTGAGGTGCCGGTAAGACCAGTATGAATCGCTAAAATGAGAATCAGAACCGAAATCAGCCCGAGTGTTTTGGAAGCACTTTTACAAACCAATTCGATTACAGAGAATCGATAAATATTAAACCTTGGATATTCGGAATTGTTGGCACTAGAACGTATAAACCAACCAATAACGACAAAAGATAAAGCTACTGCAAGAGCAGAGCCAATTAGAAAATAGCTTAAAGGAATAGGTAAATCGTATCGTTCTCCAAAGCCATGGGCACTCACCTTAGGAACAAACAAAAGAGTAGAAATACCCAAAATGGTTAGTGCCATATATATTTTTATTTTAGTGATCACAATTTCACAAAATGAGTTACGGGTAAACTTCTAGGGTTATTAGGGTCTTTTCTTCTGAGTCACCATTTGAGTGACTTGAGTGATCGTTGTGGACTGGTGGCTGATTCATAGGTTGAGGCAAGCCGCTGGTTAATCGAACTTTTCTTTCTGATTCGATTGTCCATTCAACCTTGGCTCCTGGCTTCACCACCACGCTTTCAGGACTAAACTGTGGGTCTCCATCTCTTACAGCCACAAATACCTCACCACCAATCCCATGATGACTCGACACCTCTATTTGGCCAACAAAATCATGACTCATATGATCATGATATGGAATGATAGCCTCCTTAAAATCAGTAGGTATTTCATATTTATAGGTATCTCCCGGACTTAGGGTCTCAGATTCAAATAAAGCTGCATGGACCTCAGTGTCCGTAGCCATATCTCCATGACCCGAATGTGAACCGTGGTCCCCATGGTGTCCTGATTTTACTTTATGAGTGGTCACCACAAATCTTCCGGTAGCATTGGCTTTGAATTCTATGACAGCAGTGTATCCAGCTAAAATTGTCTTCTCAATGTCATATCCGTGCAAGTGGACGGTGATTTCAGAATTAGAAGCAATATTTAAGGTGACATCCTCATTTTTCTTTATCCTCAAAGTGTCAACATCACCGACTAAATTCCCCCCATTAATCACAATATCAAATGCTGCATTGGTCGAAGATTGATCACTTTCTGAAGAGCCGCAAGCTGTTGATAAAACGAAGAAGAGAGCTACAACAGCAACATATATCGTAAATTTATTATTTTTCATTAACCGTTCCGAATTTTTTGTTTCTTTCTATATTCTTTCACCCAAGAACGTAGCGACAAACTCAGAATGCCTAGGAAAAACAGCAAGGTTCCCACCGTCAAAATAGGTACTATCGGATTTTGTTTTTTAACTTCAACCTCATACACGACAGAAGGAAGAGTTTCTTCCCCTATTGTTATTACCAATGTTATTAGCCAAATTCCTTCTTTTCTAAGGGAAGTATCAACCTCATAATACATGGGGTCCTTAAGGCTATTAATCATTTGGTAGGGACCTATTTTTTGTGGGTTCAGGCCTGAGAGGACCGCAAAAAACTCTATGTCAGCGTCCATATATTTCACCCCTGTTTCCTTATCTTCCACAAAGGCGGCAAAATGAGTGACGCCGATTGTTGGAGAAGGGGGCGCTGTACCTAAACCTATGATGTATTTTCCAATTACTTTTTTTTCATATGAGCGTATTGAACCATTAGCTTCAACCAATGTTACTGATTGAATATATAGTCCCAAAAGTAACGACGACACCAAAATAATGGCACGGAACGCGGGCATTTATTCCCTCCACCTTCCTATTTAATAGCAAACTACGTTTCTAGAAGTACTCACTATAGGATCGGTGGCGGAATCTCAACAATAATGTTTGCGCCTTCATAAAATTCTATGTTCAGAATCGACAAGTTAGTTAATTCAAGGGGAGCCCTCGGCACTTGAGACTCCGTTTTTAACAGATCAATATGGGTCCCAGCTGACCCCATTCCCAAATTTTTTGACAAAAAAACTGGTGTGGAAGATAAGGGAACATCTAAGTCACGGTGAGTATGCTCAACTAAACCTATATGGCTGTGTTTTGCTACATTAGTCAAATGGGAATGATATGGGTCTCTCTCTGGAAAATGATGATTCAACATAACACCCATTGAGGGAATCAAAAAGGAAATTAGTAAAACTAGGGTCGGTATTCTCCACAGGATCCCATGAACCACTCTAGAATCAATTGGTGCCATTTCAAACTAAACCTGAACATCCATTTCTGTTGCCACGGTCTCCATATCTTTATCTCCACGACCAGACAAACCCATCAATATGACCTGATCTTTACTCAAAGTAGGTGCTAATTGAGACACGTGATAAACCGCATGGGCTGGTTCAAGTGCTGGAATTATTCCTTCTGACTCGCATAATAATTTGAATCCTTCGAGGGCCTGGGCATCATCCACACTTACGTATGACGCTCGCTTACTATCGTTCAGCCAGCTATGTTCCGGGCCGACTCCCGGATAATCCAAGCCCGCCGAAATACTATGAGTCTCTATAATCTGGCCATCTTCGTTTTGAATGAGATATGACATACTACCGTGCAAAACACCTACTGAACCGGCAGAAATTGTAGAGGAATGTCTGCCAGAATCAATACCATCTCCTCCCGCCTCCACTCCTACTAAATTCACTCCCTCGTCACCAATAAAATCGTAGAACAGCCCCATCGCATTACTGCCCCCTCCAACACAAGCTATTACATAATCTGGCAAGCCCCCAACTTGTTCCAAAATTTGTTTCCTGCTTTCCTGTCCGATTATTCTTTGGAAATCACGCACGATCATTGGATAAGGATGAGGCCCTACTACGCTGCCAATTAGATAGTATGAATCATCCACATTAGTCACCCAATCTCTCATCGCCTCGTTAATAGCATCTTTAAGTGTTTTACTGCCAGAATCCACAGAAATGACTTCAGCCCCCAGCAATTTCATTCTAAAAACATTTAGCGCCTGTCTTCTTATATCCTCCGCCCCCATATAAACAACGCAGTCCAAGCCAAGTTTGGCACATACTGTGGCTGTGGCCACACCATGCTGGCCAGCGCCTGTTTCCGCTATTATTCGAGTCTTTCCCATCTTCTTCGCCAAAAGCCCCTGACCTAAGGCATTATTAATCTTATGAGCGCCTGTATGAGCCAAATCCTCACGTTTGAGAAAAATTTTTGCCCCACCAAATCTTTTTGTAAGGTTCGGAGCAAAGTACAACTCAGTAGGTCTCCCCACAAAATTAACCAGCAATTCTGACAATACCGCCTGGAATTCTTTATCTACTTGAACTTTCTTATAGGATTCTTCCAATTCATTTATGGCCGGCATCAATGTTTCTGGCACATATCTACCACCAAATCGCCCATATCTGCCTGATTGGTCTGGAAGATCATTCGATAACGTCATAGATGGTCTCACTGTGTCGAGTAAAGTAAATAATTGCCTGATTCAATTATAGTTTAAGTGTGAAGATAAATAAGTAACTTAGCTGAAAACACGCATACATCTTTATAGTGATTTACCGGAGAAAAACTGCGCCTTCGATTCTCAACGCTTCACAGCTATGATATCGAGCCAATTCCTTGGTACGTGTGTCACATTAAGTTCAGAATAGGTTTGCCTTATGCCCTCTTGAAGGGCGGCACTCGCTTCATCCATGGGGACTCCAGGCATAGTACCTTCAATAAAATCAGAAAATGTACTTATATCCAACCATCCTTCTATGGGAACCTGAACAGTATCAACTTTTTGTCTGAGTATAGTGAGGCCATTTCTTTCTAATAGTTCACTGTACTCTTGAGGAGTTAATTGTCTCCTAGATTCTACCTTTGCCGTTTTATCAGGTTTTAACCCATATTCCTTTCTAAGAATCCTGAACGCTTTGAACATCCATTTGCTGTAAAAAGCAGAGGAATCTTCATGCTGTCCTCCTTCATAAAAAGAAGTATTAAATGCAAATTTTCCCCCTGTACGTAAGGCGTCGCCAATATCATGGACTACCTTATCTTTATCTGGGAGATAGTGAATTGCGTTACAGAACACAATGGTATCAACAGATTCTTTTACAGCTTCCGAAACATTTTCAACACCACTTTGAACATATTTAACGGCGTTGTCAGAAATATCCATAAGTTCTTCCATCGCAGCTTTCAAAGCTGACTGCGAAT
This sequence comes from uncultured Dehalococcoidia bacterium, assembly GCA_964414725.1. GTDB lineage: Bacteria > Chloroflexota > Dehalococcoidia > Lucifugimonadales > UBA826 > UBA11996. The sequence goes on from CAYPXS010000015.1 coordinate 10,224, forward strand.
GGTCAAGAGCAATTACAACTGTGTCTCGAGTACGATTAATTCTTTCCAAAATGAGTCTGGTAACTCCACCTGTGCCACAGGCTAGATCTACAATGCGTCGGTCTGATCCAACCTCAGCCATATCAACCAACCGTGCATTTAATTGCGCGTAGAACTCGTTTTTTGAAAACGTTGAAAAAGAGTAATTAGCTCCACTCATATATCAATCCCACTTCGATCTTTTTATTAACCTTGATATCGCACATCCCGATATTGACAACAAAGTATAACAGGCACTCAAAGAGTCTTGTTAATTTTTCTCTCTCTTATGGGTTTTTCTGGTCTAAATGCAGTAAATAAAGCCGCAAATCCTACAATACCGGTGCCAATCCAGAATGCTCTAGTGATACCTTCGGTGAATGCTGTTTTTAAACCTGTCCCGTACGCATTCTCTCCCGCTGATTCAATCGCTGAAAGATCTGGAGGATAGTTCATGGAGGCCATGGTGAAGACAACCAAAGTAGTACCCATCGCGATCCCAGTTAAATTGCCAGAGGTCCGGACCATATTTAGGAGAGCTGATACAACGCCATATTTGTTTGATTCAACCACATTCATTACGGCACTGGTGTTTGGAGAACCAAATATTCCATTGCCAGAACCTTGTAGAAACATACCTATAACCACAATCCAAGGAGATGATCCAACTGACAGGGTGGTGTATATAGCTATAGCAGAAGACCAACACACTAGGCCTGCGACCGCTGGCCATTTGGTGCCTATCCTATCCGACAACCTACCACTAAGCGGACTAGTAATGGCCATCATGATCGAACTTGGGGCCATGATCAGCGCAGCCTCCGATTCTTTCAAGCCAATAACTTGGATCAAATAAAATGGCATTAAGAAAAATGCTGACGATCCTGACATAAAAGCCAAATATCTTGCAGCCATTCCTAAGGAAAATACTGGTACTGAAAACAAGGACAAATCAACCAGAGGATTCTTGTTTCGTCTTTCCCACCAAATGAAACAAAACAGAGATAAAGCTGATAATAAAAACCCCGTAATTACTATCAAATTGTCCCAACCCAGTCTGTAAGAGTAGGTGAGACCCAATAAAAACAAAGCTAAGGCTGCCGCCGATAAAGTTGCCCCTATCCAATCAAAAGATAGGTCTTTGACATTAGAAGAAACATTCTCCTTTCTCAATATCTTAAGAGAAAGAACCAGCGATATTATTCCAAACACCAAAACCGCCAAGTACATTGAGCGCCACCCAAAAGCACCAATCAGATACCCCCCGATAACCGGCCCACCAGTAGCACCTAGACCGATTACAGTCATATATAGACCAAGTGCCTTACCCCTTTCTGCACGAGGAAATGACTCAGCCATGAGAGCCATACCATTTGCCTGTATCATCGCTGCGCCAAATCCTTGAAAAGCTTTCGCAGCCAATAAAATTGGCAAAATACCGGATAAATAGGCTATTAGAGCTCCAATCGAAAAAATCGCCAACCCTACGCAATAGACAATTTTCCGCCCAACTAAATCTGACAGCCGTCCCATAGGCAATAATAATGAGCTAATGGACAAGGTATATATAAGGTATACCCATTGGACAGTAGGTATATCAGCGGAAAGATCTTCTGCAATTCTAGGCATCGCAATATTAGTCCCGGTTTGATCAGAGACAGTCAAGAATGCCCCAGCTGCTACCGATGCATATACAAACCACTTATACTTCGCGGCAACACCTGTTTTATTGTTATCTACATTCAATTAGAAATCACGTCCGGTCAGTATCAATACTCACTAAAGCATCGCAAGCTAGTAGCAAGTTATTATTTATCAAGAACTTCGGAAACCACAAGATCGAAGATCGCCGGTTGCTGGGTGATTCCACTCATACCAGATATTACGACAGCTATACCGGCCAAGTTTTCATTTCTGGGTACGGAGTATACAGCTTCATTCAGCTCATCTAGCGAAACATTATCAACTACATGTTTGCCACTTGCCAATTTTTTTATGATTTGAAAAAGAAATTTCTGATTAAGGCTTTCGTCCACCAACATAAACCCAGAAGGCTTAATTTGTAACTTTTGGTTAATGAATTCCGTATTCATCTCAGTTAATCTAATGTTTTTAATAAGCATCCCGTCAAGATGAACCGCGGCATCTGTCACATATTGAAATTTGATTTCTATTTCTTTGCCAACAAAATCAGTTAGGGAAACGGTATGGCTCGTCCAATCTGATTGTCCCGTATACCCATGTCCATAGTTTGCACCTACTGGATCGAAGACCGTTGTTCCTGGTGCATCTAAAGTTCTCCAAGTTCCCCCTCCGTCGATAGAAACCGATAAATAACCGTAATCCCAACCTTCTTCAATGTCGTACCAGAGATCAAAATGCAACGCGGGATCTTTTGTAGTTGTCAAATCGATTTTCGACATCAGAGACGATTCTATTGAATCCCCTTTGTTGGACCACCAACACCTGTTGACGCATTGTGTTTTGAAACGATCTACAAAATTATTTCCTCTAAACATTATCTCGATATCTTGTAGATCTGCCTCAAAATAACGAGCCCCATATTGTGAAACTTGGTAAGTATTTTCCCCCATCTCCAATTTATCTATTCCCCCTTTTAATCCAAGCTTTCTCGAGGGGTATGAAAATTCTTCAAATCCTAACTTCAAATAATTAGCAACAACCCACTTCCCAAATTCCTTGTGAAAATTAGTTCCATTTTTACTCAACCAACTGTCTACACCCGCAATACCATCAAGAGGTTCTTCCATCAAACTTTCCAATAAAGTCGTACCTTCTATTTCTCCCATGACAAACTCAAAAAACAAAGAAGAAGCTCCGTAATGTGCTGGGGTCTTACGAGGTTCGTCTGGCCAGAAATTCAACTGTGTATCCGGATCTGTCAAAAAGTACCGTTCTAAGGGAGTTTCATAGCCCGCATTCCTTACCACTAGTTCTGCTAATCCCTCTTCTACCCAGGCTTCTTCTCCCTCGTCGGCAAAATTGTGAATCACATGTTGAAACTCATGGATCAAAACCGACATATATCTATTTGACCCAGGTTTATTTCTGTGAGAGTCAATGTAAACCATTGGACGTTCGTTGCTATTAGCATGAACCCACCTAGGATAAAAATCTATATCGCTGAAGTAGCCCGCTGCTCCTTCTATTTCTGTATTCAGGATAGTAATTCTAGGAATTTCAGATTTTGAAAATTGTTTTTTGTAGATTGTTTCCCATTCTGTTGCTACGGCCTCATAAAGACCCCTATCAACATCACTTCTAATATCAACATACCAATACGCGCTATCGGTAATATGGACTAGCTCAGCCTCCACTCCATAAGATGTCGTTGAGGACAAATCAGTAACCAAAAATTGTTCCCGCTGGCCCACATGATGATTTCGAGCCTTGTTTTCGTTGCTTGCAAAATCTTCATTTGCTCCATACCCATACTGCATTGCAAGATTTTTCAAATCTCTATCTGGTGGCGTATCCACCAAATCCAACCAATCAATAAAATATGAACCCTTAGATTCAGAGTCTTGAATCCAAATATCAGTCTCGGCGGTTCCGTCATGTGCCCCACAGGAAAAAGACAAAAAGGAAAGTAAAACGAGTAACCCGAAAGTAAGCCGGATATGTTTCAGAGCTGTCACCGTATAGCTCTATATTTCCAAAATTTGTTAATTGAATCGATCCATAGCAACATCGATATCTTCCGTCAATAGAGTCTCGATACATCTATGTGCATCTGAGACGCATTTCAAAAGAGTTTCCTTTTCGTTGTCAGAGGGGACGCCTAACACGTATCCAATTTGATCTTCACCTGTTTCAGGTCTCCCAACCCCTATCCTCAATCTGGGGAAATTCTGAGTATTCAAAGAATCGATTATTGACCTCATCCCGTTGTGGCCCCCAGCACTGCCACCTGTTCTTAACCTCATCTTGCCTACCTCTATGTGTATATCGTCATATATCACGAGCAATCTTTCTGCCGGGAGAGAGAATCGAGTAAGCAGATAGGAAGCTGATTCGCCACTCAAATTAACATATGTTCGCGGTTTTGCTATAACTACGCTAGTACCAGCCAGTGATCCCGAAGCCATGAGAGTGGTCTTATGACTTCTTTTTAACTCAAGGCCTAAGGTGTCGGCGAGAGTTTCAATAACCCAAAACCCCGCATTATGGCGGGTTTGCTGGTACTTTGGTCCAGGATTACCTATTCCTAAAATAACTAATTGGGGAATATCAGGCCGACCACTCAATTCTTCTGCACCTCTCCATTTATCTAACCTCAATAATTCTAGCAGCAGATTCCTCGCGCTTTTAAACACCAATTGCCTGATCAAATGCATCGATGTCATAGTTAGCCCCTTGCAATGACATCCTTGTTATGTTCGCACCATGAAATCTAGCCCCAGTGAGATGCGCGGAATTAAAGTTAACCCTAACAAGAATCGCATTAGTGAAATCAGCATTTTGAGCGTTAGCTTTATGCAAATTAGCCCCTATAACTCTGGCTGTACTTTGACCGGAATTAGAGGCAGCTCCGCTCAGGTTAGCCCCTGTGAAATCGGCATCCCTCAAATCTGCTTCCCTAATGTTGGTTACCGTTAAATTAGCCCTAACAAAAATAGAGTTTCGAAGGACTGTTCTATCTAGATTGGCTCCTCTCAAATTGGCTCTTGTTAAATCTGAGCCACTGAGATCAGATCGAGAAAGATCACATCCGCTGAGGTTTGCTCCTCTTAGTTTGAGTTTCTGGATTCGCAGATTAGACAAATTAAGGCCGGATAAATTAAGACCCGACGCGTCTTTATGGTTTTTTATGTAACCTTTAAATTCATCAACGGTTATATCTGCCACCCTCGGTTCACCTCCAATACCTCCCTATTTAATCGCATATATTGAACCATTTTCCGTGGCAACAAATAGAGTATCGCCTGAAACAACCGGAGTTGATGAAACATGGCCATCCAATTGAATATCCCATATATTCTCTCCAGTCTCTGTGTCCACCCCATGTACCTTTCCTCTGGAATCTCCTACCAACATCATATTTCCGACGACTGAAACTGATTCCGAAATCGTACCTTCAGTTTCATATACCCATTGGGGTTTTCCAGTTGAGGCACTTAGCTTATAGACACGACCGTCTAGAGATGGCACATAGATCATGCCGTTTCCAACTGTAGGAGTGTTTTGGAAAACTTCCTTCGTTCTCTTTTTCCATACAAATCCCTTCATAACAGGTGGTGTATCCTCAAAGCCCCATAAAAACATTGTCATCCTGAATCGGCGAGCGGTTTTCTCCATTGGATACTGAATCATCGTCCAATCAATCGCCCTTATTATTCCATCTAAATCAGTGACAAATAGTAATTTTCCATCCATGGCTGGGGCACTGTACGAAGAACCAATCGGGTAATCAAGTCTTAAGCTTCCGCTGAAAGCATCCAAAATATGAACAACATTGTTCTGTGTAGTAAAAGCGACCACTTTTTCATTCACAACCCCTGCGTTCGCAATTCGTGCCCCCGCGTCATACTTCCAAAGTTGATCTCCAGTAAATGCGTCGAAAGCATAAAAATGCTTATCTCCAGACCCTATATATGCGATTCCATTATGAACGGTCGGTGATGAGAAAAAGGGCTCCTCACTCTGAAAATTCCAAATTTCCGTACCATTGAACCTATCCAAAGCAACAAACCGACCTTCCCTAAGCGCAACATAAAGAAGATCGCCTGCAACAGCTGGAGAGGAATCCGTGGGTGCCTCAGCTGGGTATTCCCATAGAGGGAGACCCGTTCTGCGATCTAAAGCGACGATTCTTCTATCATCTGTACTCACATAGACAGCCTCATCCGTTACTGCTGGCGATGAAGATATTGGCCCTTCTGACTGATATGTCCATTCTACCTCGGCCTCGTCCTTTGTTATGGTCAATTGACTTATATCTCTAGTGCCGGATAGGGAGGGGCCACCTTGATACATATTCCAAGATCGCCCAGCAGGCTTCGCTGATAGGTCAGTTGTAGGCTCACTGGTCTGATTACCAGGGCTCCAAATGATTAGCCCAATAGCAATTATCGCTACAGAAAGAAAAGCAAATTTCAAAAATTTGTTTTTCTTTCTGACTTTATTGATCGTTTCAATTCGATCAGATTCGATTTGATTGGCTTCTTCTTCCGCAACTTCACGACCCCTGCTCAGAGGGCTTCTACAATGAGGACAAAAAAGCCGTTCCAAGTCATTACTTCGCCCACAACCAGGACATATCGTAGATAATTTCACTAAATTATTGCTTCGTTATTAGTTTTTTGGATAAATGGTTTACACATGTCTATTTTAAATAAATATCTAAAAAGGGATTCATAAAGCCAATATGCATTGACCTTATCTAGTTTATCCCTTATTGTTCCCGAACAGTCAATCATTATATGGTGATTGCGAGTTCTTCTTGCGAGTAAAACAAGGAATCTAAACCATTGGATAAATGGGAGGAACACTATGAGAACTAGAATTATGATGGTGCTGGGAGCCGTGGCAATGATTTCATTGCTCATGGCCTGCGCAGCTGAAGAGGCCGCAGCTCCTGCGGCAGCAGCAGCAGCAGCACCAGCACAAGCAGCAGCAGCTCCTGCACAAGCAGCAGCAGCGGCACCAGCACAGCCTGCAGCGCCAGCAGCGGCGGCGCCAGCACCGGTTGCCCTACAGCAAAAAAGCGTAGCCCAAGAAGCTAAAGCAACTGCCGTACCAACGCCGGTCCAGAAGGCAGCTGAGCAAACTTGGATGGACCTTTATATGTCCGGACCAGGTTACAACTCAGCGTGGGGTCAGCCAAAGAAAGGTGGAATATTCCGATATGGAGCATCCCACAAGCTTATTGGCCATGACCCGAACTATGGTCACAGCTTTGAAGGACCTCAATTCCTACCTACCTATAATGCACTTTTGAGGTACGATCCCTGGAAAGGCTTAGGTGGAGAAATTGAAGGTGACCTAGCAGAGACATGGGAAGTACAAGACGCGGGGTTGACCGTAGTATTCAAACTACGAGAAGGCATTAATTTCCAGACAAATACCAATCTCCCTGACGAAATTCAGTCAGCAGTTTCTGGCGATAGTTTCACCTGTGAAGATGCTCAGGCAAGTTTGGAATATGCCCTAAACCCACCGGAAGGAATTTTGCACTCTGGGCCTAGAGCTGCCTTAGGGCACTACACTGGATCCACTTGTATTGATGACTATACCTTCAAAGTTGAGTTTGGAGAGGCTCTAGCTAGAACCCTGCCACAGTTCGCAGGCATGCTCGGTTCTCCAAACAATATGGACAAGGACTTTGTTGAATACATCAGACAAGAGGGAACTCATCCAGAGTTAGAGATTGCTTACATTGATCTTTTGGATGAAACCACCCCAGAAACATTCTTATTCGGTACAGGCACCGGAGCTTTTGTTCCAACCGAATTTGAAGTTGATGTTCAGTCCAAAACTAGGGCAAATCCTGACTACTGGAGAGAGGGCCTACCTCTAATTGAAGGGCAAGATCAGTTTATTATTACTGACGCCACCGCTAGATTCTCCGCCCTAATAACTGGACAGGTGGATTACTACGGTGAAGGTAGTGCATCGCTACTACCAGCCCACGTAGAGCAAATTGAAGCACGGTTTAGTGACAAATTTACGATTATGCCTGCGCTACACTCCTGGGGTAAAGGCATCCAGATAAACATGGAAAGAGAGCCGTTCAACGATGCTAGGATCAGAATGGCAATGCACTTGGCAATGGACCGTGACGACTGGGTTGATTTCAACATGGCCGGGGAAGTATCCGGTGTCCATCGACACACCCTGTGGATGCCACCAGGAAGTATTTGGTCTCTACCAGATGCTGAATTGGGTGAAATGCCCGGATGGAGAAGAGGCGAAGGCAAGGTCGCAGATATTGCTGAAGCTAACCGATTGGTCGACGAAGTTCTTGGGGCCGGAAATCGCTTTAGCGTAGAATGTATGGCCCAAAGTGCCCAAATGTATATCGATGGGTGCGAATACTTCATGGACCAAATGGCGAAAAATCTTAACGTCGAAGTAACTGTATCTGCTGTTGAAAGCGCTGTACAAAGCGAAAGAGGGAAGAATGCAGAGTACGACATCCACTATGGCTCAAAGGTTAGAACCAACGTTGCTGACCCAGATGACTTCTACATGATTCACTTGGTCAAAGACAAAGAAAGTTGGTATTACCGTGGTACTGGTCGAGAGGTTGCCGATCCAGAAATGGCAGCTAGGCTAGAAAAACTGGCACTCGAGCAATCAAGTGAACTAGACGTTGCAAAACGTGTAGAACTTGTGCATGAGCTTGAGAGAATACTGGCAACAGAAGCCATGTACTCAATCCCATATCCATGGACGTACATTTTCCCAGGCTGGTCTAACGAAGTTAAAGGCTGGCAATTGTACCCTCACCCATCCCAGAACAAATGGGCACAGTGGGAGAGGATGTGGCTGGATAGAAACTAGTCGCATTATCTATCTGGGGTGAGACTAATATATTTCATGCCAGAGTAAGAGATTTACAAAGCGGCTTCGCTACCAACGATGGTAACGGGGCCGCTTTTAATTCGGAGAACAATTAACCGATTTGATATGGAAAAATCAAAGCATTGCTGTATATAATTCCCAGCAATCAGAAACGTACTAGCCAAGTAAAGTAGGGGAAGATGAAAGAATATTTGATTAGGCGACTCCTCTTTGGGGCATTAACTGTATTCGTTGTTTCTGCACTAATTTTCGCTCTACTGAGAATTGCCCCAGGGGATGTGGCACTGCTAATTGCTGAAGCGAATTCAGGCGGTGAGGGTATAGACGTCTCAGAAGAAGACCTTGAAGAAATTCGCGAAAAACTAGGACTCAACGATCCGTTACATATTCAATATTTCAGTTGGATTACCGGGTTTATGGTTGGGGACTGGGGCAACTCGCTCTTCACTGGAAGAGACGTTTTTGATGAGTTTAAATTAAAGTTTCCCGTGACACTGGAATTAGTAATATTCTCCCAAATAAT
>CAYPXS010000016.1:0-19245 GCA_964414725.1 uncultured Dehalococcoidia bacterium
ATTCCAAGATCTCCCATACCGAACTCCTATTTATGAAGTACTCGTCGGCACCCAGGGTAGAACCGATCTGGGCGCTAAATGAGACCTTATCCTTAGACGAATTTTATTATGATAGCGACAACCAAAGCATAAATAGCAATAGCTTCCGTGAACGCGATAGCTAGAATCATATTCTGCTGTATCTGAGCACCAGCTTCTGGATTGCGCCCCAAAGCTTCCATGGCCTTCGAAGCGAGCATACCAATTCCAATTCCAGGACCGATAGCTCCAAGTCCGATCGCAAGACCGGCACCCACGTTCATTATGTCTCCTTCCATTTCAAACTCCTTAAGTTTTGATTACGTTTTTTATTTCATTGAAGCAATTTCAAAAAGGCTTCAATGATGATCTCCATCATCGTGACTCACGCTTGCCATGGCTGCGAAAACCAATGTAAGCATTGAGAATACAAAGGCTTGTATCAAGCCGACAAACAACTCCAACCCCAAAAATGGGAGGATTCCTATGAAGGGTAGCAAAAATGCCATGGCCATGAGTAAAACCTCACCGGCAAAGATGTTACCGAACAATCTAAATGTAAAACTAATTATTCTTCCAAATTCACTTATAAGCTCAAGTATGCCTACAAAGAAACCAATTGGTCCCGATTTAAAACTTATAAATTTTCCTGCGTGACCTAGAAAACCAAGTATGCTAAAACCCCAAAAATGAACCATGAGCATAGCGACTAGCGCGATTGCAAGAGACATATTCAGATCTGTGTTAGCACTCCTTAAAAAAGGGACCAAGTGACCCGCCCTCTTACCTGAACCTATATCACCGTGCTTTTCTTCGTATTCAGCGAAAGTAAGTTCTTCTTGGAGGGAACCAGGAGACAAAGCTGCTATCGGTATAGAGTCATAATCTCGGAATACATGCAATTTAACAGAATCAAGATGTGATCCATGGTCATCCCCATGGGCATTCGTGGCCCCGTGACCTTTCGATTTATTTTCTGCTGTGCCGTGTCCATTATCAGCCAAAGCCGGATCGTGGTAGTCGTGGGCATCATGGTGATGAGCTATTTCCTCAGGTCCTGCTATACGGCCCACCGTACCAAATCCAGGCAATATTCCCATCCAGTTCGCGACAATTATGAAAATAAAAATCGTGAATACCAATGGGAAGAATTTTCTTGCTTTCTCTTTACCCGCAATCTGTTCACAGAGAGAAAGAAAAAATTCCATTGTTACTTCAAATAATGACTGAAGCCGCCCAGGGACATCATTTAACTTACTTCTTATCCTAAGGGCTATAACTATTAGCACCAGCATGGCCAACCAGGTGGTAATCATGGTGTTCATTACATCCCACTTACCAATTGGTGTATTGAATCCATCGGTTACTTTTTCTGCCGGCAGCTGAATCGCTGGCAAAGAGGATGCAAAGAAGCCAAGGCCGAAGGCGCTACCTAACGCCCCCCCTAGCACGCTGGCTGCAACCACACCCACGCATATTATTAATATTGCTAGTGATCTGGGACTACCCAGTATCTTTGACACTTCTTCCAAAACTCCTAATCAGATTCTGACACATATCTAAGGACTGCCATAAGCATTCTTATCATGCCAACCAAAGCCACCACAAGACCTATGGCGATTCCAGTGAGGGTAAGCATTGGGCTAAGCTCAAGACGACTGTCGGCCCAGAGCCCCGCCCATGCACCAACTCCTATACAAATTCCAACGTACCAACCAACACCCACCAGCCTAGCAATAGCCCCATATTTCTTGGAATTCATACGGCCTCGCATGAACGGTTGTTAACTTTATCACAATACATTTCTTTGGGTCAAAAATTAGGTTAAGTGAGTTATTAACCCTGGTTGCCTATGTCTTCTAAATCAAGGGAATCTATAAAGTCCGTGAAAGCAGAAAGACTCTCTAATTCTTCCTCATTTACCTGCTTCCCTTCGCCTTCTTCATCTGAGGAATCTTGCTTCTCAAAATCAAGAGAGACTCCAGCTTTTTCTACCACCTCATCCTCAGCATATATTGGAGCTTCCGAACGCACTGCCAAGGCCAGAGCATCGCTCGGTCTTGCATCTATCTCAATCAAGGTACCTTTGGTATCGATTACGATTTTTGCAAAAAACGTATCGTTCTTAAGCTCTGAAACAACGATGCTATGTATAGTTCCTCCCAAATCACCAATCACTGAACCAAGCAAATCATGAGTCATTGGCCTTTGTACTTCCACATCCATTAATTTAAATCTAATCGCTTCCACTTCGAATTGGCCAATAAAAATAGGCAAATATAAGTCAGAATCTTTAACCTTCAAAACAACAGCCCTTTGCTGGGTTTCCTGTCTAACACGAATGCTTTCAATTTCAAGTTCCAGCACCTTAATTAGCCTCCTGAAGGTTCCTTTTATAGAGTGGAATTTAAATCTTAAATACGCACGGCGAGCATGTCAACGAGCATTCCTACGTTCAGGATATCGGCAAGGTAATGGGTGTTACAACCCATGACTTAGGATTTCTTTTGAAGCAATCGTGTCATTTTCTCCAACTCATACCTAGGAATAACCATACGTCTATTACAACCTTGACATACGACTCCTATGTCCGCTCCTACCCTATCCACGGTCCAAATCTGTGAACCACAGGGATGCTTTTTCTTCATGGTGACCGTGTCGCCAAGAGAGTAGTTCGTAATCATATGTCAATACCATACGTCTTTTTTAAACAAAACTTCTATCTAGACTAATTAGAATATTATTAATTTCTTCCCGCAGGGCTGAACAAGCCTTTGCCGCTTCATCACCATACACAGACACGTCATCAGAAGCGTATATAATCCCTCTGGATGAGCTTATCAATAAACCATGAGTTTCTGTCGCAAGACCAAATTTCACTGAGGATTCCAAATCTCCGGACTGCGACCCGACACCAGGCACTAATATCGGAAGGTCCGAGGCTATGCTTCTTATAGTGCCTAATTCTTCAGGATAGGTAGCTCCAACAACCAAACCCAAATTGCCGGAAGAATTCCATTCAACGCAATATTCGGCAATAATCTCAAAAATTTTCTTACCATCTTCACCTCTGACAAGCAGATCCTGAAGTTGATAACCGTCAGGATTTGAAGATTTACACCAAACAAAAACCCCCCGGTCAGAATATTTTAGAAACGGTTCAATGGAATCGAACCCAGCAAAAACATTAACTGTGACCGCATCAAAATCCCATAATTTAAACATAGAATAGGCGTATTTTTCACTTGTAGATCCAATATCACCTCTTTTGCCATCGCCGATTAAAAAAGTACCAGGATAACTTGTCCTAATATATCCGATGACTTTTTCCAAGGATCTCAATCCATCTATGCCAAACGCTTCAAAAAACCCCAAATTGGGTTTATAGGCTGCTGCAAAACTTTGTGTGTTATCAACTATTGTTTTACAGAACTCAAAAACGTCACAGCACGGCATCTTTGCAGGGTCAGGGTCCAATCCAATACAAACAAGAGATTCCTTCATTGAAGAGGTTATTTGAAGTTTATCTATAAATTTTGACATCTATTTTCTTCTATTAAAAAGTCCCTATTTGGACTAAGGTCTTTTCTTTACCAAAAATTTTCTTCTCAAAGTGAGAACCTTCTCTTTCCTTTGATTAATCCCTCGACTTTCAATGTACACCATACCTCTATCATCTCTGCTTTTTGATGGTGTGACCTCCAAAACTTCGCTTTCTGCATAAATCGTGTCCCCATGAAATGTAGGTCCATCATGAGTTACTGATTCATAAAGCAAATTTGCAATAGCTTTACCTGAAGTTTGCCGAACGCTCATTCCGACTACAAGACTCATGATTAATAACCCATTCACTAATGTCTTGCCATGTTGATGCTCTGACATATAGTGTTCATCTGTATGGAGTGGGTTGTCGTTCATAGTCAGAAGCGAAAACAAATGGTTGTCCATTTCAGTGATCGTCTTTCCTGGCCAATGCTTAAATATTTGACCGGGAGAAAATTCTTCAAACCATCCGCCAAAACTATCTTTTGAATCAATGATATTTTTTTCTGAATCCATTTTACAAATACCTTGCCCTCTAAATATCCAATAAGAATGGCTAGTTGTTCAGCAATCTCTTGGCAATAACCAATTTCATAATCTCATTCGTGCCTTCTCCGATAATCATTAAAGGGGCATCGCGATAATATCTCTCGACAGGCAGATCTTTAGTGTAACCAACACCACCGTGTACTCTCATAGCCTCCATAGCTACCTCTCCACACACCTCGCTCGCGAACAACTTAGCCATCGCAGCTTCAAGGTCATTTCTTTCCCCTGAATCCAACTTCCGTGCCGCGTCATAAACCATCAACCTAGCAGCGTGTACCTTCGTCGCCATTTCGGCCAATTTCAGTTGAATAGCTTGATGCTCAGATATTGCTTTGCCAAAAGCCAATCGTTTCTTCGAATAAGACAATGCTGCGTCCAAGGCCGCCTGTGCTACCCCGACGGCTCTAGCAGCTACATTTATTCTTCCAGTCTCCAAGCCATTCATTACTTGTCCAAAACCGCGTCCTTCATCGCCCCCAACTAAATTTTCAACGGGAACCCTGCAATCATCAAAAATCAACTCGCAGGTATCAAGGCCTCTGTATCCAAGTTTATCCAGATGCTGTCCCACCTTGAATCCCTCAGTCGGCTTTTCAAAAATAAAGCAGCTTATACCTCGATGTCTTGGATCGGAGTCTGGGTTAGTTTTTGCCATAAGCGCAAATACATTTCCGTTATCACCATTGCTGATGAACATTTTTCGGCCGTTAATAATATATTCTTCCCCATCCTTTACAGCAGTTGTAGATATGTTTTGTGCATCACTACCCGCTTCGGGCTCTGTCAAAGCAAGCCCTCCCCTTAGTTCGCCAGTGGCCATTTTGGGCAGAATTCGAGCTTTTTGTTCCTTTGTTCCATTGTTGGCCACTATGTGACTTAGTATATGGTGGGTGCCTATTATTCCAGACACGCTCATCCAACCTTTGCTTAATTCCTCGAAAATCATCGCAAAAGTTGTAAAATCCAAACCTAGCCCGCCATATTCCGTTGGAATATTTATGCCAAACAAACCCAATTTACACATGGTCGGAATCAATTCATGCGGGTAAATATCTTCGTTGTCGTAAGTGTTAGCAATAGGTTCAACATCTCTCCTAACAAAATCCTTCACTAAAGAAACGATCTGCTTCCGAGCCTCTTCAGATGTCTGTGCGACCAATTTAGCAACTCCTAATCAATTTAAATAGAATCCCTCAATTGTCTACTACCCAGGTTCTTCGCTGAAACACCGAGTACATTCAAGAATCCTTCCGCATCTTTATGGTCATATCCACCCATAGCCTCCATAGAACCATCATCCGTGTACAAAGAGGTTGGCATTTTCTCAACTGAATCATCTATTGAGTCAAAGAAAATGTTTCCTTTATACAATTTAACTTGAACAGTTCCCGTTACCATGGAAGCGAGAGGAGAAAGGGCTGCTAATGCGGATGTAGTTGCGGAATCTAGCCAATAACCCTGGTATATCTGGGTACTTATCACATTAGACAAATTGGTGTAGAACTCCCTAGCCCTTCTGTCTAAAACGAATTGAAGGACATATTCCCAACTCTTGCCAAGGAGCTCCATAGCTGGAGATTCATAAATTCCTCTTGACTTAATTCCTACAAATCTATTTTCAACCACATGGGTCCCTATGCCCACTCCATTTTTTCCTGCAATGATATTGGCTTGATCAAATATGCTAATCAAATCCATCTCAATTCCATTTATTGCTTTAGGAACACCCGCATCCCAAAAGACAGTCACATACTCTGGTCTATCTGGCGCGTCCCATGGCCATACCCCCATACCTGGCTCAACAAAATCGGGGCTAATTGACACATCTTCCAAATCTCCTGCTTCATGAGTCAATCCAAGAAAATTTGCATCAGTAGAATAACGCGATTCCTTAGCGGGTCTTATCGGTAAATTGTTCAGCTCGCAATACTCAATCATCTGCTGTCTGCCGGGAAACTTATCAAGGAATTCTTGATCTCTCCAAGGAGCATATACATCAAGATCTGGCTGGAGCATATTACTTGTCAATTGAAATCTAACTTGGTCATTACCTCGACCCGTAGCTCCATGAAACAGGACATTTATACCGTCATCGTTCAAGCTATCGAGAATAGCTTTAACGGTCACAGGCCTAGCTATGCCGGTTGTATTCCAGTATCCGCCTTCGTACCTTGCTTGAGCCTGAAGGACTTTTAATCCAGCATGGGCGAGTAGCTCTTTCCCCGGTACAATAGTCGCTTTTGAGGCTCCGCAGGCTAGCATCCTATCAGCCACCGCCTGTAGATTTTCCTCGTCAGGTTGACCCAAATCTACAGTGAAACAATGGACTTCAACGCCGTTTCTATGCAACCAATGAGTAACGGTACAACTATCTAGTCCGCCAGATACTGCACCTCCAAAAACAGAAGAGCCACTATCGTAAATTTCCTTCCAATTCACCTGGGCCTCGACTATTGAGAAGCGTTGGCCAATGCTGTTTCCAGTCTGGCTAAGGCTTCGTCTATTTCCTCTTTTGTGATAGTCAAAACAGGCATTAGCCGAACCGCATTCGGCCTCATTGGGTTCATTAACAATCCAGCTTCGTTACTTGCCGCGATCACATCTGGTGTCATATCAGAATCGAATTCAACAGCCCAAATTAAACCCATTCCCCTAACCTCGGTTATGAATTCATTGTTCGACTGTATCCTACGAAGGCCTTCGCCAAGATATTCTCCCATTTTAGCTGCATTTTCAGATATTTCATTATCAATAATATATTTGGTGGAAGCATGGGCTGCTGCGCATGTTAGTGGATTACCGCCAAAAGTAGAGCCATGGTCCCCAGGATCAAATGCACATGCTGAATCCTTTGCTAAGAAAGCCCCAATAGGTACTCCACCTCCCAGGCCCTTCGCCAGTGTGATGATGTCAGGTTCAACACCAAAACTCTGGTACCCGAATAATGTACCTAGTCTACCTAGTCCAGTCTGCACCTCATCAAATATGAGCAGCATGTTGTTTTCGTCACACCAATCCCTCACTCCTTTTAGGTATTCCACCGAAGGAACGTTAACTCCACCTTCACCTTGCACTGGTTCAATCATTACCGCCACCGTGTTATCTGTCGTGGCTTCTTTTACAGCTTTTAAATCATTGTAGGGAACATGCGAAAACCCTGTGGGAATTGGCTCAAAAAGTTCCTGGTAGTGCGGCTGTCCAGTGGCAGATACATTCATCATGGTCCGGCCATGAAACGAATTAAGCGCGGTAATAATATGATAGGCGCCATTTTTATTCTTCTTACCATATTTTTTGGCCAATTTTATTGCGCCTTCGTTAGCCTCGGCACCACTATTACATATAAAAATTTTGTCTAGACAACTATTTTCAACAAGAATTTCAGCTAATTTAAGTTGAGGAATTGTGTAGAACTGGTTTGAAGTTTGAACTAAGGTTTTCGCTTGCTCAGCTATCGCCTCAGCAATTACGGGATTAGAATGGCCAGCATTATTCACAGCCCACCCTGAAGTAAAATCCAAGTATTCCTTCCCCTCAACGTCCCACACTCTGGCACCCTCACCCTTCTCAAGCACCATAGGTTGGCGCCTAACAAGAAACATGTAATATTTACTCTCAAGTTCTTTCCACTCAGCCGTGCTGGTCATACTACTCTCCTTTTATAACCTCTTCTAAGTTTTGAAACAAAGATTCAATCGTATCTAACTCAGCTTTCAGGTTTTTAATGGAATCTCTAATTTGATTCAACTGACTATCTTCGCCTGTTTCTACCTGTGCAGTGGAAGATAGCTCTTTTTCAACTTCAACCACCCCTACTTCGGGAATCGATTCCTTCGCACCTGTCAGCATGTACAAAGCATCGTTTAATGAGTCCCCCATTACCACCTTGTCAGCGGTAGATAAAATCACCTTCTTTAGCTCTGGAAAACTCACCCCTTCTGCCTGAATATAAATTGGTTCAGCATAGAGGATACTATTCCCTATCGGTATAACTAGCAAGTTGCCCCTAATACAGGTCGATCCTTCGGTACAGCGAAGGGTAAACCAGGCAGAAATGTCCTGATCATTGTCTATCCTTGCCTCCACCTGCTCTGGACCATCCACCTGACGATCTTTAGGAAAATTAAACGCTACCAGTTTCCCGTATTCAGAGGCATCACTTCTAGCCGCCAACCAACCGACCATATTCGGCCTTCCATCTGGAGTGTACGGGATTAATTGGACAAACTCTTCTTTTGTTTCGCCCGGCAAACGCATAATCACATAGTAAGGTTCTAGTGGTTGCAAACCTTCCATCTGTCCAAATTTTTCGTTCGGGAAAGCCCACAAATCTTCATTTCCATAGAAATGTTGCGGGTCTTCCATATGGTACTTAATATACTTCTCCGCTTGAACAGCGAAAAGTCCCTGGGGATACCTAACATGGCTGTCGAGACCTTCCGGCATCGATTCTATATCTGAAAAGAGCGTTGGAAACATTTTTTGATACGTGAGAGCAACAGGGTCGGTAGTGTCCCAAAGATAAAAACTAATGTCACCGGTGTAGGCATCAACAACAACCTTGATACTGTTTCTTATGTAATTGTAGCCTTCCAAAGTAGCTTCTTCGTCCGTAGGCTGGGAATATGGAAACTTATCCGAGGTCGTATAAGCGTCTTGTATCCAATATAATTGCTCGTTAGCAGCAACAATATAGGGATCTTTGTCCAATTTAAGGAATGGCGCTACCGTGGAAACTCTCTCCTGAACGGACCTTCTATACTGAATTTTGCTATTTTCGTTCAATTGGCTACTTATCAAAATATTTATATCCCTCATTTGCCAAGCGTAAAGTAGCTTGCGAAAATAGGACCCAACCCCTACCCCACCAGAACCAGCGTAATTGGTTACTATCAAATCCCCTTCACCTGTTTGATAGTCCAGCTCTTGGGTATCAGTATTCACTATGACGTAGTCTTTCGTATTTTCACCATAGTAGATCCTGGGATTTTTCACCATGATGTCAGGCGAAGCATTTTGATCCGGAGAGGAGACAGGAATTTCACCATTTGCAGGGATGTCTTGAGCAAAAAATATCGGTCTACCTTCGGGAGTAAACTCCGTGGCTGGACTCATAGCGATACCGATCCCATGAGTGTAAAACAGTTTTTCGTTGACCCAAGTCTGGGCTTCCTCTTTTAGTTTTTCAGGAGCAACTTCTCTGGCAGCAAGTAAAACCTGCCTATATTCGCCATCGATGTGATACCTATCGACATCAGCATCTTTAAAATCGTAGTAAGGTCGTATTAACTGGATCTGTTTGTACACGTTTGTTAATGGCTTGTAATCCCATAGCCGTATATTCTCGACAGTGGGAATGTTTTCTTGTATCAAATCTGAAGTGATTTCTCCTTCGGCTTGATAAAAAGTTTCATTAATAGCTTCTAAACCGAAGCCAAGTTTGGTGAACTCTATATTTCGTTCTATGTATTTCTTTTCTTTGACAAATTCATCAGGATCCACTGAAAACTGCTGTACAACAGAAGGCCACACAGTACCGAGCGCGATTATGAGAATCACCCAAATTCCTACTGGGGCCAATGATAATTTTAGTTTCCCCATAAAAGATCCGATTAGCATGAGTATGGCAACGAGAAGACCCGTGGCAAACAAAATCAAAAATGCAGGTTGTCGAGCGAAAACGTCTGCATACGCCGCTCCGTAAATAATTCCTTGGTCAGACCTTACCAATTCCAACCGGTCGATCCAGTAGCCAGCCGAAATGAATAAAACAGCTACGGCACCTAGCACCAAGAGATGGTTGCGCAAATGGGTGGTCAAAACAAAAGCCGTCCCTCGAAGAGTGAAATTCAGAAATGCCAATGCTCCTGTCGCCACAATCGTTAGGGCAACACCAATCAAAACCCATCCTTGCAAAAAGGCATAAATAGGCAATTCAAACAAATAAAAGGAAATATCTTTTTGATATAGAGGATCCATAACCCTGAATTCGGCTGCGTTACTGAATCTGAGAAAAAGTTCCCATTTGGAAGCCATCATGGAACCCAAGATAACCGCCAATATAGAAGCAACTACTACGCATCCAATGAGAATCAATTTCCGTATTACGCCAATCATGTCATCCGGTAATGGAACCTCAATGGGGCCGGTGGTTCTCCTATTTACGTAGAATAGATTTACCAACACCAATGCAAAAACAAAAACAAATCCAATAACAAACAAAACTACTTTGGTCATCAATACCGTTATGAAAATGTCTTCGAAACCTAATTCTGAATACCAGAGATAGTCGGTATAAATACCCCTCCCAAGCCAAGAAAGAAAAAAGATAGGTATGAAAATCAGCAGCAATGCTAGCCATTTTAAACGCCCGTCAAATTTACCTCTAATTCCAGACGTATCAAAATCAAATTGAGGAAATGGAGAATTAGCCATGTTTTAACCTTTGTCTGTCAGCCTATACGTGTCCCGAGATTATGCCCTAAGACTACATCTCTTAAAGCGCCCGGAACTCGTCCATCAATTATTTGTGAAATAGCTCCACCATTAAGTGCCTCGATGCAGGCTTCCATTTTGGGAATCATTCCGCCGTCTATGACATGAGAAGCAACCAGCGAGTCTGCCTGCTTTTTGGTCATACGAGATATCAATCTTCTTGAAGAGTCTAGAACTCCTTCAACATCTGTAAGAAACACCATTCTGTCAGAATGAATTGAAGAAGAAATATACCCTGCAACAGTGTCTGCATTTATATTCAGCAACATATTTTCATCGGTTAAACTGGAATAGACTCCAACTGGAGCTATAACCGGCATATAACCTGCCTGTAATATAGCCTCAATCGGTTCAGTGTTAACGGATTTAATCTTTCCTACGTACCCTAAGTCAGGATCTGCAATTTCAGCGTTTACTATCTTTCCATCAGCACCAGAAATACCAATTGCTTTACCGCCAATGTTATTTATAGAGGCAACCAGCGATTTATTAATCAGCCCAGTAAGAACAGCTACGACAATATCTAAGCTTTGAGAATCTGTGACCCTTAACCCGTTCACAAACTTAGGGCGCACTCCTTGTTTTTCCATCCATTCGGAAATCGTCTTGCCGCCACCGTGAACAACTACAAATTGTTTGCCTTTTGATTGGAGTTCGACTAAATCGGTGAGAGTTGTGTCATGGCTACCGAGGGTGCTGCCTCCAATCTTAACCACAGTCAAAGAACGTTTGTTTTCTGATCCAAGATCCAGATCAGTTGCAGAATCAGGGGACGACTTCTCTTGAAGTTGACTTGAAGAGTTAAGATCCTCCATCTGGTCATTGCTATGGGAATGCTCTAATTCATTAAACATAATTCAACAACTATGTGCTGTAGGCCGAGTTAAATATCACGTATTCTTCTGTCAAATCACATCCCCATGCTGTTCCGGAACAGTCTCCAACATTGAGACTTATTCTAAAATCCACCTGCTCGGAGTTCATTGCACTCACAACAGCGTCCTTTAAGTAAGGAATGGCAATTCCTTCATGCACAATGTGGATATCACTAATGAAAATATCTATCTCACCTTCCTCAAGAGGGATGGAACTTTTACCAAGGGCCATCACTAAGCGACCCCAATTAGGGTCCTTCCCATGCACCATGGCTTTTACTAAGGAAGAAGATGCTATTTCACGGGCCGCCTTTCGAGCATCCTCGGTAGTATGCGCCCCTTCTACAATTACTTCGATAAGACGTTGAGCTCCTTCGCCATCTCTTGCCAATTCTTTCGCAAGTTCAGTGCAAACATATCTCAAAGCCTCAACAAAATTGTCGGTCCCTTCAGAGTGGCCGTTTATCTGACTTGTCCCGGAGGCGCCGTTTGCCAATACAATAACCGAATCATTTGTACTCTGATCCCCATCGACATCGATCATGTTAAAAGAAACATCAACCGCATCTGAGAGGGCTTCTTGTAAAAACCCGGAATCAACATCTGCATCAGTAGTAATGAAACACAGCATTGTCGCCATATTCGGATGAATCATCCCGACCCCTTTGGCTGAACCTCCAAGGGTCACAGTCTTACCGTCATGCTTAAAGGAAACAGCCCTTTCCTTATGCTTCGAATCCGTAGTCATTATGGACTTGGCAAAATCAGTCCCGCCTTCATTCGATAACACTATATTAGTTACATTTTGGCGTATTAAGGCCATTGGTAATTCAACGCCTATCATGCCTGTGCTGGCCACATAGAGATCTTTACCTGATACTCCAACGTGAGTTGCAGCCAAGGAAGCTAATTCTTCAGCATCAGTCAGCCCTTGTGGTCCCACACTGCAATTAGCGCATCCGCTATTCGCCACAATTCCCCTAGATATCACAGCCTTCTTTCTATCCCTGCTAGCAGTGACTGAAGGAGACTCGATACTGTTTGTTGTAAAAGTTGCTGCAGATTTAGCCGGTCTGTCGGAAAGAACTATACCTAAATCTGGAACACCAGCCTCGGTTTTTAAGCCAGCATAGGTAGATCCGGCTGTAAAGCCGGCTGCCGAAGTGATACCGCCTTCTCCTATTATTTCGATCACTGCAAGTTCCCCTTTTTCTAAAAGAATATAATCCACCAGAAAAGCAGACAAAAAACGGCGGAACAGGTCCGCCGTCCAAAGCTCCGAAATTATAGCATATAGGTACAAGACAGGTACGAAAATTCATCCTCTCCTATGCTACAATCCGATCGATTAAGGGGTAAACAATAAACCCATCCAAGAACCTACAAATTAAATTCCCTCAAACAATTGGACTCAGGAAAAAAGGCGAACACTTATGACTATCGCAAAAAAACACTCTGAATACACATCAATTGGAAATAGGCCTTTAAGACATGATGGATACGACAAGGTCACTGGGAAAGCACAATACGGTGCTGATGTTGAATTACCCGGTCTAATTCACGGTAAAATTCTAAGAAGCCCTCATGCCCACGCAAAAATAATTTCCATAGACACATCTGCTGCTGAAAAATTACCTGACGTTTATGCAGTAATCACCAACAAGGACTTCCCTTCACAAAAAGACGAAGCTGTATCAAAAATACCAGGCCCAGCAATCAATCTGAAACAACAAACTGCCAACATTTTGGCGGGAGACAAGGTCCTCTATAAGGGACATGCAGTAGCAGCAATTGCAGCAACCAGTGCTCACGCAGCAGAAGAGGCTCTCGCCCAAATTGAAGTTCAATATGAAGTATTGCCTCACGTTTCAACAGTGGAAGAGGCCATATCCGAAGCTGCACCTCTCTTGCACAATCAATATAAAAACAACATTGCAAGTCACGACGTTCTCGAATTAGGGGATATAGAGACAGGATTTAGTCAGTCTGATCTTGTTATGGAAAGGGAATTTAGAACCTCAACTGTTCATCAGGGATATATAGAACCTCATTCTGCGACAGCTTGGTGGACTCCTAGTAATAAAATAACAATCTGGGGAAGTTCGCAAGGACATTTTCAGATTCGCGACCGAACGTCTCTGGTCTTGGGAGTACCAGTCTCAGACATCAAAGTAATCCCGATGGAAATTGGAGGTGGATTTGGAGGAAAAACTACCATTTATCTTGAACCTGTAACGGCTTTACTTTCCAAAATTACAGGCTATCCAGTAAAAATAACCATGTCTAGATCTGAAGTATTGGAAGCAACGGGTCCGACCTCTGGCTCCTACATGAAAGTGAAAATCGGGGCTACAAAAGAAGGCAAAATAATTTCAGCCCAAGCGGATTTGAAATTTGAAGCTGGAGCTTATCCAGGATCTCCCGTCGGAGCCGCTTCTAACTGCATATTCACACCATACGCAATCGATAACCTGAGAATAGATGGTTACGATGTCGTCAACAACAAACCTAAAACAACCGCTTACAGAGCGCCTGGAGCTCCATTAGGTTCGTTTGCTGCCGAGACTATAATAGACGAATTGGCCGAGAAAATTGGCATGGACCCGTTAGACCTGAGGATAATGAACGGAGCCAAACAAGGAACGACAAGAGCCTCAGGAATAAACAATCCAGTAATCGGATGCATAGAGACATTCCAAGCAACCAAGGACCATGATCACTATAAATCACCTAAGACGACCAAAAAAACTGGTCGAGGCGTCGCTTCTGGATTTTGGATAAATGGGAGTGGTGCTGCGTGCGCAGTGGCCAACGTAAATTTTGACGGAACCGTAAACCTCACTATAGGCTCCATGGATATTGGTGGTCTTAGGCCTGTAGCTGCTCAGCATGTTGCTGAAGTTCTCGGAATCCCGGTTGAAAATGTAAACCCCCAAGTCGGAGATACCGATACGATCGGATACACCTCAATGACTGGTGGCAGCGGCGGGGCCTTTAAAACGGGCTGGGCGAGTTATGAAGCTGCACAAGACGTAAAAAGACAAATGCTAGAAAGAGCCGCTGAGGTTTGGGAAACATCTTTAGATGACATAAAACTCGAAAACGGTGTTTTCGTACATTCATCTGATACCGAACTTAGAATGTCTTTTAGTGAATTGGCCAGTCATCTCCCGGATACTGGAGGTCCGGTCGTTGGAAGAGCCAACCTGGATCCCCGTGGCCCAGGAAGTGCATTCGCTACCCATCTAGTGGATCTAGAAGTAGACACAGAAACAGGAAAAGTCACCGTTTTGAGATACACCGCTGCGCAGGATGCTGGAACAGCGATTCATCCCAGCTACGTTGAAGGCCAAATTCAGGGAGGCGTTGTCCAAGGAATCGGTTGGGCTCTGAACGAAGAATATTTCATAAACGACGCAGGTGGCATGACGAACTCGAGTCTGTTGGATTATCGTATGCCTACCTCACTAGACCTTCCAATGATTGATGCCTTAATCGTCGAGGTACCAAATCCTCTGCATCCGTACGGGGTGAGAGGGGTTGGAGAGGTTGCAATAGTACCCCCGTTGGCTGCAATGGCAAATGCCATTTATGACGCCATTGGTATACGAATGACAGAGCTACCCATGAATCCAGCAGCTATAAGAAAAGCTATCAACGGAGCATAATTTGTCACAACGAATATTGATAACTGGCATGAGCGGTTTAATAGGTGGCTTGCTGAAAGACCACTTGGCTGCCCAAGGAGGGTATGAACTCTCAGCTTTGAACAGAAGCATCGTCAAAGACGTCCCCACCCATTCTGCAGACATATCGGATTTAAGTGCGATTCGTCCAGCATTTGACAACATCGACACAGTTGTACATTTAGCGGCATATCTCGGTTCAGACAGTTTTGAAGAACAACTTCCCACAAATATTGTAGGGACATATAACGTCTTTGAGGCTGCAAGATTAGCCGGAATAAAACGAGTTGTATATGCCAGTAGCGGTAGTACTGTCAGAGGAGTGGAAAACATATATCCGTACAAAGAGATCGCACAAGGACAATACACTGCTCTTAAAGGGCCAATACCACTTGTTACTCACAAAGATGTGCGACCTGGTGGGGTATATGGTGCAACCAAGGTATGGGGGGAAGCTTTGGCCCGTCATTTTTCAGACGCCTACGATATGTCTATGATTTGCGTCAGGATAGGATCAGTAACTGAAGGAGATAAACCTTCTGACCCGAGACAAAAATCGATTTATTTGAGTCATAAAGATGTATGCCAAATCCTACAACTTTCCATTGAGGCGCCAGAAGACCTTAAATACGACGTATTTTTAGCCACATCAAATAATCGATGGTCATACCGTGACCTGGAACACCCTCGGAAAGTTTTAGGATACCTACCAAACAGCTCTGCAGAGGATATTTAAATGCCATTGGTTATAGGGGTCACTGGAGCAATAGCTTGCGGTAAAAGCACAGCTTGTAAGATTCTCGAAAATATAGGGGCCACACATTGCGATGCTGACAAATTAGTTCACCGAATGTATGACCCTGGCAAACCTGCATTTGATCGAATCGTCACATCTTTTGGAAAAGAAGTCATCGGACCTGATGGCTTGGTAGACAGAAAAATATTAGGGTCTAAAGTCTTCGGGAATCCAGAGGAAATGTCTAAGCTAACAACAGCCATAGGAGACATTAAAGGTGAAGTTCGAGGAGTAATGGATGACTGGAGAACTTCGCTCAAACCTCTACAAGTGGGTCTAATGGAAGCCGTGAATTTCATCGAGGCAGGGTATGGGATATATAGCGATATAACATGGCTTTTTGCAGTGGACGACGAAATCGCGATAGATAGATTAAAAGCTAGAAACAATTTTAGCCGAGAAGAAGCCGTACAAAGGCTATCAAGCCAAAAAAGATGGGAAGACAGGGCCGACGCTTCAGATGTCGTCACGATGAACAATGGATCCGTAGAGGATTTAGAAAAATCCGTAATAGAACAATACGAGAAACTAAACGAAAAGCATTCGAAAGGGTTATTAATGCCTTCAAAATATCTGGAATGGTGGGAGAAAAATTCCCCTTCGTAAAGACTAGGACCTTAATTCCAACCTCTTAAACGCCTCTGCAACTTCAGCATTAACCTTTGGGCCATATGCTGAAAATCTGTTTCTCAGCCGAATGGTGCCATCAGCCTTACTACTAGACATCTGGCTAGCATGGCAGTATAGGGCATTAATCTTGTCTTCAAAGTTCTCGTCTATATCGATGAAGGTGTCCGGATCGTCAGTGCCCCATAGATATACTTCTAAAGTTTTATGAGGTTCTAAGCCTTCGTCTATAAGATCAGGATATGCCAAATAATCACGAGCATATGGGAAGACAGCGTCAAGAGCCACTCTTCCTGTAACGAAATGGTCTTGATGTCTAACCCATTTCCTTTCCGGGTCTATAGTCACGACTATATCGGGACGATGGCTTCTTATTTCTCGTACCAGCTCCTTTCGAAAGGGTTCTCCGATCTCTATTCCTTGATCAGAGTGGTCAAGAAACACGACATTGCTCAGCCCTAACACTTTTGCGGATTCCAATTGCTCTTGTCGGCGAGTTGCAGCTATTTGCTGAGCAGTAACATTTCGGTCACTAGTTCCCTTATCTCCATTGGTACATACTACCAACACAATATCTGCTCCAAGTGAAGACCATTTGGCTATTGTTCCACCTGCTCCACTTTCAGCGTCATCTGGGTGAGGAGTTATAACCAAAATCCTCTTGTTGCTCATGTCTCTCATTTAAGTAAAATTCCTTTTCAAATGATTCGGTATTAGATCTTTGCCAACTTTTCTTTTTTTACTTTTGGCATAACTTCTTTACCAAACCTCTCTAACTGCTCCAGTATGACATTTTCCGGAGTCCCAATGACTTGCCCCACATTAATTGACTTTAGAGCAGGGTACCTATCTTGTATTTCCATCAACTTTTCTGCTACCGACTCTGCTGTTCCGACCAGCCAACTTCCTGATTCCACAGCTTGCTCCAAAGTAGGTAAATTTGCGTTCCTTGCGAAATCTGAACCTTTGGAAAGCTGATCAACTTGGTGGTCGGTAAGCCCTTTAACCATTCCTAATGGGCCAAACATTTTCATGTTTTCTTCAAAGAACGGTTTGGCTTCCTTAATTGCCTGTTCTTCGCTATCAGCGATGTGGAAAGTAAACCCAATACAAAGGTTTCCTCCTAGGTCAGTATCAATCCCATTTTGAGATTGAACTCTTTGCCATTCCCTGATTACTTTTTCACTACCACCTCCGGGAGCAGCGCCCCCCCCTATTATCCCTTTGATACCATGTTTAGCCATGAAAGACAGGCCTCTTTCACTTGCGCTTACAATCGGCTGCCAACATTCAACCGGTCTTTGTACCGGTCTGGGAACCAACGTTATCTCTTTTAGATCGTACCCTCTATATGGCACCTGTGGAGGAATTACATAATTTTTACCCACATGTGAAAATGAATCAGAGTTGAAGGCTTTAAACATCACATCAACTTGCTCTTCAAACAGTTCCCGGTTTGCATCCCCGTCCAGCATAGGGCTACCAAAGGATTCTATTTCTCTCGCATGGTAACCACGACCCACACCGAAAACTACTCTACCTTTCGTCAATATTTCAGCGGTGGCGTAATCTTCAGCCATCCGCAATGGATGCCACATCGGTGACACATTAAAACCACAACCAATTCTTATATTGGAAGTCAAATGGGCTAAATGAACAGCTAGCATTAATACGTTTGGTATGCATTCATAGCCTTCTTTCTGAAAATGATGTTCGGCCATCCATAAAACGTCATATCCATTTTCATCTAAAACTTTAGCAATAGACTCGGTTTTGGAGTAAACGGTGTTCAATTGTTCTTCTGAATAGAGTCTGTCATTTGCAGGAGTGGAATCAAAACCCACTTCTTCTAG
The DNA here is from genome assembly GCA_964414725.1 of uncultured Dehalococcoidia bacterium. Classification (GTDB taxonomy): domain Bacteria; phylum Chloroflexota; class Dehalococcoidia; order Lucifugimonadales; family UBA826; genus UBA11996. Next base: position 18,443 of record CAYPXS010000016.1, read on the forward strand.
GTCTATGTGTCCTGCATACAATGTTCCAAAACTTTCTATCATTTATGTATCCTCCTAAAGCCTTATTGAAATTGATGTATTACTTAACGACTCACGTCCTATAGTCCTATATAGCTCTTTTCGCACGCCGATATTGTCTTACGAAATCACGGGCATCCTCACTATCCCAACCCTGAAAAATAGCCAATACGTCTCTGGATCCTGGGACAGTAATAAGGACAGAAGTATGTGGAGGTCGGTTAAGGTAACTCCCTAAAGTCAAGTATATTCCAGCTGTGGCAGCCAGCATTGATATAAGGAAATATAAAGATTCTATTAGACCCCCTAAAAAACTCAAGATATTAGTACCGAAAAACAGGTAAGGGACTAGCTGCAGGCTAATCATAGCTAACCCGATGATTAGGAACCGATGCCCTAACCACTTCCGACCCGTTTTACCTGCATTTTTCAATTTTGGTTCCAGGCATTCATCCAGGCGAGCCTCATTCCATTCGTCGGAAACTCGACCTGGCTTGCTGGATACAAAGAGACGCTGATTGGTCAACAGCACGGTTTCCCACTCGTCGATTAATTCTTCACCGGACAAAAGATCCATTGGTTTTACAGCAGGTTCTATATTCATAACGATGGAGATTATACTTTAGTGGGGAAATGATGTTGCTTAAACCGGGGAGAATACATTTACCTCAAAAATTGCTTGGATTTCCTTGTTGACTCGTAACTCCGGCAGGTATAAACTTAATTTTCAAGTTTGAAATAGGATGACTACAGAGATTTAAACATAAAGACCTATAGGATCCTGA
>CAYPXS010000017.1:0-18207 GCA_964414725.1 uncultured Dehalococcoidia bacterium
ACCACGGGAGTGGTTTTGTATCCCGTCCCAACATAGGGCGGGATTTTATTTTTTTTAGACCCCAACCTGATCAATCAACTTGGTGATAATAATTTTATTTTTTAGGTCAATTAAGGAAATGAGATGTTAAAGAAAGGATCACAGATTGTCTGTGAAAGTTTATTAAGAGAAGGCTGTGATGTCGTATTTGGCATTCCTGGCGGAGCGATATTACCTCTATACCAAGCTTTGCCGGAATATCCGGAACTGCGTCATATTTTGACTCGTCATGAACAAGGTGCTTCACTGGCGGCAGACGGATACGCCAGGGTTACAGGTAGGCCTGGTGTAGCTTTTGCCACTTCGGGGCCAGGGGCAACCAACCTGGTTACTGGTATAGCTTCGGCCCAAATGGATTCAGTGCCGTTGGTCATAGTCACAGGACAGGTCAATAGTTGGACTATTGGGTCAGATGCATTTCAAGAAACTGATATAACTGGGATTACATTACCAGTTACGAAACATAATCTTTTGGTTATGGATGCATCGGAAATCTCATCTGCGATTAAGGAAGCGTTTTACATAGCCAATTCAGGTAGGCCTGGACCAGTATTGGTGGATATTCCTCGCAACATTTTCGTTCAGGAAGTTGAGTATGAAGAGCCTGGTGAATTGAATTTGCCCGGATATAATCCTAATTTAGCTGGCCATTCTGGCCAGATAAAAAAGGCAGCCGATTTGATTAAGAAATCGGAAAAGCCAGTTATTATTGCTGGTCATGGCGTCATCATATCTAAAGCCTATGATGAGCTTAAAGAATTAGCTGAAAAAGCGCAGATACCGGTAATTACCACCTTACTTGGGATAAGCTGTTTTCCAGAGGATCACGTACTCTGGAGTGGTTGGCCAGGTATGCACGGAATGGCCCATTCCAGTCTTGCAATAGAGGAAGCAGACTTAATTATTGCTCTAGGCATGAGGTTCGACGATCGTATAACGGGTAATCCTTCAAAATTCGCTACCAATTCTAAAAAGATACATGTGGATGTCGATCCTTCAGAAATAGGGAAAAATATTAGTGTTGATGTCCCTATAGTAGGTGACGTTAAAGAAGTTTTAGGCCGCCTTAATCCACAAGTGGTTTCGGGAACTCATACAGATTGGTTGAAGCGAATAGAAGCCTTGAAGGAAGACCATCCTTCACTCGACATACCTGAAACTTCCAAACTGCTGGCAAGACAAGTTATAAAAGACTTGTCGGACGAGACAAGAGGAAATGCCACAATAGTAACGGGAGTAGGGCAACACCAAATGTGGGCTGCTCAACATTACAGGTTTAAAAACCCCAGTACTTTCCTTACCTCTGGGGGTTCAGGAACTATGGGATATGAAGTTCCCGCGGCCATGGGGGCGCAGGTAGGTAATCCTGAATCAACCGTCTGGTCGATAGCCGGCGATGGTGGGTTTCAGATGACGCTATGTGAATTAGCCACGATCGCAGAAAATAGATTGCCGATTAAATTTGCTATTTTAAATAATAATTTCCTCGGTATGGTACGCCAATGGCAGGAAATCTTTTTCGATGGATCGTATGTTTCCACTTCTTACACAGGTAATCCTGACTTTGTCAGGCTCGCTGAATCTTATGGGATCAAAGGCATTCGAGTCACCGATAAAAGTCAGGTAAAATCTGCGATCGCGGAAGCGATGGAACATGATGGTCCGGTGGTAGTAGATTTCATTGTTGAACAGGAGGAAAATGTGTATCCCATGATTCCTTCGGGAATGACCGTCTACGACATGATAGAAGAGCCTGTTTCAGAGAAGGTGACGACTTGAATTCATCAGAAAAACATACGATAACAGCGCTGGTTGAGGATCGGGCGGGTGTGTTGAATCGTATTTCCAGCATGTTTAGAAGACGAGGTTATAACATATCCAGTTTAGCTGTAGGCAAAAGCGAAACTGAAGGTTTGTCTAGAATGACTTTTGTTGTTGATGGAGACACAAAGACCGTGGAAATGGTCGTTAAAAACCTACACAAGTTGATTGAAGTAATAAAAGTATCTGATATATCCGAGGAAAATTCTGTTTCCAGAGAACTAGCCTTGATACGAGTTAAATGTGATGTAACAACTCGCAGTGAAATAATGCAGATAGTGGACATATTCAGGGCTAAAATAGTAGATGTTTCGCAAGACACCTTGATTGTTGAAGTGACTGGGAATGAAGACAAGGTAAATTCACTTGTAGACTTACTCGACACCTTCGGAGTTTTTGAGGTCATGAGAACTGGAACTGTAGCTATGAGTAGAGGGGTTGCTTTTGAAAAAGATAAATCCACGGGACCGAGAATTCTAGAAAACGCATCGTAAAGAAATTAGGACAAGTAGTTAGGAGAAACCAAATGGCAAAAATGTATTATGAATCAGACGCAGACATGGGTTTATTGGAAGGTAAGACGGTCGGTATTATTGGATATGGTAGTCAAGGGCATGCCCATGCTTTAAATCTCAAAGACTCAGGAGTGAAAGTTTGTGTCGGTCTCTACGAGGGTAGCGGTAGTTGGGAGAAGGCTGAATCAGAAGGCCTTAAAGTAGCCACCGTGGCAGAGGCTGCGGCAGAGTCTGATGTGATAATGATGTTAATTCCAGACCATCTCCAAGCCTCGGTATACAACGAATCTATTTTGCCTCATTTGTTGCCGGGTAAGACTTTAATGTTCGCTCATGGGTTTAACATACATTACGATGCAATCAACCCGCCGGAAAACGTAGATGTTTCAATGGTAGCCCCTAAAGCTCCTGGACATCGTATGAGGGAAGTTTATACCAAAGATTCCGGGGTGCCAGGACTACTGGCGATCCATCAAGACTCAACTGGCAATGCTCACGCACTTGGCCTGGCATATGCTAGAGGAGTTGGTTGTACAAGGGCTGGAGTGTTGGATACTACTTTCAAAGAAGAGACAGAAACAGATTTATTTGGAGAGCAGGCAGTTCTCTGTGGAGGAGTGGCAGCACTTGTGAAGGCTGCCTTTGAAACCTTAATAGAGGCCGGATACCAACCGGAGTCGGCATATTTTGAATGTATGCATGAACTGAAGCTTATAGTTGATTTGTTCTATCAGGGAGGAATGGAATATATGAGGTATTCCGTGAGTGATACAGCTGAGTACGGTGACTATACTAGAGGCCCTGTAGTGGTGGATGAAAGTGTTAAAGAGAATATGCGAAAGGTTCTAGAGCAAATTCAAGACGGAACATTTGCTAAAGAATGGATTACTGAAAATGACGAAGGACGACCGACATTTAACAGACTAAGGGAAGAAAATGCTGGTCATCAGATAGAAGAAGTAGGTAAGGAATTGAGAGGCATGATGTCTTTCCTTTCCGACGCAGACTAAGAATGGTTTTAATGATGGTTAACTTAAAATTTAAATCAATAGATGAGGTACATCGCGTAGTTCGCCGCATTGATTTGGTCTTGGCTAGGCTGAATCAGGCGGACTACGGAATCCTGCGAAGTTACCAATGCTCAAACTTTGTAGATAAATAGTTAGTTAGCTAGCCTATAACCGATATAAGGAGACCGTAATGTCACAAGACAAAGTGATAATTTTTGATACCACCCTAAGAGACGGAGAGCAGTCGGCTGGTATTGGCCTCACGACTCAGGAAAAATTGGAAATCGCGAAACAATTGGAAAGATTAGGGGTTGACGTAATTGAAGCTGGTTTTGCGGCGGCCTCACCTGGAGATTTAGAGGCGGTGCAGAAAATTGCTTCTGAAGTAAGAACACCTAAAATAGCGTCGCTGGCACGATGCTACATCGATGATGTAGATAAGGCTTGGGAAGGTGTTAAAGGTGCTGCCCGGCCTCGTATACACGTTTTTATTAGTAGTTCTGATATACAAATAATGAATCAACTTCGTAAGAACCCCGAAGAGGTGCTGGATATTGCTGTCGCGTCTGTAGAGAGGGCTAAAACTTATTGCGATGACGTAGAGTTTTCCCCAATGGATGCTACGAGAACTGATCCTGAGTATTTATATAAAATGCTTGAGGCGGTTATTGCTGCAGGAGCCACAACTGTAAATATAGCGGATACCGTTGGCTATATAATCCCGTCTGAATTTGCTGAAAGGATAGAAGGGATTAAAAAGAACGTGCCTAACATTGATAAGGCAGTTTTGAGCGTTCATTGCCATAATGACTTAGGTCTCTCAGTGGCGAATAGTCTGGCGGCTGTTGGGGTGGGAGTTAGACAAGTTGAAGGATGCATTAATGGACTGGGGGAGAGGGCCGGGAATGCTTCACTTGAAGAAATTATTATGGCTATCGAGACCAGAAGCGATCTGTTTGAAGTATCCACCAACATAGACACCACCCAGATTTATAGAACTAGTAGATTGGTGAGTGATATTACAGGGTTTCCAGTCCAACCAAACAAAGCGATAGTAGGAGCTAATGCATTTCGGCATGCTTCTGGAATTCATCAAGATGGTGTTTTGAAAGATAGCAGTACATACGAAATTATGGACCCTAAATCCATCGGATGGCCCAGTAATTCATTTGTTTTAGGGAAACTAAGTGGAAGAGCCGGGTTGAGGGCTCGATTAGAAGAGCTAGGGTTTCAGTTAGGACAAGATGAACTAAATGAAGTTTTTGAATCTTTTAAAGATTTGGCGGATAGAAAGAGAGAGGTGACTGATCAGGATCTCGAAACACTCCTTTCAGATAGTAGAAGAACCGCTGATATCCCGACTGTTTATGACTTGCAACATGTGCAGGTATCAACTGGTGATCATGGGGTGCCAACGGCAACAGTAAAAATTAAAAATTCTGAAGGTGAAGAGATCACGGACGCTGCTACTGGCACAGGTCCGGTTGACGCAGTATATATGGCAATCAATAGGGTTATAGGGGTAGAAAATAGGCTCACGGAATTTCGGGTTGATTCAGTCACAGAGGGTATAGATGCGATTGGGGACGTTACTATCAGGATCGAGTTACAGGGTGACGCTTTCGTTGGGCGGGGTAGCGACACTGACATAATAGTTGCTAGCGCTAAGGCCTATATGAATGCTCTTAACCGCGCTTTGGCTGCGAATCCTAATGCGGGATGACTTAGCCTAAATAATCATCAAGATAACAGTTGTTAATGGAGTGATAAATGGTAGCTAAAACCATGTTTGATAAGATATGGGATGCTCATTTGGTAAAGGAAGTCGAAGGTCAACCTTCTCTTTTGTATATAGATCTTCACCTCGTTCATGAAGTTACCTCACCGCAAGCTTTCGATGGTTTGCGTATGGCAGGACGTCCGGTTAGAAGACCAGACCTGACAGTCGCGGTTGCTGACCACAACACCCCGACTTGGGACCTTTCGCTTCCCATAACAGATCCAGTAGCAAAACAACAGCTAGATGCCTTGGATAAAAATTGTGAGGAGTTCGGAGTTACTCTTCACGACAGGTTCAGTCCTTTGCAGGGGATTGTTCATGTCATAGGTCCAGAACAGGGCCATACTCAACCGGGCAAGACCATCGTCTGTGGTGACAGTCACACATCCACGCATGGGGCTTTCGGGTCGTTTGCTATTGGGATTGGTACTTCAGAGGTTGAACACGTTTTGGCTACCCAAACACTTCGGCAATTCAAACCAAAAACGATGGAAGTAAGAGTTGATGGTTCTTTACCTGCTGGGGTATCTGCTAAAGATGTTGTTTTGAGCATAATAGGGGAGATAGGTACAGCTGGCGCGACAGGGCATGTTATTGAGTACACCGGAGAAGGGATAACTTCCCTTTCTATGGAGGGTCGTATGACGGTATGTAACATGAGTATCGAGGCTGGTGCGCGGGCAGGCATGGTAGCCCCTGACCAGGTAACTTTTGACTACATGAAAGGAAGACCTAATGTTCCGCAAGGCGAAGATTTTGAAAAAGCAATCAATGAATGGAAGCATCTTGCTACCGACGATGGCGCCGAATACGACAAGGTAGTTATCATCAAATCTGAGGATTTAGAACCCCATGTGAGCTGGGGAACTAATCCTGGAATGGTGCTTCCGGTATCTTCTCGCATTCCCAATCCGGAAGACTATTCGGATGCAGGAGAAAGAGAATCGGTGGAAAGAGCATTGACTTACATGGACCTTGAGCCCGGTACTAGGATTCAAGATATTCCGGTAGATCGAATTTTTATAGGTTCATGCACCAACTCCAGAATTGAAGATCTTAGAGCTGCTGCCAAAGTTGCTGAAGGTAAAAAAGTTAGTGATAGCGTCTATGCAATGGTGGTTCCTGGCTCCAATGCTATTAAACGCCAAGCTGAAGATGAAGGGATTGACTTAATTTTAAAGGATGCGGGGTTCGATTGGAGAGAGGCAGGTTGTTCAATGTGTCTGGGAATGAATCCGGACATATTAGAGCCGGGAGAAAGATGTGCGTCTACATCAAATAGGAACTTTGAAGGTAGACAGGGCAGGGGTGGTAGGACTCATCTTGTCAGTCCAGAGATGGCCGCCGCCGCCGCGATAGCTGGGCATTTTGTAGATATTAGGGAATGGTAACAACGATCAAGGAATAATTTAAAATGGAACCTTTTGTATCCTTAAATGCAAAATTAGCACCGCTCAATAGGGTTAATGTTGATACAGATCAAATAATTCCCAAGCAATTCCTCAAACGAGTCGAAAGGACAGGATTTGGACAATTCTTGTTTAATGATTGGAGACTTAATTCGGATGGTTCAGAGAATCCAGAATTTATACTTAATAAACAAGAATATAGCGGTGCAGAAATATTAGTGAGTGGTAGGAATTTTGGGTCTGGTTCATCAAGGGAACACGCTCCGTGGGCATTACAGGATTATGGCTTTAAATGCATAATAGCCCCTAGTTTTGGGGATATATTTTTCAGTAATTGTTTTCAGAATGGAGTGTTACCTGTGATATTACCAGAAGAGGTAGTAGCCGAAATTATTCACAACTCTGAAAATGATCCAGATTATAGAATCAACATTGATTTGGAATCACAGAGAGTCTGGGATGAGAATGAAGAGGTTGTGGCCGAGTTCACTATCGAACCTTTCAGACGACACTGCATGTTGAACGGTCTTGATGATATAGGGCTTACACTTGAAGATGAGACCGATATAAGTGATTTTGAATCTGGTCGCTCGTCACAGGGTGGAGTTTTGAGTATTTGACCGGATCTGTGATTTTTAGGGATATTTATCTGAAACCTTTGATTCTGTCTGTGATTGAGTTTTGTAAGAAGTTCAATTCTCTAGAAATTTTATTCCTGAAGTGGGAGCTGTATTCACCTACATCTTTAAACTTTTTGTAACGATCCCTTAGACGCTTTCTTTTAGAACTGTTCTGCACCTCAAATAACTGTTGTAATAATGCCCTTTTTAACAGTCTGGCAGCCTCATGATGGTCAGTGTGAGCACCTCCTTCAGGTTCGGACACAATCAAATCTACAATTCCAAGAGCTTTACAATCAGAAGCTGTAAGTTTGAGTGTTTCAGCAGCCTCGTCAGCACGACTTTTATCCCTATAAATAAGATCTGCTGCTTCCTCTGGGGATAATGCTGAGAAAATAGCATTTTCGAGCATTATCACTCGGTCAGCTATGCCCATAGAGAGAGCTCCTCCACTTCCTCCTTCACCAATGACCACTGCAATTGTTGGAGAATTATGACTGGCAAATAGAGACATGGTTGTTGCTATTGAATCTGCAAGGCCTCTGTTTTCAGCTTGCAGAGTGACATTGGCTCCAGGAGTATCAATCAGGGAAATTATTGGCAAGTCAAATTTTTCGGCTATCTTTAATGCTCTTTGTGATTTTCGGAATCCTTCCGGCATTATCCGTAACAATTTACCTGATACAGGATCTTTAGATCTATTTTGCCCAATTACAACTATGGTTTGACCACCAATTTGCCCGATCCCACAACTTATTGCTGGATCGTCAGAATATTGTTTGTCACCATGAATTTCTAGAAAATTATCTAACATGCGAGCCATGAAATCTAGAGATGTAGGGCGAGCGTTATGGCGTGCTAATTGAACTGAATGCCACGCTAAGTTTTTAGCAGGAGCTATAGCTATATCTCCACTTTTATTCATCCTGTTCAATGTAAATTCACGCTGCAAAAGATCTAACAATACAGAAACTATTTCTCGTATCTCCGTTCGTGGTGCGATAGCATCAATTAAGCCGTGTGTTAGGTGTGATTCTGAGGTTTGTTGGTCGTACTCGATTTTAGAATTTTCACTTTGTGTTATTCCGACTGGGTTGTACCCTAATATGGCACCTGGTTCACCAATTGTAATGTCAGCTAAATTACCAAAGCTTGCAAATGCCTGTCCGGTGGATGGATTTGAGAAAATAGATATGAATGGCAAACCCTTTTCGTTGTGTTTATTAATGGCAATCGTGGTTTTAGCCATTTGCATAAGTGACAAAACACCTTCATGGATTCTAGATCCACCGCCAGATATGACAGAAACGATAGGTAACCTCTTTTTCGTTGCAGTCTCTATGGCCAGGGATATTTTCTGACCTGCGGCACAACCAATGGACCCTCCCATGAATCCAAAGTCAAACACTATAATCATGCATTGGACGCCATCAATTGAGCACATACCAGTTAGTACAGCTTCTGTGAGCCCTGTTCGCTTTTGGTCTTTATAAAAAGTCTCTTTGTAAGGAGCAGAAGGAGTGAATGAAATAGGATCGACAGATATGAGATTTCTATTAATTTCTTTGAAGGATTTGAAATCTACAAGTGATTCAATTCTATCTTTGGCACTCATAGTGTAATGAAAGCCACAGGTATCACAAACCTTGTATTTCATGTACATATCAGAGTCAGCTAGATTTTCACTACACATAAGGCAGTATTTGTTCTCATCCTCAATTACTGGATCAGAATCATTTCTGTGGAGTAATCTGGACATCATGCTGGAGAAGTTACTAACCATAATATATAAATAGTACTTGAGTGACGAGGTAATATCTATTATTTATTGGGTTGTTGAAATTACGTCCCTTGATTTTGAACCGTCACTAGGGCCAACCACCCCTATGTCTTCCAGTTCATCCATTAACCGGGCAGCCCTCGGATATCCTATCCGTAATCTTCTTTGAAGGAGAGAGGTGGAAAGTTTAGTGTATTTCTGTGCTAAGTCCATTGCTTTTTCAAATAATTCATCTTGGCTACTTGCACTACTTTCTGAGGTAACACTCGATGTATCCGTGTTGTCATCACTAATAACACGCAGATCAATTTCTTCCTTGCGCCCTTTGGGTGTATTTACCCAGTGTTGGACAATTTCACTGATTTCCTCATCGCCAATGTAGACGTTTTGAACTCTAGTAGGCCTTGTCGCGTCTATAGGTTGGTAAAGCATATCTCCTCGCCCCAACAATCTTTCAGCTCCATTAGTGTCTAGAATTGTCCTTGAATCTATTTGAGAGGTAACAGCGAAGCTTATCCTGCTTGGGAAATTAGCTTTTATGAGTCCCGTTATTACATCTACTGAAGGTCGTTGAGTTGCAACTATTAGGTGAATTCCCGTGGCACGTCCTAATTGTGCCAGTCGGCAGATAGATTGTTCTACATCGAACGCAGCTGTCATCATTAAATCAGCTAATTCATCTATAGCAATAATGATATAGGGCATTTTCGTGCCCCCCTTATCGTTGAAGGAGGATATGTTCCGTACCCCTACTTCCTCCATACGTCTATATCTATCCATCATTTCTTGGATAAGCCCTTTAAGGATCCCGACAACTTTCTCTGTTTCCACAATCACCGGTGTTATTAAATGCGGGATCCCATTGTAGGGAGTCAATTCCACTCTTTTGGGGTCGATTAAAATCATCTGCATTTCGGTAGGATCTTTTTCCATAATGAGGCCCGAAATGATGGCGTTTATGCAAACACTCTTGCCGCTTCCGGTGGCCCCTGCAATTAGTAGATGTGGCATTTTTGATAAATCAAAAGAGACCTCTTCTCCATCTGAACCTTTTCCCAACGCCACAGGCAAAGGACTTTTCTTAGCCAGCGAAGAATAAGCGGTACTTTCCATGACATTTTTTAAGGCAACTATACTTGGGGTTGGATTTGGGACTTCAATTCCTAACAGAGATTCCCCCATGACTGGAGTCTCAATTCTTAGGCTCGGGGTTTTCAATGCGAGCGATAAATCCTTTTCACGTCGCAGTATATTATCCACGCTGACCCTGGTTTTCTCTTCTTGTTGGACCATTAATGGCTTACCATTTTTGTCTAGTTCTGGTGTCCCGTTTTCGTCCCTAGAACGAACTCTTTTCACTTTTCTGACCCATCCGGGCTGTATTCCGTACATTGTCACTGTGGGGCCAGGTCTGACTTTTTCTACTTCTACCTCTACTTTGTATTCAGCAAAAGTGTTCTTGATGATTTCGGAGGTACTGCAAATCTCTTCCTTACTTATTCCTCCCTCAGATATACCAGAAAGTATCTTAGTGGAAGGTAATTTCCAAGAGTTTGAAGGATAAGCTTTTTTAGATTGAGGGCTATTTCTTTGTTCAGTCTCTTTCGTGATAAAAGCTGACTTGGAGCCGGTGGTATTGTTTTCTTCGGGCATTGTGTTCGCTGGCAGGGTCTCATTGGGAGAATATCCAGACCAATATTTGTTGGATTTTTGATGTTCTTTAGAAATAGGTTCTGAGGGTATTAAAATGGGTTGCTTTTGATCAGCTTTCAGAATGAAATCCTCTTCAAGGGTAGCCTTTGGTATATCAACTTTGTCAAAACCGTCAATATTTATATTCGATGTTGAAATATAACTAGAAAGTAAATCGTCCGTGCTCGGTTGGTAATCGCTATTGATTTGAATCTGGCGACGGGTTTGGACCTCTGACGATGCTGCGGGCTGTGGTCTGCTATCTGCAATAGGGTTTATGATGGAGCTTTCTTTAATGTGGGGAGTGAGAACTTCTGGTGGCATTTTTATATAACTATTTGGCAGTGTTGTTTCTGAAACTTGAGAAACTTTTTTATTAAACAAATTAATATATACAGCCCGTAATGCCAATCCGAATATCCAGAAAGCCATCATGAGCAGTTGCCATGATTTTATAGATATCGATGGTTTGAGTATTAATGTTCCTACATATCCGATGAGTATTATTCTTATCCACCCTATAAAGGTGGTGCCACCAAAAATATGTAATCCTATGTTTCCACCTATGGAACCACTTCCCATGTTGGCTATTGAATTAAAGTCTGTGAAATGAATATTACTAATTGCTCCCCAAATAGCTGTAGTAATTAACAAGGCACCAGTGAATTGTCTGATATTGATAAAGGTAATCTGATTTATTTTCCGCAAACCGAAAAGGGTAGCGATGACTATTAACCACAGACAAGGCAAAAGGATTCCAAGACCGGTCCAATTTACGAAAGAATCCATTGGCTCCGTTATGAAATTTGGTAGTGTACTTGTCCACAATGTGGTGGTGATTATTGGTAACCAGAGTAAAGCAGCAATTACGACCCATAAAAGTGGGGTTGTGAGCTTAATAGCCTGGGTAGGTCCGTTGTTGTCAGTCTGTTGGTTCATACCATACCTGCGCTGTGTGTTTAAACAGGAATAGTTAATTTGTATCGTTAGATCAGTGTAGTAAAAACAGGCTGGTCTGTACTAGCAAAGTTTGCACCAATTTATCATGGTTTTCCGAAGGCTAATCATTGAGATATGTTGTGCCAGAATGCACCTTAGTTCCTAAAGATGCTTTTTCCTTCGTTACCTCCACTGTAGATCCATCTTCAATTAGAAAAATATTTTGAGCTGCTATTCCGCTAGCTTCAGCAATTTTTGCGTGTGCTACTAAATGTCTAATTTCGCCGTGTATTGGTATGAAATATTTAGGTTTAACCAAAGTTATCATGCGATGAAGGTCATTTTGACTACCATGGCCATGGACGTGCACTAACGAAATGCTTTGATATACAACCTCTCCACCCTGCCTAAACAGATTATTTATCATGTGAGAATATCTGACCTCATTCCCTGGAATCGGGGAGGAAGAAATGACTATGGTGTCACCTTTTTGGATTTCCACTTCACTATGTCTCTTACTAGAAATTAATCCCATAGCCGAATTAACTTCTCCTTGGGCCCCTGTTGTTATCAGTACAATCTCATTAGCACTCATTTTTTTTGATTCCTTCAAACTAATGATAGTGTTTTCTGGATCAATGACGTACCCTGCATTCAATGCAAAATTAAGATTTCTAATCATGCTGCGACCCACAACAACTACCTTCCTGCCTAACTCAGCTGAAATGTTTATAATCTGTTGTACCCGAGACAATAATGAAGAAAATGTTGAAATTAATACTCTACCGTCAGCATTCCTAAGAATCCTCTCTAGATTTGCTGCCAAAACTGATTCTGAATCTGTGTGTCCCGGTTTTTCAGCGTAAGTAGAATCAGAACATAATATTAGATTTTGATTGGAAGATAAATCAGATAAATATTCGGTATTTATGGGATCTCCTATTGTTGGGCTATCGTCAAATTTAAAATCCCCGGTATGAACTAATGAAGCCACCGGGGTTTTAATCAAGATGCCTGCTGAATCTGGGATTGAATGGCACACAGGAAAGAATTGGAACTGGAATTTTCCGAGTGCATAAGATTCATAGAAATTTACGCTACGTAGGTTCTGTTTGTCTTTATTACCAAGTTTGAAATCGATAAAATTCTTTGTCAGAGGAGTGGAATATATAGGGACTTGGAATTGATTTAAAAAATGTGGAAGCCCTCCTATGTGATCTTCATGGCCATGTGTGATCAATACTGCTTGGATTTTTTCTTTTTTGTCAGACAAATATTTGGTATCAGCGATTCCAAAACCAGGTTGTGGATTTATTTCAGAAGGGAAAGCTATTCCAGCATCGATGATTAATATTTGATTGTCGTATTCAACAACCATCATATTTTTGCCGATTTGGCCCAGCCCACCTAAAGGTATTATTTTCATTGCTAAGTCGTTCAAGTTGCTATTCAAATAAATTTAATTGGGTATTAGGCTGTTTTTGTACTTTAGATAAATCGGTATTCTCTTTCTTGCCTATTAGAGTAGTAATTTTCTGAAAGTCTTTTATTAGTTTTGGTTTTAAACTTGGATTGTATAAAGCCGCGGCTGGATGATAAACAGGAAGAATCTTAATTCCTTTCCAATCTCTTATAATTCCCCTAGATTTGCTTAGTGTTACTTGTGGAAAAAATTTGGCAAACGAAAATCGCCCTAATGTAACTATTACCGACGGGTTCGTTAGGGAGATTTGGAGATCGAGGTGTTGCTGGCATGCAGCTATCTCAGCTAATTGTGGATCTCTGTTGCTAGGAGGTCTGCATTTGAGCATATTTGTGATGTATACCGTGGACCTTTCTATACCTGAGCTTATCAGTAGTTCATCTAATAGCCTTCCTGCTCTTCCGGCAAACGGTTTTCCTGTTTTGTCCTCATTAGAGCCAGGAGCCTCCCCAATGATCATGATATCTGCACCGTAATTACCATCGCCAGGGACAGTGAGGTTCCTTGTTTTGGACAAATCACATTTTGTACATTGGGCAATGTTACTTTCTAGTTCAAGTATTGTGCTTGGTGCCGAGTTAGACAATTTAGTAATTCCATCTACCGATATTTTGAAGTGCCTCTTATGTTAACTTATATATTAAATTTATTGATGCAATTAAAGTCCGATATGAGAGGTCTCTTCATCGGGTTTGGAATTATATTTGTATGAGAAAATCGGGAATATTGGGGTATCCCTTGGGGCATTCTATATCGCCGTCCTTTCAAAACGCAGCTTTCGCCAACTTGAGAATAGAAGCTACATATGAGGCTTGGCCTGTCGATCCTGTATGGCTACCTGAAAGAGTTAAAGCTCTGAGGCAATCAGATGTTTTGGGTGCCAATGTAACCATCCCATACAAAGAATTAGTGATGCCGCTGCTGGACGAAATAGACGATTGGGCTTTAAAAATAGGTTCCGTGAATACTATAGTGAATCGATCCGGTCTTCTGGTCGGTTATAACACTGATACGGTCGGATTTATCAGAGCGATCTCAGAATATGGGAACTATGAACCAAGTGGACAGGACGTTTTATTAATAGGTGCAGGAGGTGCTGCCAGAGCTGCAGCACATGCCTTAATAGAAACCAAGGTAAATACTTTGTGGATAGCTAACAGAACCTACGAAAGGGCGAAGCGGTTGGCTGACGAATTTTCAGGGATAGGAAAGGTCAAACCTATTGAATTGGATGGCGCAGAGTTTGGCAAATCAGCTTCTTCGGTATCTCTAATTGTCAATTCTACCTCTCTGGGTATGAAACATACCTCAGAGGCTCATATCGATCCGTTGGAAGGGGTTATTATTGAAGGTTCTGATTTGGTAAACGACATGGTTTACAATCCTCTTGATACTCCGATGCTGATAAATGCAAAAACCGCAGGAGTTAAGACGTTAAGCGGTTTGCCGATGCTTGTTCTTCAGGGAGCGGCCTCATTCGAACTTTGGACCGGCAAAGAGGCTCCGATTGACGTTATGTTTTCTGCCGCTCGACAAGCCTTGCTAGGTCAATCTGGCTGAGTAGCTTGATCCTTTAGGGATTGTAATTTTATTAAAGCCTCCATAGGGGTCATGTCGTTCACATTGATATTTGCTAGCTCTTCATGAAGCCAGCTTCGACTTGAAAACATTTGGGTTTGGAATGGTTTCTCCAGTCTCTCACCCAAGAGAGAATTACGTGAGTATTTGTCATTTTCCAGCATAGTAAGTATTTCCCAAGCTCTTGACACAATTTTAGAGGGAAGACCTGCTAATTTGGCCACGTGGATTCCGTAGCTTTTGTCTGCTCCCCCTGGGATTAATTGCCTTAGGAAAGTTAGGTCTCCATTTACCTCAGAAATGGAGACGTGCAAATTAGTTATCCTTTTTAGATAATTAGACAGCTCAGTCATTTCATGATAGTGGGTAGCAAAAAGAGTTTTGCAACTTAAAGAATTCTCTTCATGAATAAACTCTGCTACTGCTTGAGCAATCGCTAACCCATCATAGGTACTGGTGCCGCGACCTATTTCATCTAATATGATTAACGATTTACTTGTTGCCTGGTTTAATATATATGCAGTTTCCAACATTTCGACCATAAAAGTTGATTGACCTTTGGTTAGGTCGTCTTGAAGACCAACCCTGGTGAATATCCTGTCTACTATCCCGATTGTGGCGGATTCAGCTGGGATAAAACTTCCGACCTGTGCCAGCAAGGTTAGGATACCAACCTGTCTAAGATAAGTTGATTTACCTGACATGTTAGGTCCGGTAATCAATAATATTTGGTCTTTTGTATTCGACAGATTCGCGTCGTTTGGTACAAACTCCCCAGGGCCGACAATTTGCTCTATAACGGGATGCCTACCGGACTGGATGGCAATTGTGTCAGAATTATTAAGGGTAGGCTTGATATAGTTTCCTTCTGTCGCGACTTTTGCCAGTGAGTAAAAGACATCCATTAAGGAAACGGCGTATGAGGTCTTTAGTAATGACTCGAGATGAGAAGATATATCCAAACAGATTTCATCGAACAGTTTTTTTTCAGTGTCCTCTATTTTAGAACTTGCACTTAGTATGACTGATTCATACTCTTTCATTTCTGGTGTTATGTATCTTTCTCCACCGACTAAAGTTTGCCGTCTAATATACTCGGGAGGTACCTGTCCGATATAGGATTTACTAACCTCAATGTAATATCCGAAAACTCTGTTGAAACCAATTTTTAAAGATTTGATACCTGTTTTTTCTTTCTCGCGGGATTCTATGTTTGCCATATTAATTTTGGCTTGAGAGGATTCTTTTTTAAGGGCGTCCAAGGTTTTCGAAAAACCAGGCTTGATCGTCTTACCTTCTCCAACTAATGGTGGGGTTTCAGATTCTATGGAATTCTTTATCAACTCATAGGTTTCAGTGTTATCACTAAATTCATTTGATACCCATGTAATATCCCCCACGTCATTACCATGTGAAGCTAAATTAACAAGATCAGGAATCAATTCTAAACTGTTTCCTAAACCGACTAAGTCCCTTGGCCCGGCGGTTTTCATTTTTATCTTGGTAGTCAATCGTTCAATGTCGGATATGTCCTTCAGAACTGCTGATATCTGCTCTCGTCTTACTGATTCTCGTATAAACCATTCAACGGCCTTTTGCCTATTCTCAAGTAATCCTAAATCCAATAAAGGTTGTCCCAACCATTTGCGGAGTAATCTTCCTCCCATTGGGGTCTCAGTTTTATCCAATATTGAAAACAATGATGATTCTTGAGAATCATTTCTACCTGTAGAAAAAATTTCTAGATTTCGACTTGTTTGCTGGTCAAGGGCCATAAATGGTTTTGTGGAATAAGTCCTCAAAGTAGGAATGCTTTCTAGGGCAGAAAGTTGATGTTTCTTTAGATATTCAATTATTTGGGCTGCAGCTTGGGTAGCTAAAGACAGGTTGTGGCAACCAAATGATTCTAGAGAAGAGACTTCGAAATTTTGTTCAACTATTTTGCTGGAATCGGATCGTTGAAAAAAATCTTTATCCAGTAAAGTCACATAAACATTAAAGCGGTCTAAAAAATGTTCTGGTAAAGGTTCAGATATTATTAATTCCCTGGGATTTATTCTATTTATTTCCGCTTTTAAATCATTAATTGGCAGTTCGGTGGTCAGAAACTCTGTAGTGGTTATATCGACATATGAAACCCCCGCATATTCATCTTCAATTACCACAGAAACTAAATAGTTATTTACGTTTCTCTCCAGAAGTTGATCTTCTACAACCGTTCCAGGGGTGACAATGCGAACCACTTCTCTATCAACAATTCCCTTAGACTCACTTGGGTCGCTAGTTTGTTCACAAATCGCGATGCGATGGCCTTTTGCAATGAGCTTAGCCAAGTATCCGTCAAGGGAATGATAGGGAATACCAGCGAGAGGTATTTTCCCCCCCTTTCCCATCTCTCGAGAGGTCAAAGCTATTTCGAGATCCTTTGCCACTACTTTGGCATCATCATCAAAAGTTTCGTAAAAGTCTCCCATTCTGAACAACAAAATATCGTTAGGATGATTCGATTTAATATCCAAATATTGTTGTCTAGCTGGGGTTGCCATTAAACATACGTCCAAACGTGATTAACAGAATTGTAACCAAAATAAGGCAGTAACTGTATTTAAATAGTTAAGAGTACGATTTGGTAATAGATATTAGTAGCACTAATCGTCTTTCCAGAAGCGCTCTTCAAGGAATTCATATCCATCGACAGTTACTTTTTCTTTTACATCTTCAATCATGCCCGGATGACCACAGGCGTAAATCATGGTGTCTGCATTAGTTAAATTGAATTCGCCGAGCTTATCTTTGACTATGTTATTTACCCTGCCGGTATCTCCAGACCAACTAGAATTTTTGGATTCGTCGGGTCTGCTAATGGTTGGGACAAAAGTGACAAGAGAAGGGTTTGTCTCACTTAAGTTTTCAAATTCCTTGTCGTAAACAAATTCGTCAGTGTAACTCGCTCCTTCTAATACGTAGAAATGGTGTCCGCTTTTACCCTGTTCAATGTAATCTCTCAGGAAACTAACATAGGGAACCACTCCCGTTACAGTCGAAACCAGAAATTGATTTTTCATTTCATCCTTGAAGGTAAATATACCCTTAGCACGGGGCCGTATGGTTACTTTGTCCCCTTCATGTAGGTCCCATAACATTGG
Source organism: uncultured Dehalococcoidia bacterium (assembly GCA_964414725.1). Classification (GTDB taxonomy): domain Bacteria; phylum Chloroflexota; class Dehalococcoidia; order Lucifugimonadales; family UBA826; genus UBA11996. The sequence continues at coordinate 17,813 of CAYPXS010000017.1, forward strand.
TGTGAGTACACCACCTTCAGCAACAGGAACTAGTTCTATGAACAGTTCTATTAGGTCTTCATGAGGTGCGGACGCTATGGAATAGGCCCTTTCGATGCCGTCATGCCCAATCGTGCAATATTGTCCTGGCTTGAAGGTGTATCCGTCAGGCTTTTCAAGCCACATCAAAAATAAATCCTCGGTATGATCTTCTCTTCGGACTATTTTAATTTCTTGCAGAGGTGCTTTTTTAGGAAATTTTCTGGTTGTCATACTTGCTTCTATCCTTCTATAGCTGGACTTAGTTATACCTTTTCGACTCGCACTTTACAAAGTCTGAGGCTTTCTGTTTTAGACATTGGATCTGGTTCTGTACTGTTATTTAATGATTCTATTAAAGAACCAAACAGGGTGGT
>CAYPXS010000018.1:0-10712 GCA_964414725.1 uncultured Dehalococcoidia bacterium
CTCCTCCTACCATCACGGCCAATGTGCCTTCAATGGCACCAGTTTCTCCACCACTGACAGGGGCATCCAAAAAATTCACCCCAGCAGCGTCACACGATCCTCCTATCTTTTTTGAAGAGGCGGGAGCAATGGAACTCATATCTATCACGGTATCTCCCTCTGAAGCGCCTTCCAATACTCCACCTGGACCAAGAATTGCAGCTTCAGATTGAGGTGAGTCTGGGACCATAGTTATTACAATAGAATTTTTTGACGCGACTTCCGCCGCCGATGAAGCGGGGGTTGCGCCTTCGGATGCCATTTCTTCAACTGCCTCAGCGACTATATCGTAGACTGTTACTGCATAGTCCGCTTTCATCAAATTTCTTACCATGGGTCTTCCCATTATTCCTAATCCAACAAAGCCTATTTCACCTCGTGCCATTTTTACGTCTCCTTGTCTATGTTTTGATTTACAAAAACAGAATTGAATTATTGTTTTCTAACCGGCGTTCGATCTGGTCTAATCACAACCCAATTATAGACTTAGATGCCACTTGGTCAATATTGAAGTTTTCATGGAATGGAGGCGTTCTTTTAGGTAGTTTTTTTAATTAACTAATGTTTAAGGTTGTCTGTTATCATTCGGGTGTGTTTTCACCCTTTAAAATATAAGAAATGATCCGAAAAACGGGAGTTGAAAAGTGTCTGAATTAACGCAAAGTGAATTTGATTCCGTTGCCAATATGCAAACTTGCGCCGTTTCTAATGCTATTGAAGGTTTTAATATCCGGTCTAGAACAGAAGGATTCATGACCCCAAATATAAAAAGTATGTTTCCAGATATGGGTACTATGGCGGGATTCGCTGTGACAGCAGTAATCAAAGCATCGACTCCTCCTTCCGAAAACATGAATTATTCTAGAGTCCAAATGGTTGATGAGATACTGAAAATTCCTGGTCCTAGAGTCATGGTGATGAAAGATTTGGATCACCCAAACGTTATCGGATCATTCTGGGGGGAGGTACAAAGTGCAATATTTAGCTCCCTAGATTGTGTGGGTGTTGTTACTGATGGGGGGGTGAGGGATTTGGATGAAATGCAGGAGTGGGGGTTCAATGCGTTTGCGACTACGGCGCTGGTTTCAAGAGCAAATGTACATTTGGTTGAGGCGAATATACCCGTTACGGTTGGTGGAGTTACTGTGAACCCAGGAGATCTTCTGCTTGGAGACAAACATGGTGTAATTAGTATTCCAAAAGATATTGTGAAAGATTTGCCTACAGCTATCGCTAAAGTGGAGGCGGGAGAAAAGGAGATTATAGATGTTTGCAAAGCACAGGATTTTTCGCCAGAAAAACTAAAAGATATACTTCGCCAAAGATATGGTGGCTGATTAGATTAATTCGAAGGAAATAGTATGGCTTCAACAAAGGTAGTTTTTTTAACGGGGCTAAAAGAGGCGTTGATAGATGAGGTCGTGTCATATTGCCCGCCTGATTATGAAATTGTGGTACTTGATAAAACCTCCACGGAAGAACAGCGCATCGATGAAGTTCGAGACGCGGACTTTTTGTTGTGTTACGGGCAAGATCCTTCAGATGAAGTTATAAAATCTCTAGAGAAGTGTCGGCTCGTACAGCTTTTGGCAGCCGGATACGATCGTATGAATCTTGATTTACTATCAGAACTCGAAATTCCTTGTGCTAATAATGGTGGTGCCAATTCGTGGGCGGTTGCGGATCAGGCTGTTCTTTTAATGCTTTCGATATATAAACAGCTTTTGGCAAGTGACAGTTCGACCAGAGAAGGCCGTTGGTCGGAACCCATAACTGGTCAAAATACATTTGAAATGGCAGATAAGAAGGTAGGCATCTTAGGTATAGGCAACATAGGCCGAAAGGTTGCCAAGAGGGTTCAGGGGTTTGATGCCCAAGTGCAGTACTTTGATCTATATCCTCTGGACGAAAGGACAGCTGCGGATCTCAATGTTACCTATGTGTCTTTGGAAGAGCTTTTTAGCACCTCCGACATAATTTCCTGCCATACTCCTCTTACGAATGATACGAAGCATATAGTTAATTCAGATACTCTTTCACTGATGAAACCGACAGCCGTTTTAATAAATACTTCAAGGGGGCCAGTAGTGGACGAGGAAGCTTTAATTAGTGCTTTGGAAAACGGAGTTATTGCAGCTGCTGGGTTGGATGTTTTTGAAAAAGAACCTGTGTCACCTGATAATCCGTTGTTGAAAATGGATAATGTGGTGGCTACTCCTCACATGGCTGGCACAACATGGGATACGTGGGCCCGACGGGCTAATTTCGGGTTTGAAAACATGGAAAGAATAAGAAGCGGAGAGGCTCCACAAGCGGTGGTAAAAAATTTTGATTCCATGTGACTGAATTCGAGTGGAGGATAAATTGATATCCCATAGCTTTAGATCTCGACTAGAGGAAGAAGAGGAAAGATTAAACCGTTTTGCGAGCCGTTCCAGAGATTCTCGTGGAAGAAAAGTGGAAGAAGACCCCAGTCCACTAAGAACTGAATTTCAAAGGGATCGAGATCGGATACTTCATTGCAAGGCCTTTCGCAGGATGAAGCATAAAACTCAAGTGTTTATAGCTCCGGTGGGCGACCATTTTGTTACGAGACTGACCCACACATTGGAGGTTTCTCAGATCGCAAGAACGATATCCAGAGCCTTGAATCTTAATGAAGATTTAACTGAGGCTATTGGATTAGGTCATGATATGGGTCACACACCTTTTGGCCACATTGGAGAAGACGAATTAGGTAAATTAAGCCCTTTAGGGTTTCGTCACAACGTGCAGAGTGTCCGGTTGGTTGAAAAATTGGAGAAAAACGGCCTTGGATTGAACCTTACAGAAGAGGTTAAAGAAGGGATGCTTCACCATTCGAAACCGAAGGGAGATTTCATGTCGTCGGATCTAGTGAAAGGGTTAGGGCTTGAAGCTCAGATAATAAGGATATCTGATGCTATTGCGTACCTAAATCATGATTTAGGCGACGCTTTTAGAGCGGGTGTTCTTAAGGAAGAAGATCTACCTAAAGAGGTGAAGGAAGCTTTGGGAAATAGGCACTCTCAGCGTATAAATAATATGGTTATGGATATAGTTAACACGTCATCTAAGTTATTGGATGAGAATTCATCTGCGGGATTGCCCACTATTTCTATGAGCGAGGCTGTGAGAGATGTAACGAACGGTCTTCGTGAATTCATGTTTGAGAGGGTCTATCTACCAGTAGATTCAGGCACGGAGGGTAGGGCAGCGCGATCCATTATCAATCTTCTTTACGAATCCTTAGATGCTAATCATGATCTTATTCCCAGAGAATTTTTAGAATTGGGAGAATCGAAAGAACATTCCATATCTGATTATATTTCCGGTATGACAGATGGTTATGCCATTCGAATAGCAGAGTCATTATCACCGGGAATCGGCCAAGTTTTTCTGAAGTTAAATTAAAAGCTGTTGCTATAATCCTCAAAATGGCAGAATTAATGAGTCCTACGGATAGGTTGAAGACGAGATTAGTTTTTAAAAAAATTGATCATATAGAAGAGCATTTAGAGGCGATGCAGAGAGATCCGCACGGCTTGGAATATGCTCCATGGAAGAATGAGGTAGACGATATTTGGAAGAAAATATTTTCGGACATTAATGAAATGTCCGAAGAAGCTCAAAAATTAGTTTTGGAGGCTATGAGGGAGGTATGGGTTAGTTACATAACTCATTATGGTGCGGTTGAGAATTAAATCGGAAGGAGTTGGATGATATGTCATTAAAATTTGAACCCAATTTGGAACAGGCAAGAAGACGCTCCGGATTAGCCCATAGAATATTGGTCAAGCTAAAAACTACTGGTTTAGGAGACCAACATGACGATGAACTTGCCAAACTTTGTACCGACATCGCGGATTTATGGGGCGCCCAATTGGCTTTCGGAGAGATACTTGATAGATTTTTAGAAAAATCAGACCATTGGGAATCTATTGGGGATGACTTTGTCGACATGTTGTCAAATGTACAACATACGGCTTGGCATATTGATAGCATAAAAAAACCGCTGGAAACATTTGCTGAGTATTCATACTCTCAACCTGATTCAGTTGATAATTTGTCGCATGAGTGAAATAGACGAAATTAAATCAAAGTTGGACGTTGTGGAGATCGTATCCGAGAAGGTTCGGTTGCAGCGTGCGGGCCGAAATTATAAAGCTAACTGCCCTTTTCACAATGAAAAAACACCCTCGTTTATAGTGGACCCAGGAAGACAATCTTGGAGGTGTTTTGGTTCATGTGGGGTTGGTGGCGATGTTTTCAGTTTTGTTATGAAAACTGAAAACATGGAGTTTCCTGATGCTTTAAAGATGCTAGCACATCGGACCGGGGTTGAATTGCGGGGCTACCAAAGAAACGAATCTAGAGATTCTTATTTTGAGATAAATAAAATTGCCTTGGACTTTTACAAAGATTCTCTTTCGACTAATGAAGCCGTTGTCGCCAGAAACTATTTGGAGTCTAGAGGAGTAAACCAAAAATCTGTTGACGATTTTGAGATTGGGTACAGCCCCCGTGGTAGAGATTCTCTTAAATCTCATCTTATGTTTCATGAGGTAGATCTTGAAAAGGCTGTGGAATGCGGGCTAATCAACAGACTCGATGATGGTACCACCAGGGATTTTTTCTGGGGTCGGTTGATGTTTCCGATATTCGATCGTTCAGGAAGACCTACTGGGTTTGGAGCTCGTGCATTGGATGACTCAATGCCGAAATATATCAATACTTCTGCTACCCCTATCTTTGATAAAAGAAATACTTTGTACGGATTTCATATGGCTAGAGAGGCAATAAGAAATGCTGATCTCGGGGTAATTGTTGAGGGTTATATGGATGTCATTGCAGCTCATGAATATGGTTATGAAAATGTAGTGGCAAGTATGGGAACCGCTTTAACAGTGGAACAAGTTAGGCAATTAAAGAACCTCGCAACTACCTTCGTCTTAGCATTGGATCAAGATGTTGCAGGCCAAGAAGCCACTTTACGAAGTTTGGAATCTGCCTGGCAAATTTTCGGAGATTCGAGTAGGAGGTCTCAGGATCCACTGTTTGCTGGGAACCCTACCAAAATAAATATTGTGTCGTTACCTGAAGGGAAAGATCCCGATGAATTTATACGAACTCATGGCTCTGAATGGGAAAAAGTAGTGATGGATGCCTTACCGTTGATGGAGTACCTGATTCCGGTGGTGTCGGATAGGTTTGATATAAATAGCCCGGGAGGAAAAGGGCGTGTTGTCGAATCGCTTTCTCCGATTTTCCGATTGCTTGACCCTTTTGATCTAGAAAAATATGTAGGTATGCTAGCGGATCAATTGTCTGCAACGCAAGAAACCGTACAGTCTGCCTTGAAACAGGTTCCTAGGCGACGTAGTCCGAGAAGTACCTCGACTAATACAAACTCCAAACTCGAAAATTCTAAGCAGAAAGAAAACAGCTATAGGCTTGATGAATATACATTATCTTTGATGTTCAACAGGCCAGAATTGAGAGAAGTCGCAATCCAAATTGACCCTGAATGTTTTATTAGAACTGAAGATCGAGCAATTTACCTTAGGTGGTTGGAACTTGATTCAGATGAATCGCTGTTTGACGCTTTAGATGTTGTGTTGAAGGAAAGATTTTCGAGCATACAAAAATATAGTATTGTGCCTTCCACTAATACTGACATTTTGATAGATTTCAATAGTTGTGCGAAGCGGCTGGAGAGGCGCAGGCTGCAGCAGTATAGATCAGATTTAATTCAGTCTCAGGATATCGAAACTCCACCTTCTATTGAGTTGCAGAGTGAGCTTGGAAATCTTGATAAAAAAATATTAGAAACTTACACTTCTGATTCGTAGGGGATTTGGAACGTATTTTTGGTAGAATATAAGTTAACAAATGAAAACTTTTGGCCTGCATCAACACATTGAAAGGAGAAGAAGGGAATGACTACTGATGGAATTCAGCACGTAGGTGGCGAGGCAGATCTGATAGATGGAGCCTTGAGAGGGAGCCGGTCAAAAGAAGATGGGTATAGAGCAGACGAAGAAGAGCAAGAAGAATTGGTTGAGGAAGAAGACGATGACGATGATGATGATGACGAAGATTCCACAGTTGTTGAATTGGGAATGGATAGCGCTTCAGCTAGAACCAATCGAGAAGAGGATGACGATGCTCCGCCATCTTTAGAAGACTTAAAAGCTAAGGCTGCGCGGGAATGGGAAAAAGAGATTGGTAGTACAGAAATAATTGATGACCCCGTCCGAATGTACCTAAGGGAGATTGGAAGGGTTGATCTTCTTAAAGCCCCGCAAGAGCGAGACCTAGCTCGTAAATTTGAGGGTAAGCGATTTGTCGAAAACAAAGAAGATGATTTTGAAGTTGAAACAGAGGTTGCTCCCAAGGCTAGAGAAATCGTTGGGGATATGCTTCAGACCGTTGTCGACAGCGAAGACATAATAAAGGCGATTCTCACTTCCAAGGAAGTTGCATTTGATGGCACGTTGCCTGATCTGATGGCTAATCCAGAGGTAAGAGAAGCGATAGACGGAATATTTCAAGATGATTTATTGGAACAAATCTCTGCGATCTTGTCGGAATTGAAAGATGAAGACCCTCCGGAAACCGATGAACTGAAGGAAATGATAAAGCAGGCTTCTATAAACACCAGATTACTGCCTGATGATATCTTTAAGGCTATTGATGGAACCCCTACATTTGACGAGCTAAGAGAGATAATAGCTGACGATACACTTATTGATAAAATGCAACCGTATGAGCTTTTGTTTAGGCAGCATTTGGAGCGTATCAAACAGCGAGGCGACGATGCTCAACAGCATCTCTCAGAAGCTAATCTGAGGTTGGTGGTAAGCGTTGCGAAGAAATATATTGGTCGAGGTATGTCGCTTCTTGACCTGATTCAAGAAGGCAACATAGGGCTCATTAGAGCGGTAGAAAAATTTGATTATCGTAAAGGCTACAAGTTCAGCACATATGCGACATGGTGGATTAGACAAGCTATAACTCGTGCCATTGCCGACCAAGCTCGCACGATTCGAATACCAGTACATATGGTAGAGACTATTAACAAGTTGCTTAGGGTTACTAGAAGATTGGTCCAAGAGTATGGTAGGGAGCCAACTAGCGAAGAAATTGGCCGTGAAATGGAGATCGCTCCAGATAAAGTGAGAGAAATCCTGAAAATATCTCAGGAGCCAGTATCCCTCGAGACACCTATCGGAGAAGAAGAGGATAGCCATTTAGGTGACTTTATTCCTGACACAGCGGCTCTAGCACCAGTAGAAGCAGCCTCCTATCAGCTTCTTAGAGAGCAAGTGATTGATGTGTTGGACACTTTAAATGATAGGGAAGCAAGGGTTTTGGAATTACGATTCGGCCTAGAAGACGGAAGAAGCCGTACGCTAGAAGAAGTAGGAAAGGATTTTGGGGTTACAAGAGAGAGGATTCGACAAATAGAAGCAAAAGCTCTTCGTAAACTGAGACATCCCAATCGATCGAAAAAATTGAGAGACTTTTTAGAGAACTAAATGTTGCCTGAACCGGCTCAGACCGACATTGCTTCGGGTCGTGACGTGTCAGGATCAGCCCAGACTCGTCCGACAGTAGCTGTAGTAAAGACCAGGCCTGAAACGATAATTCCGGATATAGGGTCGTGTATGCGACTTTCTGGATATGAGTCGCATCTTTCCAAAGATATTCCTACTCTGTTGAAGATTAATATCTCTTGGCAACATTTTTATCCTTCTTGCTCCACATCTCCTTGGCAATTAGATGGTGTTTTAAATACTTTAAAACAAGATGGCTTTAAAGATTTGATTCCTACTCATAACGGGACTGTTGTTGTGGACGCTCGAGAAGGTGAAATAAATAATAAACATGATGTAGTTGCTAGAAGTCATGGGATTGAAAGTGTACATCTTGAAGATGTTGAATGGATCCCACTGTATTTCGATGAGGATTTTCTAGTACTAGATAAGATTTATCCTGATGGTATCCACATACCAAAATTTATGATAGACAAAAATATAATTCATCTGCCTACTATGAAAACGCATGTGTTTACCACCATAACGGGCGCCATGAAAAATGCTTTTGGCGGCTTGTTGAATTTTCAAAGACATTGGACTCATTCGGTAATTCATGAAACCTTGGTGGATCTATTAAGAATCCAAAAAAAAATTCATCCAGGTATATTTGCTTTAACTGACGGTACTTTTGCAGGATCAGGTCCAGGCCCTAGAGCGATGCAATGGCACGAAAAAAATATTTTGTTAAGCGGATCTGATCAGGTTGCAGTGGATGCGGTGGCAGCCAAAATGATGGGATATGATCCAATGTCTATAGATTTCATTAGGTTAGCTGATGAGTACGGTCTGGGTTGTGGACGAATATCTGATATAAATATCGTGGGCGAGGATATATCTGAAATAGATTGGAAATTTCAAAATGGAAATACTCTCGCTAGTAAAGGTCAAAAGATGATCTACTGGGGTAAGTTAAAACCACTAGAGAATATGTTGCTGAGGTCCAAAATAACACCGTTAGCTTATTTCGCTTCTAACTTATACCACAATGAATATTGGCTTAGGTTCATAGGAAAAAAACGAATTGATAAAGCTATGAACACCGGATGGGGAAAGCTTTTTGAAGACTATTAAGGTAAACTCGTCGCTCCGTCAATAATGACTATTACTCGGTCTCTTCAGCTTCGCCGCCGCCCTCACCTGATTCTGCACCAACTTCAGTTTCTGGTTCTTCACCCTCGGCAATTTCTGATTCCAGTCTTTCTACTCTTGGAGCGACAACACTAGCCACCATCTCTGAGGCCTCATTAATGATGGAAACGTTATCCCCCAGTTGTATATCACTCACGTAGAGGTTTGTTTCAAAGTCGATTAGCAACTCAGCTTGCAACGTAATAAGTTCTGGTATTTCTAGAGGAAGGGCCTCCACAGTAAGGGTTTGCAAAGGTTGAAGCAAGGTTCCTCCCATTGTTCTGACGGCAGGGGATGTTCCTTCTACGAAAACAGGTACTTGCGCTCGTACTGGTCTACCTTCCTGCACCTTCATAAAATCTACATGTAAAACCTTATTGGTTACAGGGTGATACTGTACCTCTCGTATGAAACAAAGGTTGTCTTGGTCACCATTTTCCACGTCTATTGTGACTGGTATATTGGTGCCAGCATCGGTTATAACACGATTCAAAATTGCTGTGTCACATTGGAGCGAACTAGATTCTATTTCCGGGCCGTACATATGAACAGGAGTTAGGCCGTTATTCCTAAGCTCAGATACTTTCTTGCCTGTAACTTCTCTTTTGCTCACACTTAGATTCAGATTATTCACCTGAAAAGCTCCTGTACTAACGTTGTTTTGGATCGAAAACAAGCGTCTTGATTTATCGGAAACCTATAGATTTTATCACAGGGAATGACGAGTCACATTTAATACAAGAGTTTAGGTCAATAACGTCTTGATTCTTTCAGCGACAATTTTTTCTTCTCCAACCTTAAGTCCAAACATGTGTATTGCTATGTAATCATCCCCGTCTCTAACTCTAGTCCATATGGGAGGATCGTTTTCTTTTAGAGTTTCTACTAATTGTTGAGGGGAAATTCCAGTTTTGGTTTCATCTATCCTTAATTCCACGCCGAAAGGTTGATGGCCAATTATGTTGTTAATCATCATCGTATCGACTCCAGGTGTGCCTGCGAGGATGTTTATAAATATTTGACTCCTATTTTCGATGTCTGCCAATCTTTCTTCATGGTTTATAGTCATCCAATTTTTTACTGCTGCAACTACCCCTACCATTTCCTGCCTATCTACCTTATGTGGTCTTCCTATTCCGCGAATCCTTCTTCCTTCATATCCTACAAACGATTGTTTGGATATTTTTCTGATCATTTCCTCGCTGCCAAGAGCTAGACCAGTTGATTGTGAGGCTCCCATATACTTTGCGGCTATACATTGAAAATCGGCGCCCATTTTGACGTATTTGCCAAATAGGTCCAAGGGATATATTTGTCCTGCGGCGTCTACGAGTACTGGTAAGTCATTATCGTGGGCAATTTTTATTGTTTTTTCCAGTGAAAGAGCATTAGGGTCGTGTTCTTGCTCAACCATGTAAAAATGTACTGCGGCTGTTTTCTCATTTATGGCATTTTGTAAATCTTCAGCTGAAGTACCTTCATCAGAACCGAATTCCACCAACTTAGCACCTGAAGCTTCTAGGCATCTGTCATACCAATATCTTTGTCTTTTTTGGATGAGAATCTCATTTTTCATACCGGATGTATCTGGTAGTTGTTCGATTAGGTTGTCGTTCTCGCCGGCCATGACTGCAGCGCCAGCTAAAGTCAAAGCTGAACCAGCGCCAGAAGTTATGTAAGCTGCTGGAACCCCCACCATATCTGCCACTGCAGCACCAGCTTTTTCTTCTAATTCCATTAGAGGTATGTACGAATCTCCTGCAAGATCCATGGCTTCCTTAACTTCTGGTATAGGTGTTGAGCCTCCTAGCATCGTTACACTGCCTATTGCATTAATAATTGGAGTCGCACCGAGCTCTTTATAGATATTGCCGAAGTTTTCTGAAACCATTATTGTCCTCCCGTATTGTGATCAACTTTCACCAT
>CAYPXS010000018.1:10812-17706 GCA_964414725.1 uncultured Dehalococcoidia bacterium
TAAACTAGATATGGCCGCTTTCCATGGAGAGCCTAAATTTTCTGGGTTGAGACCTAATTCTTCTCTTGCCATAGTGTCAAGAGCACTAGCCGGATTTGACATGACGGCAGAGGCCACTTTTCTGGCAAGTTCTTCTTCTAATCCTTTGGCCCTGTATATGAGTACTAATTCTTCTTCTTCTTCTTCTGGCCACTCCTCTAGTTCCGCCCGCTCTGTTTCGATTTGATACTCGTATATTTCCCGTTGGGACCGTACTGAGATGTATTCACCGGTGGCCATGGACAAACTGCCAGCAATTAAAGCAGCTATTCCAGCTAATACAATAAGGTCCAGATTTTCCCCTCCAGCCGTTCCGCCAGCCACTCCCATCATCAAGCAAAAATTAGAAACCAACCCATCATTTACCCCTAAAACCGCTGCTCTTACACTGCCGCTATCCCCATGGCTGTGCCAGGATTCGCTTATTAGTTGGGGGTTTTTATCGCCAACGGCCATTTGAGAAAGCGTTCGAGCGTGATCTTTTTCCTCCGCTAGAAGTTCTTGACCGTCAATTTCTCCTACATATGCTCCTATTTCTTTTGATTCTATTCGAGCTAGCCATGGAAGTATTTTATTCGGCCCAAACAGAGAGCAAATTATTCTTACGTAGATAAGTTTAGGCGTATTATTCTGAAGGTAGATACCTGTTGAAGCATTGCCCAACTTTGCGTTCCAATGCTGGGCGTGCCTAATTTCAGATTGCGATAATTGTTCAAAAATCTCAGATCTTTCTGGATCCGTCTCAAATCTTGATAGTATGTTATACATTGATGCTGCTTCGATTTCAGATTTTAGAAATTTTCTGTATCGTTTGGCATCGGATTGAGAAATGGAAGAAGACATGTAAATTACTCTTCCAGAATTTTGGATCTTATTGATTTCAACCTTTTCATATTTTCTTCGTCAGGACCATCCCCTTCGAACCCTGGCACTTCGAGGAAAAATGGGACATCAGAAAATGCTGGGTCTCCTAGGATGGCTTCAAATCCTTCAATTCCGATGTAACCTTCACCAATGTTTTCATGCCTGTCGACGCCAGAACCAAATTCCACTTTCGCATCATTGGCGTGGACTGCGACCAGTTTGTCTAATCCTATTTTCGAATCAAATTCATCCATAACGGAACTTATGGAATCCTTTGATGCAATGTTATATCCAGCGGCAAAACAGTGTTCAGTGTCTAGACAAACCTTTAGGTTGGGGTGTCCAACTGCTTTAATAATCGCTCCAATTTCCTCAAAAGAAGATCCTATATGAGATCCCATACCTGCACTGTTCTCAATACAGAGCCATGGGGCATTTGGAGAGTTTTCCAGAACTTCGGTTAGACATTTCACAGCTTGATCAAGTACCGCCTCAAAACCTTTGCCTTTATGGCTTCCTCCATGAAATATAACGCCTTCAGCGCCAATTTGATGCGCGGTTTTCATGTTATTTGTGAGGGATTCGATCGATTTCCCGAGTTGGCTTTCATCTCCTCCTATGTTCACCAGATAACTGCCATGTATGTAGCAAGGCCCTATCCCTGTTTCCAAGCTCTTTTCCTTAAAAAGGATGACTTCCTCCTCTTTGGGGAAATTAAATCTCCATGCCCTTGGGGATGACGCAAATATTTGTATACCTTCGGCGCCAATCGCCTGTGCCCGATCTATGGATTTACTAAGTCCTCCAGAAGTGGATACATGAGCTCCAAGAATCATACTAGCCCCCCAATTGTATTGACCATTTATTCCAGTTTATCATGGGGGTGACAGGTTGAATGTTCATGACTGGGATAGATAATTGAGATTATCTATAATTGGAACCTAAAATAGGTTTTAATAAATCAAACACATCAAAGGGGAGTCTTTATGACGGTCAAGACTGTAGCAATTATGAGTCCAGGAGACATGGGTCATGCTGTTGGGCAAGTGTTGTCTGAGAGTGGGTTAGATGTCATCACTTGTACAGAAGGGAGAAGTTCTAGAACTCGAAATCTAGCTGAGAAGGCAGGGTTAAGGCAAGTTGCTACTTTGGAAGATATGGCAATCCAAGCTGATCTGATATTGTCTATTATGGTCCCATCGAAAGCTATGACTTTTATCAAAGAAATCGCACCGCATATGGCATCTGGGGAAAGTCCGACCTATTTTGCTGATTGTAATGCGGTATCGCCTCAATCTGCAGAGGCTATGTCTGAGGTGATAAACCAGGCTGGAGGTAAATTCATTGATGGCGGAATAATAGGAACTGCTCCTACCAAAGGAGATACTCCTCGCTTTTATGTTTCCGGACCTGATGCGTCTGTAGTGATGGAACTAGATGGCAGAGGGATAATAGTAAAAGCAATAGGAGATAAAGTCGGGCAGGCTTCGGGTATTAAGATGTGCTATGCCGCGCTAACAAAAGGGACTAACACTCTCCATGTCGCGTTGCTGACTGCCGCCAGTCGGATGGGGTTGACTGATGATCTTAGAAAAGAATTTGAATTCAGTCAGAAATCGCATTTAGCAGCGATGGAAAAAGGAATTTCTCGTCTGCCTGCAAATGCCCATAGATGGATTGGAGAGATGGAAGAGATAGCTTCCACATTTGAGAATCTAGGTATCACACCGAATTTTCATAAAGGTGCTGCAGAAATTTATAAAATGCTAAATGCTACACCTTTTGCAGAAGAAAGCCCTGAAACCATAGACAAAGACAGAACAACCTGGGACACAATCGAGGCCGTGTCCAAGATAGCTGAGTCTGAGAAATAATATTCGAAAGAAATGAGAAGTTTAATATTAAAAGAACCGGGTGAAAACCCAGAGATTCAGGTTGTAGATCTGCCTGAACCTACCTTAGTGCCGGAAGGAGTGATTGTAAAAATTGCTGCTGCCGGTGTTTGTCATCATGACATATCTGTGATGGATGGGACTTTGAAAAGGGGAACTAAAAAGAACGTTGTATTAGGCCATGAAATTTCGGGCACAGTAGTTGATGTGGGTAGTGCCATAGAAGATTTTAACCTTGGTGATAAAGTGGTAACCACCCTTACGACCTCTTGTGGGGTATGCAATATTTGTATTAGTGGGCAAGACTATATATGCCAATACGGTTTAGGTTATGGTCACGGGGTAGATGGGGGATTTACTGAGTATTTATTGGTGAAAGAACAAAACTTAGTGAATGTTGGTAATTTGGATTTAATTCAAAGTGCTCTTTTGTCGTGCCCTATTGCGGTCACTATTAAAGCTTTATTTGATAAGGCATCGTTGAAATCACACGAATCTTGTGCGGTTTTTGGTGCCGGCGGAGGCCTAGGTATACATGCAGCTCAGATAATTCAGTCCCTTTCTGGTAATTCGATAGCGTTCACTTCGTCCCCCGAAAAAATAGAGAAAATTTCTAAATACGGGATCGAACAGCTTTTTTTACTTGAGGGTGGGATTGACCCCATAGATTTGCTAATGGCATTAACAGAGGATGAAGGTGTTGATGTCACTTTCAATCCTGTGGGTTCGGACTTGTTGAAAAGCTCGATTGGGTCTTTGAAATATGGGGGGCGGGCTGTTTTAATGGGAGAGGTTTCTAAACCAAAGGAGTTCTTTAATCCTGCTGACTTGATGTTCAAAAACGCGAATTTAATGGGTTCTACTGGAGCGAACAGGCCTCATATAAATAGGGCTACCCAAATGGTTGAGGAAGGATTGGTCATCCCAGTTATTGGAGAAACTTTTTCTTTTAATGATGTTAAAGAGGCATTTCATAAGATCAAAAGTAGAGAGAGTGTGGGAAGAATCGTTCTAGTCCCGTAGAAGATGACACTTAATTTCTCGATCCAATGAACCTACCGATGCTTTTTTGATTCCAAGATACTAGCACTTGTGTGGCTATGGCTATAGAACTGTAAGTACCTGCCATAACCCCAATTATTAATACATATAGGAATTCTCTTATTGTTGAGCCTCCGAACATTAGGAGTGCAAGCAAGGTAACCAATAAAGTAAAACTTGTATTTAAAGATCTTCCAATAGTCTCTGAGATACTCAAATTGACTATCTCTGGAAACGGCCTGTTGGAATAAATCAGGACGTTTTCCCTGATTTTGTCAAAGACCACTATAGTATCGTTGACACTGTATCCGATCACGGTTAATAGAGCTATTAGAAACATTGTGTTTACTTCTATTTCAAAGACATAGCCGAGAATCGAAAAAATTCCTACTACTATTAGTGTGTCATGTAAAAGAGCAATAATCGCGGCCAGACCATATCTGAATGGACTAGGAACATTTCGAAAAGCCCACCATATGTAGAAAAATATACCGACTGCTGCGGCTAACACCGCCCAGAGAGCATTTATTACGGTTTCCTCTGCCACGACGGCCGACACCAGATCAAAACTTTGCAGGGTGTCGGTTTCCTCCGGGGAGAACTTATTATTTAGAGATTGAACAAGACTGTCTTTTTGTTCTTCATTCAGCGTTTGGGTTCGAAGAAAGAAAGTCTCGTATTTTTCTCCATTAGCTTCAATAACTCCAAAATTTTGTATTTTGGCGTCTTCGTAGCCAATTTTGGAAAGTTCAGTTCGAATAGATTCTTGATTTACTTTGGCGAGTTCAGGAAATTGAACCGTCAGGCTAGATCCACCAGTGAAATCTATGCCAGGCTTTAGCCCAGGAGACAGTATAAGAAATACTACCCCTGGCAAAATTATTAAAGCGGATAGAAGAAAGAACCAAGGTCTACTTTTTGCGAAATCCAATTTAGTCTCCTGAGCCCTTCTTAGCTAGCCCCATCGTTAGTATTTCTACTGTCTGAGGGTATAAACAATCTGGGTTTTCTAGATAAGGGAGTGACGGCGATCACTCTCATGAATGTGCGGCTTATGGTTATTGCTGTGAACATACTTATCATTACACCAATAGCTAGTGTAATAGCGAATCCTTGAACAATAGTTGCCCCCAGTTGATCAGAAAACCAGTATAAAATCGCACAGGTGATCAATGTGGAAACATTTCCGTCCCGGATTGCTGGCCATGCTCTGTTGAAACCAATATTGACCGCGGACAACATCGTTCGCCCCGATCTTATTTCATCTTTCATTCTTTCAAATATCAAAATATTTGCGTCAACTGCCATCCCTATTGACAGAATCGCTGCTGCTACTCCTGAAAGTGTTAGTGTGACAGGTAGCATTTTGAATATTGCCAATACGATAATCGCGTAAATTAAAAGAGATATTGAGGCCATTACCCCGGGTACCCTATAGTAAAGGATCATAAATAGCAGAACTAAGCATAGTCCTGTTATTCCTGCTATCACACTTTTTCTAAGCGAATCAGCCCCTAGCATAGCGTCAACGTCTCTTTCTTGTATAAGTTGGATTGGTACCGGTAACCTACCAGATTCTAGTAGTAAAGCTAAATCTTTTACCCTTTCGATTGTGAAATCTGGTCCCTGAATAATCGCCGTACCTTGTGTTATTGGAGAATTTACTACGGGCGCAATTAATTCGTTTCCATCTAAAATAATAGCTATCTGATCCCTTACTCCTGTTGATTGTTGCTTGGCGTATATATCAGTCGTAAGTTCTCCGAACGCTCTCGATCCTCGTTCATTGAATTCTATGTTTACTATAGGAACCCCTGAACTTTGATGTTGACTCGGATATGCGCTGTCTAGGTCATCCCCTGAAAGGCCAATATCTTCATCAATGTGGCCTTCACTTAGTTCGAAGCTGACAGTGGGGGATGTCCCTAGCTTCGCGTTAGCTTCGTCAATGTCTAGAATACTTGCACCGTCCGAGTTTGCTGGTAATGCTATTGCAAATTTGTTTGGTTCCTTTTCTTTTTGTTCTAATCGTATTATTTGTAGACCATTAGTTTCGAATCGTAGAAGTTCTGCCCCTTCAATATTCACTCCCAATCTCGCGGGGGCTGGAGGGTTGGAACCAAGTTCCGCAGCATTGATGGCGTTAATCATTGAAAATTGAAGGTCAGCGGCTAATTCATTGAATTTGGCGGCCCCACTTTCAGTAAATGCAAAGACAAGTGACTCTGCATATTCAGTTGTATTTTCAGAATCTGGATTATCGTCGCTCTTTAAAGTTTTGTCTTCCGATATTCCGTCTGCACTGATGGAAAGCACGTCTTCCGCCAATATATTCGTTACTGGTTTGGGTGGCACGTCAGTTGTCCGGTGTTTGAATTCTAGTCTTGCTGTCTCTCCGATTAGACTTTTTGCTCTGCCTGGATCCTTGATTCCTGGCAACTGAATTAAGAGCCGGTCTTCACCAATTATTTGAATTATTGGTTCCCCAAGCCCAGAAGAGTTGATACGTCTTTCAATGGTTTTTGACAGAGACTCCATTTGGTCCGATGTTATTCCTCCAGGAAGATTAGATTCTGGGTCCAATGCCTGATAAATAAGGTGGCTACCTCCTTGTAGGTCCAATCCGAGACTGAGACCTAGGATGTTCTCTGATCCGCGTTCAAAGTTGTTCAAATTAATTTTTTCAACACCCAAAACGGTTCCGCAAATTGCAGTAATAATAGCAATCGTTATGAGTATTCGAGCATTTCTACGCAATATATTCTCCAGAAGTCATTCGGTGTCTTATTAGTTCCAATGCCTCTTCTTTATTAGAAACTAATCCTTCCATACGAGATTCCTCAACCTCTTCTATTAAAATACCAATTAAAGGTCCAGGTTTGAGACACAACCCAACCATTATATCGTGTCCTGACAAAAGCTTACGCTGGTTTGTAGCCTTTTTATATGAAGATTCATTGTTTTGGATAATTTCTACCTTTCTGCAATGATCTTTCCATTCCTTTCTTGTTAGGTTAGGTCCCTTTGCCGCGATGTAATCAGCCATATTCAAATATAG
>CAYPXS010000019.1:0-17408 GCA_964414725.1 uncultured Dehalococcoidia bacterium
AAACTTGGCATACGTAACCCTTCGCGAAGGCGAAGAGGATGAAGTACTTCTTAAAAGGTTCCAGACTCAAATGCAGAGGTCAGGAATCTTGCGAGAGCTAAGGAACAGAAGATTCTTCCGTTCTAAGGGCGAGCAAGCCCGCCTAGATAGGCAGCGAAGTATTCGCAGACTTAGAAGGCGACGAACTAGGCGTTAATAATTTCTGGCTACGCATTCAAAAATCACTAAATAGATTAGTTAATTTCAATCTATTGTAGGTGCGTCAAATGAGTATTCTCTATGTTGTCTCAGATAACGCTGGAGCAGGGAAAACTGCTCTTTGTGCCTCTTTAGCCTCGGTTCTGAATGATATTGGACGTAAAGTTACAGTGTCTAAACCGATTTTTGCAGACGATGAAAAGTCAGACCATGATAATTACTCTGCGGTTTTAGACTCCTCTTTAAGCAGTTCTTCCAATGAGTCTATCGATTTAAATAATGCGGCTGAAAAAATTAAATCGATGGAGAGTGGAGTGGATACTCTGCTCCTAGAGGCTTCCAATAGTTTATCGGTTGATCAGCATGTTGAACTAGTAAAAGCCATAGAGGCGAAAGTAATTCATGTGAGCAAATATAATCGTTCAATTGATTCGATACCATTTATCACCGCTTTTGGTGATAATTTAATTGGTACAGTAATTAATTTTTTGACTATTTATAAGGGAACTGAGGCTTACGAATCAGTAATTCCTAGATTGGAGGAATCGGGAATCAATGTGTTGGGGTTAATACCAGAGGATAGGACTTTACTGAGCTTAACCGTCAAACAGATTTGTGAAAATTTGGAAGGTATTTTTTTTGCTGGGGAAGAATATGGAGAAGATTTAGTTGAGGGGTACATGGTTGGTGGTTTCGGGATGGATCCAGGTGAATATATATTTAGCAAACAAGATAAGAAGGCAGTCGTGGTTCGTGGAGATCGCCCTGATGTTCAGATGTCCGCATTGGAGACGAACATGGAATGCTTCATAATGACTGGCGGTCTTGAACCAATTGAATATGTTAAATATGAGGCTGAAGAAGAGGAAGTTTCCATTATCATTGTCAATTCAGATACATTAGAGACGATGGATAAGATTGGATCACTTCAAAAATATGCTGAATTTGATCACAAAGAAAAACTTTCTAAGTTTAAAGACCTAATTTCCAAACACGTTGATGTTGAAGGATTGAAGGCAGCTTTCTAGATTATTTCCAGTCCCTATTGCTATAGACCCTGTTCTCTAATCTTGCACCCCAGTAACAATGAAAGGTCTGTTGGCATTAGGCGGCATCTCTAAAAAAGTAACTGATTTTACGATATACCTTCGGCATGAGCTGCGTGGAAAGTGTCTACCCCTCCCCTGAATTCACTACCATTTTTAGTTATAGCAACCGGGCTTGCGAACTTCGCAAATCCAGTCTGAGTGAAACCCTCACCTAGAACCCTGACGTTATGTCCCTTTGCCTCTAATCCTGAGACGACTTGTGGGTCAAGTTCTGGTCCTACATCTGTAGTAGCTGAACTACAATCTACCCTAGGAGCGTCAATTGCAGCTTGAGGATTCATATCAAAATCTACCATTTTGACTATCAATGATGTTACGCAGTTTGTTATTCGTCTTCCACCGGAGGCTCCTACGGCAATCTCCACACCGTCTTTTCCTAAGACGAGAGCGGGAGTCATGTTGTTTAGTGGATATTTTCCCGGAGCTATTGAATTGACCCTATTTGGGGTGGGGTCGTACCACATCATTCCATTGTTCATAACGATACCGGTACCTTTGGGGATGATTCCTGATCCAAATCCTGACATTATTGTGTTGGTAATGGAGACGGCGTTGCCTTCACCGTCGATAACGGCGAGATGGGTTGTTCCATTATCAGGTCGGGGTTTGCTACTTTCTAGCACGAATTTTGGTTCTCTACCTTCTTCAATCCAAGGATTTCCAGGAAGGAAGGCTTCGGGCACATGTTCTTTTATTTCTTGTTGCCTTTTTCGGGTGTAATCATCTGATACTAAACCATTCCATGGCACGTCAGCGAACTCCGGATCAGCTACATATTCAAACCTGTCGGCATATGCCATTCTGGCTGCACTTATATAGAGATGAAGCATCTCTACGGTGTTATGGCCCGCCCCAGAAATATCGAAACCATCAAGAAGTTTTAGTGTCATGGCACTCGTTATACCGGCGCAAGCAAAGCGTGGGACTCTTACAGTTTTGCCATGATAGTTAAATTCAAGTCCACGATCCCAATAAAAAGGTTTGTATTGATCAAAATCTTCCATTGTCAGAAATCCACCGTTGTTTTGTATATCGGCGACTAGGACTTCTGTTAGCTCACCTCTATAAAATCCGTCTACGCCGTCTTTTGCGATGGCTTCCAGCGCATTTGCTAGGTTAGGCTGCTTTAAAACATGAGGGCCGTCAATTCCACCGTAAGGCAGAGAGCCTTCAGGCATAAAAGTATTTCCTAATTCAGAATATCTTAGAAGCATGCTTGAAAGACTTCCAAATTTATATAAGGTAAACCATTCAGGGTGGAAACCATTACGGGCAATAGCAATGGCTGGTGCGACTACCTCAGAGAGAGGTAATTTCCCGAATCGTGAATGCGCTTCTAATAGGCCCGCAACACATCCGGGAACAGCGATAGATTTATATCCATGAATATTTTCATCATTTTTGACACCTGCCCATCCGAAACTTCCAACAGACGCCTCTCCGGTAAGTTCGTATAAATCAGGTTTACCGGAAAGAGGTCCCTTCATCGGGAATCCAATCACTCCACCTTCATTACCTATCTGGAAGGTCATGTATCCGCCTCCACCTATACCACTTGATTCAGGTTCCACCACTCCTACCGCGAGGCATGCTGCAACTCCTGCGTCAACGGCGTTTCCTCCCATCTTAAGCATTTCGAGTCCTGCTTCGGTTGATAAACGGTCTTTAGTTGCCACCATACCGTTACCTGATTGAGCCTCGCTTTTGGTAAAACTGGCATTAGAGGCTAAGCTGCTGACCATATATATTCTCCTGACATTAAATATCGTTGCCTTATCTATAGACAGGCGCCATCATACATTAGAATTTAATGCTTAGGGTGAAGCTGCAGAAATTTACTCTTTGAGGTCACCTTCGAGACGATATTTCCAGACATCTTTGAATAAATAAGTGGCAGCAATGAGGCAGACAAATATTAAGGCCGACCCAAACAGTGTTGATAATTGAGGGCCGGCTATGTTCGCTATGGAACCGGCGAGTAAGCTTCCCACAGGAACCAATCCCCAGGCCATCATATATATACCAGTAACACGTCCTCTCAATTTGTCAGGAAGAATTCCTTGAACTGTAGCTCCGGAAATGGAGAAATAAGACATCATAGAACCAGATAAAAGCATCACTAACACCATAGCAATTTGGTAGACATTATTTATGGCTAGTGCGGCCATTAAAGCCCCTAGAAGGCCTAGCATTACAAAAAGCACTTTTCCTGGGCGTGTTATTTGAGTGAATGAAGCGAGTATTATTGTGCCTATCAGTGACCCGAGCCCTGCGGCTGAAAGTAGTAGGCCTAACCCTTCCGGCCCGACCTTGAAAACTTCGGCTGCATAAACGGGCATGAGGCCGTGTACAAATGGCATGATCAGGATAACCATGATTACGGTCATACAAGTCAATCCAATTATGGTTTTTTGGTTAAAGACGTATTCGATTCCAGTCTTTAAGTCTATTAGCAATTGTTCTGCTGATCTGTCGGAACTATCAGCAGAAGATTCTTTATCGAGTCGAATCATCATAATTGTGAGAGCTGCTGAAAACATAAGGACAGCTTCAACGACAAACAATATTCCTGGCCCAAAAATAGCCAGTGCAAAACCTCCAGCTGCCGGTACGATTAATCTCATCACACTGAAAGCCATCGAATTTAATGCAAAAGCATTTATTAGATTTCTTTTTGGAACAATGGTAGCTAGTAGTGACATCCGGGCTGGATCATTTATCACCCATGAAATTCCCATTAGGAAAACGAATATAAATAAGTTCCAAATGTTAGCGTGTCCGGTGGCTATGACGGCTGAGTATCCAAGCATTAAGACTGCCTGATAGGCGTATATAATAAAAAGCAGAATTTTTTTGTCGTATTTGTCACTTATAAGGCCACCGAAGGGGGCTCCTACTAAAACGGGCAATGCATCCAATCCCAGTGCAATACTTGTCAGTAAAGGAGATCCTGTAATTTCATATGCTAGCCATCCAACAACAATTTGTTGAAGCCAAAATCCACTGCTGAAAATGGCGGTAGTAAGCCATAGGAATCGGTAATTCCGAGAGTGAAAAGCATCGAATGTGTGCAGCTTTCCATGAACCACCCTAGGTTTTGGGATTTTCTTACGAAATCTTTCTGAACGTGTTGAAGTAGAAGGAAGATTCGGATCAATTGGTGAATTAATGGATGGAAGAGCGGCATGGTTAGATGAATTTGTTTCATCTTGTTCACCTATGACGGGCCCAGTGATTAGTCCAGACTCGGTCTTATTCAACTATATTATCTTTTACCTCACCGCTACTAACTTGTACGTAAAAACAGGCTTAAAAAGTATGACATAATAAGTCTAAATTTTCATGAAATAAAAAACAAGTATTTTTATTATTATATTTTGATATTGAAAATATTATTCCTGTTTTTTACCGTCATTCATGAATAGCTATTTGAACAGAGTTTCATGCAGCATATCCCTAAATCAAAATCTCTGTACCGTCCATATATTTTTGCTGATGAAACTTAGTACCTGGTCGAACGAGATTTAACCTGTTAATGACAGGTTTTAGAGATTCAGAATTTGAATCGTCTTTTGTTCTAGGAGGCATCCAGTCGTCATGATGTCCGAGAATTACCTCTCTGGGTTTTAACATACTTGCCATGAGACCTATGTAATCTGTTAGAGACCCTTGAATAGGCTCACCGTCAATGTTTGGTCTGCCAGCCATTGCAAGTATGGCAGCATCTGCTCTTATGTCGGAGACTACTCCAGTCCAGCACCCAGAGGTGTCTTGAAAGAATATAGATCCCCGTGGGGTTTCAAATAGATAACACAAAGCACCACCAATTTCCCTAGAACCTAGAGTTTCTTGTCGGTGTCTTTGGATTTCTTGAATCAGATTTGGATCTGTACCCTCTGGCAATTGATCTGGGATCCGACAGCCCCATCGCTCGTCTTCTGTTAGGTTTAGATGCCCTGTTTGAACAGCATCGGTTCGTGGTTGAAAGGTGTCAGGTATCCAAATACATGAATGCAGGCTTGGGAAAACACGAACAGTCACTTTTTCGTTTAATCGATACCTTTCACCTCCTTGAGCTCTTCGAAGTTGTTCTTCGGGGACACCTGCATCTAAGAGGATTCGCACACTTTCATTTGAACCGATGACTTGGGCTCCTGTATTTTTGGCTATTACGTCCGCCCCGCCAATATGATCAAAATGGCTGTGCCCAATGAAAATAAAGTCAGCTTCTTTTATTTCAGAGGTTGTAAGGCCTACGGGTGGAGCCGCAGAAACTTTGTCAATGTAAGTATCTAGAAAGATTGTTAGATCATCTATAAGTAAGCGAAAAGTAGCACATCCGAGCCAGTCTAGTTTAATCGACATATTTTTTTACCTCGAGTGAACAGAATTTGCTATTGCAGTATGAACGAATATGCTAAAATTGCTTTGTTTTTATACCCCATTATTACAGAATTTCTTCGGGTGGTGTTGTGACTGAATCATATGTGACTAATTGGACAGCAGTATTAATTGTTGGTTTCGTGGGAGCTCTTGCAGTGCTCTTGATGTTTGGGGCATCGAAAGTATTGGCTCCTAAAAGGCACTCAGATTTGAAAAACACACCATATGAGTGTGGGATACCTGCGTCTCCATACCAATGGTCTCAAATTCAAATACGTTATTATGTTTTTGCAATACTGTTTGTCATATTTGATGTGGAAGCGGTTTTTCTGTTTCCATGGGCTCTTGTGTTCTTGTCTGCACCGCCGGCAGTCTTTTATGAAATGTTAATTTTTATTGCTATTCTATTATTTGGGTTGGCTTATGCTTGGCGGAAAGGGGTTTTACAATGGAGATAGATCAAAATTCTCCTAATATTCATATTCCTCGCTTGGAAGGTTTTATTGGTGCTGAAAAACCTCTTGGTGCCGGTTATGAGCCAGGGAAAGGAAATAATCCAGCTGACAGCGTATTAAATAGAGTTCTACCTAATGCCCTAACTGCAAAATCAGACGAATTATTTGCCTTGGCAAGAAAATCGTCACTTTGGACTTTGTCTTTTGGGTTAGCATGCTGTGCAATTGAAATGATAAGTGCACATGCATCCCACCATGATTTGGATAGATTTGGCGTGGTTACATGGCCTTCTCCTCGCCAGGCTGATGTGATGATTGTTGCCGGGACAGTTGTGAAAAAGATGGCTGACCCAATAAAGCTTTTATATGAACAAATGCCTGATCCCAAATGGGTTATAGCAATGGGAAGCTGTGCAACTAACGGAGGACCATATTACAAATCTTATTCAGTAGTAATGGGTGTAGATCATTTGATACCAGTTGATGTTTATGTGCCGGGTTGTCCTCCAAGGCCCGAGGCACTTATTTATGGAGTTATGCAATTACAAGAAAAAATCCAGAAAGATGCTACCCAATCTTTCGACAAAGGGTCGTCAGATAAAAATGACGAGGAACAGTAACATTTCTTCAAAAAGTGAAGCCGAGACGTCAACAGTAGCAGAAGCTCTAGATCAAAAAGGGTCTAACCTTCTAAAAAATCTAAAGTCAGCCTTTGCTGAGTTTCCTGAAATGGTGTTTTCTGTTTCTTTAGACATGGTTGTGTTAAAGAGCGGGCCAGGAAAATTACAAGATGTTTGTGAACTTCTAAAAACTGGCGAGCAATTTTTATTCAATTATTTGTCTTGCATCACCGTTGTTGATTATGAAGAACAAGAGGAAGTATTTGAGGTTGTTTATCACTTGGTGTCCATTGATTATCATCATAAAATAGCGATAAAAGTATCATTACCTTCCAGCAATCCTGTAGTGCCTTCAGTCCTCAATATTTGGAAATCGGCAGACTGGTTCGAGAGGGAAGCTCATGATTTATTTGGTATTCAGTTCGACGGCAGGAAAAATCTGGCGCCGCTTCTGTTATATGAAGGGTTTGATGGTTATCCAGGTAGAAAAAGCTTTCCATTTCACGAATATGAGGAATGGTGATATCGGTTAAATTTGCTTATGCAGGTAAATCAACAGGTTAGTGAACATTCTGATGCAATTGATCTTATGGTCAACATGGGACCTCAGCATCCCAGCACCCATGGTGTATTTCGACTTGTAATATGGGTTGATGGTGAACGGATTGTTAGGGTTGAGCCTCATATTGGGTATCTGCATCGCGGGTCAGAAAAGATATGTGAAAGTGAACAGTACAACCAAATTGTCACACTTTTCGATCGCCTAGACTATGTAGGAAATTTGAACAATGAATTGGCATTTTGCCTAGCTGTGGAAAAGCTTACAGAAACTATCGTACCTGAGAGGGCGGAATACATAAGGGTCATACTATGTGAATTAAATCGTATAGCAAGTCACATGCTTTTTTATGGGGTGTATGGTTTGGATGCTGGTGCAACAACTCCAATGCTTTACGGTTTTCGTGAACGAGAAAGAGTTCAGGAACTCTTTGAAAGCGTCACAGGGGCGAGAATGATGCACAATTATATTCGCATTGGTGGAGTAAAAGAGGATGTTCCAGAAGACTTTGAAAAAAACGTAAAAAAATTATTAGATGACTTAAAAAAAGGTGTTGACGAATGCGACCAGTTACTATCCCAAAATGAAATGTTTCTTGCCCGCACAAAAGGGGTTGGTGTCATTAGCGGTGAGGAAGCTTTAGATTACGGGGTGACTGGCCCTTCGCTTCGTGCTTCAGGCGTCATAGAGGATGTGAGGGTGACAGATCCTTACTCCATTTATGAACGATTTGATTTCGGTATTCCCGTTGGCAGTATCGGAGATTGTTGGGATAGGTATTTTGTTAGAGTTGAGGAAATGAGAGAGTCGATCAAAATAGTAGAACAAGCTCTTTCGCAACTGCCAGAAGGTGAGATTTCCGCGAAGGTTAGAAGGATAATTCGACCTCCGGCTGGAGACGTATTTGTTCGTACGGAATCCCCACGTGGTGACTTGGGTGTTTATATAGTCAGTGATGGTTCTGATAAGCCATATAGAGTTAAAGTACGGCCACCATCCTTTGCTAACTTACAAGCGTTAGAGACTATGTTGAAAGATACGTATATTGCCGATGCGGTATTGGTGCTGGGATCGATTGATATCATTATGGGGGAGGTGGACCGATGACTTTGGTGGATATCATTTCCTTGTTTCTAAAAGCCTCGTTACTTTTAAGTTTTATTCTCATTGTAGTTCTCGTATTGACTTTAGCTGAACGAAAAGCTTTAGCAAGAATACAGCAAAGGAAAGGTCCCAATAGGGTAGGGTTTAAAGGTTTTCTTCAGCCGTTGGCAGATGCTCTCAAATTGCTTACCAAAGAAGATATTTTGCCCTCATCTGCCAACAAACGTATCTTTTGGATTGCTCCATTAGCTGTGTTTCTTCCTGGATTTTTAATTTGGGTGACTATTCCAATAGCACAAGAAATCGTATTGTCTAACCTCGATATGGGTTTGTTCTATATAACAGCCATTTCAGTTTTATCAGTTATGGGATTGTTAATGGCTGGCTGGGGTTCCGCCAATAAATGGGCGATGATAGGAGGTTTAAGGGCTGCGGGGCAACTTATAAGCTATGAGATTCCATTCATAATGGCAATTTTATCGATAGCAATATT
Organism: uncultured Dehalococcoidia bacterium; assembly: GCA_964414725.1. Taxonomy (GTDB): domain Bacteria; phylum Chloroflexota; class Dehalococcoidia; order Lucifugimonadales; family UBA826; genus UBA11996. The sequence goes on from CAYPXS010000019.1 coordinate 8,922, forward strand.
GGCTCAGTCATTCAATCTTAAAGACATAGTTGATTATCAAGGGGCCTGGCCCTTCGCGTTTAAACAGCCTCTAGGACTGTTTATTTTTCTAACAGCTGGCTTGGCCGAATTAGGCAGAACACCCTTTGATATTCACCATGCAGAGTCTGAGGTGGTTGGCGGTCCGTTTGTGGAATATAGCGGAGCCCATTGGTCAGTGTTTTACCTTGCCGAATATATGAACACATTTACAGTAGCTGTTTTGACAGTCATTTTATTTTTGGGTGGCTGGCAGTCGCCTACTATGCCGTTTACTGGCACTTTGCATATGGTTGTTTCACTGATTTGGTTTCTAATGAAAACTACTTTGGTTATCTGGGTAATATTTTGGATTCGCGGTACTTATCCGAGGCTGAGAATAGACCAATTAATGTCTTTTGGTTGGAAAATACTAGTACCCGCCTCATTCATCAATATCTTTCTCACAGCGTCGGTACTTTATTACGGTCTGGGGGAATGGGTTATAACTATAATATCTTTGTTTTTGATAGCGGCTACTTTTTATTTCATCAGAAGAGGGTCTTTGGCGAAAACTAAGGAAGATACTGTCAGGGTTATTCGAGCCGACGATATAAGAGCCCAGCTTTCAAGTGGAGCTGAGGTTAGATGAAGATACAAGCTCCCATGATTGGTTTCATAAACGGTCTTTTGGTTACTATCAAAACCACACTTAGGCGGCCAGTGACAGCCGAATATCCTGCTGTTGAGAAGCGCTTAGCACTTTCTGATCGATATATGGGTTTTCCGGCATTGACTTGGGATTATGACGTAAAAGAGCCGTACTGTACCGGTTGCATGGTATGTGTTCGAGAGTGCCCTACCCAGTGTATGTCAGCTCAAATGAAAGACAACCCAAAGCATGAAGAAGACCTGAGCAGGAGACGTAAAATAATTGACAGCTTCGAAATAAATTTAGGTAGATGCATTTTGTGTGGGATATGTGTTGACGTATGTAATTTTGATGCTATTGAAATGTCCCATGAATACGAATTGAGCAAATATCAAAGAAATGCAAACAGGGTTAATTTGAATCAATTGTTGGATATGGGTAGTACATATCAAAATAAAGTTGGATGGAAACCCAAACAACCACAAAAAAATAGTGGTGTGCCGCAGCCCTCCAAGGCTCGGAAGGAATCTTCATAATGGTTGTTTTCTTTTTTGCCATTGCTGCATTTATTGTTATAGCTGGAGGTATTGGGGTAGTAGTAGCGCGAAACATTGTTTATGCTGCCTTATCTTTGCTGGCAGCGATGGTAGGTACTGCAGGTATATTTTTGATTGGACTTGCTGAATTTTTAGCGTTAGTACAGCTTTTAATATACGGAGGAGCTGTAGTCATTGTTATCCTTTTCGCTCTCATGCTCACTAGGATTCAAGATTTCGAATTTTTGTCGGCTAATAAACATTGGCCGCTAGCATTGATAGTATCAATATCCTTCCTGGCTTTATTTCTCATCTCTATTTTGGCGAATAAACGAACAATTACTGAAATGAGCGGTATTGATATTTCTGAACTTGGGCTTAGTCTTTTTGCTGATTGGGCCATTCCTTTTGAGCTTGCCTCGTTAGTGCTGCTTATCGCCCTTATAGGAGCGGTTGTAGTAGTACGCAGAGATAATGAGGATAACAGGTAATGGAACTAATTTATTTTCAACTGTTAGCGGCTATTCTTTTTTGTATAGGAATATATGGCGTTTTGGCGAGAAAGAGTGCCGTTTTAATATTGATGTCAATAGAGTTAATGCTTAACGCTGTTAATATCAATCTGATCGGATATGCAGCTTTTTCAACTCTAGGAGCAGCGCATAAAAATTTAGGACAAGTTTTAGTGATATTTATTATTACTATAGCCGCCGCAGAACTTGCTTTAGCTATGGCTATTATTTTACGACTTTACAGAAACAAAAATAACGTCAACGTCGACGAATTAGATATTTTAAAAGGCTAGTATCGGAACTATGATATTGAGTGCTGAATATGCATGGGTAATACCAGGGTCCGCAGTTATAGCTTTTTGTTTGACAAGTCTATTTGGAAAAAACCTTCCTTTTAGGGGAATATTTTTACCAATAACTGCGGCTTTACTCGGATTTATTTTATTTTGTTCGATATTTGTTGATTTCATGCTTGGTGACCTTAGTGTAGTAGCAGCAAGCATAGATTGGATGGTTGTGGGAAGTTGGTCGCTAACTTGGGGGTTTTCAGTAGACGAAATTTCTATTGTAATGTTGGGATTGGTAACCTTCGTTTCTTTAGTTGTTCAAGTGTATTCGATAGGGTACATGTCTGGAGACCCTAGGCTCTCTTGGTATTTTGCCGTTCATGCTTTGTTTGCAGGGGCAATGTTGGCTTTGGTTTTGGCCGATAATTTGCTGTTTCTGTATATCTGTTGGGAGCTAGTGGGATTGGGGTCCTACTTATTGATAGGGTTTTGGTTTGAGAAAAAACCCGCATCTGAAGCGGCGAAAAAAGCCTTCATAACTACTAGGTTAGGAGATGTCGGTCTCCTCATCGGAATCATATTATTGTTCAAGGCCACTGGGACATTTCATATATCTTCTATAATCCATGCGGCTCAAAATGGAGCCATTTCTGAATCTACTTTAATGTGGTCATCGCTAATGTTATTTCTTGGCGCGATGGGGAAATCTGCCCAATTTCCTTTTCACGTTTGGCTTCCAGATGCAATGGAAGGTCCAACTCCGGTATCTGCTCTAATCCATGCGGCCACAATGGTGGTAGCAGGGGTATATCTGATTTCTAGGATGCTTCCATTGCTAGAGATAGTGCCGGGTTTTCTGACAATTGTCGCCGTCGTGGGCCTATTCACTTTTTTGTTTGCGGGGGTCATAGCTTTAGTGATGACCGATATAAAAAAAGTTTTGGCTTATTCCACAATTAGTCATCTAGGATTAATGATTTTGACCCTTGGGGCAGGCGGACTTGCGGCGGCCATGTTTCATTTGGTTGTACACGGGTTTTCGAAGGCGCTTTTGTTCCTAGGGGCAGGTAGCGTAATGCATGGAATGAATGGTGAAACCAATTGTTGGAAGATGGGTGGGTTAAGCAGAAAAATGTCTGTGACTTCGGTCACCTTTTTAATTGGGTGTTTGTCCTTAGCGGGGATCATTCCTTTGAGTGGGTTTTTTAGTAAAGACGAAATGCTGATTTCAATCAATGATGGCCTGGGACCTGTTTTTCTTTTTGCCACTTTGGCAGGTGTTTTCCTAAGCTCCCTCTACATGATTCGCTTGTTTTGTGTGGTTTTTATGGGAAGCCCTCGGAGTGACGAAGCACATAATTCGCACGAATCTCCCCGGGTTATGACATTTCCTCTTGTAGTGTTGTCTCTTTTTGGCGTTCTCTTAGGACTGCTTGCACTTCCCTTAGGGAATTTTGAAGGATTCGGTAATTTTATCGATCCGCAACATCATTTTCATGTATCACCTTGGATAACACCACTTTCTCTCGGGGTGGCTTTGGCTGGTCTTATAATTGGGGTCATGTGTTACGGATATTCCAAGTTTTCACATGAATTGGTTGCTTTGAAATTCGGATATTTATATAAGTTAGTTCTTTCGAAATTTTATATAGACGAATTTTATCAATGGATGATAGACAAGGTGGTCTTGTCAACCGCTCGATTTGTTTCTATATTCGATCGTGTTGTTGTCAATGATACTGGGGTTGATGGTATTGGAGTTTCTGTCGTCCTTTCTGCGTTTAAAGCTAGACTTACCCAGACAGGCAAGCTATACAATTATGGAACAGCAATGGGTGTAGGCATATTGTTCATGGCTGTCATGTGGATACTGGCTAGTAATTAATGGAATTTCTCAGTTTTTCCAATCCATCATCGTTAGTTGCGTTACCAATCCTTGGTTGTCTGGTCCTGTTTTTTGTTCCGGGCAAAAGGCCTGACCTTGTTCGTTGGGTATCTATTATTTTTGCTACTGCCGTTTTAGGAATATCGATCTGCTTCTTTATATTTTTTGATCACAGCGAAGGTGGAAGACAATTCGTATTTGAATATGAATGGCTATCATTAAGTGGGCCCTGGGTCGATTCTCAAAGGGCTATATCCATGTCAGTGGGAATAGATGGGATTGCCGCAACAATGGTTCTGTTGACAGGCATCGTAATGTTTACCGGAACGGTCGTTTCTTGGAATATCAATGTAAACAACAAGGACTTCTTTGTCTTGTATTTTTTGTTGTTGTCAGGAGTATTTGGTGTTTTCATTGCCTCCGATCTCTTCTTTTTCTTTTTCTTTTATGAATTGTCAGTTTTACCGATGTATCTCCTTATAGGCAAATGGGGAAGTAGTAGTAAGTTTTCCTCTTTTGAGAGAACAAAAGAATACAGCGCTATGAAGCTCACATTAGTGCTTGTAGCTGGAAGCGTTCTTATTTGGGTTGCTATTATCGCCATGTTTGTTCAATCTGGAGTTGGTAGCTTTCATATAGAAGAAATTCAAAGAGTAGTGCCTGATAAATTTTCCACCGAGTTTCAGAGTCTATTCTTTTTGATGCTTATGATTGGATTCGGAATACTGGCCGGATTATGGCCTTTTCACACCTGGTCTCCTGACGGGCATGTTGCTGCACCTACTGCCGTGAGTATGGTTCATGCCGGGGTACTGATGAAATTGGGTGCATTCGGCATTATTAGAGTGGGGATGACTCTTCTACCAGAAGGGGCTCAAATTTGGATGCCTCTTCTGATAGGACTGGGGGCGGTTAATGTGATCTATGGGGCTCTTTCGGCTATGGGTCAAACCGATTTGAAATATGTGATCGGATACTCCTCCGTAAGCCACATGGGATATGTTCTAATGGGGCTTGGAACTTTGAGCCTTATGGGATTAAACGGAGCTGTCTTACAGATGTTCTCGCATGGAGTAATGACTGCATTATTTTTTGCAGTAGTGGGAATGATTTACGAACGTACACATACTAGGGACTCCTTGATTCTTACTGGCTTGGCCAAAAAAATGGGATTTATAGCTGTTCTTTTTACTATAGCTGGTTTGACCTCTCTAGGATTACCTGGACTTAGTGGGTTTGCCGCGGAGTTATTGATATTTATAGGCATATTTCAAAGCTATGAAGTATGGGGCGTTATTTTGGGTTCTTTGGCGGTGATCGGAGCGGCTATTACTGCTGTTTATATATTGAGATTGTTGTCTAAAGTATTTTTTGGATCACCTGAAGATGATTTATCGGAATATTCAGATGCTACTCTGAGAGAGAAATTCGCCGCGAGTATTTTAGTAGCACTCATTTTACTTGTAGGCATATTGCCATTTCCCTTCGTCAAAATCATTGAAAGTGGTGTTGAGCCTGTTCTCCTGCAGATAGTAGGTGCAGGATGAATTTGCACCTAATATATCCCGAGTTTTTTCTTACGGGATTGGCATTTCTTGTATTGACGCTGGATTTTTTTCTTCCTGAGAACAGGAAATTCCTCCTGAGTTGGGTTTCTTCTTTGGGAATGGCTCTAATTATTGCATTGGCTTTGCTTCTCTACCAACAAGGTGATTTATATCAAGGATTGTTGATCATAGATGGATACTCTGGGTTTTTTAGAATATTTTTTCTAGCAATAGGAATAATTATCACACTTATGTCACGGGATTTTGTGGAATCCAACATTGGAAACCCTGGTGAATATTATGCGATATTGATTTTTACAGTTTTGGCCTCAATATCTCTAGTTTCTTCTGGCGAGTTGCTAACGGCGTATGTGAGTTTAGAAATATTGAGCTTTGGGTTGTATGTACTGGTTGCATATGATCGATATAATCCCGGTTCTAATGAAGCCGGAGTCAAATTTATTCTTCTTGGGGCTTTCTCATCAGCCTTGATTCTTTACGGCCTGAGTCAAACATATGGTTTGATAGGAACCACAAGGCTGGATGAGATTGCGGTTTTACTTAGCTCTGTGGAAGATATCTCGGTTGGGATGCTTTTAGGATTGGTATTGATTATTGCTGGCATAGCATTCAAGTTAGCGGCAGTTCCATTTCACATGTGGGCTCCTGATGTATATGAAGGTGCTCCGATACCGATAACAGCTTGGTTATCAGTTTGTTCAAAAATAGCCATTGTTGCCTTTGCTATAAAGTTTTTCACTACTGGCATATTTCCGGTGGTCTCCGATTGGCAGCCTATTTTAATGGTCCTGGCAGCTCTGACTATGATAGGCGGAAACTTATTGGCTCTTGTTCAAACGAACATGAAACGGTTGCTTGCCTATTCCAGTATTGGACATGCAGGATATTTACTAATGGGTCTGGCAGCTTTAGTTGCAGTGACCGATGAAGGAATGTTCAATACAGACTTTTCTCACCTGGTTTCTAACGGGTTGATTTTCCATATGATTGCATATGGTGTGACGAATTTTGCCGTATTCTACTGTCTTATTCTTGTTTATAACAGCACCGGACGGGATGATATGGGATCCCTCGCAGGACTTTCATCTAGGCAGCCAATAGTGGCATTAGTGATGGTCTGCTCACTATTTTCTCTTGCAGGGTTGCCGGTGTTTGTAGGATTTACTAGTAAATTTTACCTCTTTAATGCTGTTGCATCTCAAGGATATTTGTTCTTGGTAGGGGTAGGGATAGTTGCCAGTTTAATATCGCTTTATTATTACCTTACAGTGGCTAGATATTTATATATTGAAAAAGTACTGGATGAGTCAATGATCTTAGTGTCTGCAGGGACTAAATGCATCCTGGTAACTTTGTTGATTTTTATGGTTTTGGGAGGAATATTTCCTTCCCCTTTAATGGATTTAATACAAGTCGCCACAGATTCTGTATTAAAACTAGAGTGATTCCTCTGATAGACTGATTTGCGGATTTCAATTACAGCAAGAGAAAGGAGATGACATTGGCTCATTCAATAGATTGGCCCGAAGAATATAAAAGAGGGCTTGTCGTGGTCGCGCACGCCGATGATGCTGAATATGGTTGCTCAGGTACTGTGGCTCGGTTAATAGCGGAAGGTTGGGATATGGCTTATGTGTTGTGTACCGACGGGAGTAAGGGAAGCAGCGATCCTAGTATGACTGAAAAACAACTGTCAAATATTAGAAGAGAAGAGCAGGAAAATGCCGGGAAAATACTAGGTTTATCAAATGTTGCCTTTCTGGGACATCCAGATAGCTACTTGCAGCCTACCTTAGATTTAAGAAAAGATATTGCTAGAGAAATTCGAAGGCAAAAGCCAGATGTAGTCATCTGCCAATATCCAATGCGAGTGTTGGATGGAGGGTTTGGATCTGGTCATCCGGATCACATGACAGCCGGTGATTCCGCTCTTTCTGCTATATTTCCCACAGCTAGAGATCACATGACCTTTCCGGAATTGATCGAAGAGGGATTTGAGCCTCATAAGGTAGCAGAAGCATGGATAATGGGACACCCTGAGCCAGATTTGTGGGTTGATATAAGTGATCATATGGAAACTTCCATTAAAGCCTTAACTGCGCATGTATCTCAAATGGATGGTCGGCCTTATGATGAGGTATTGGAACGAATGCTGGAGTGGAGAGGTGAAAGGGGTAAAGGCAGAGGAATGCCTCAAGCCGACGCTTTCAGACGAATTTATTATAGGAGATAAGAAACAAGGAACAAAGGAATTATTATGAAGCCAGTCATAAAAAACTACAGAGACCATTCAAACCCTATTTTGGGTAAGAGCGATGGGGTTCCAAATTACGTGATGCTTTATGTTCAGCATGCACCCGGTGAATCTTCTCCTTTTCACACGCATCCTTGGGAACATCAGGCTTTTATAACAGAAGGATCTGGAGTGTTATTTTTCGGCGGTGAAGAATATCCAATAAAGCAGGGTGACTGTGTTCATGTTCCTGAAAATGTTGAACATCAGTTTAGAAACACTGGGGATGTTCCAATGAATAGGGTGACTGTAAATCCAATAGGATCAGAAGAGTAGATTTATTTTAAACCAACTCTCTTTATCATTTCCAGGAGTTCTTTGTAAGTGGTTTCTGCAAGTTGGCCTGCTGGGTGTCTGACTGTAGGATGACTTATCAGTCCTCTATGATGGATGCCTGCCTTACGGATGGCTAATCCTATACCTTCTTGCTGTTCAAATTGAATTAAAGGTAGATGGTCATAGAATAATTTTTCAGCGACTTCTGATTTACCATTTTTGTACTCATTGCAAATTTGGACCAATATTTCAGGGTATGCGAATCCGGTCATAGCACCTATTGAGCCTCTTCGTAGTTCATCAAGAAGGAATACTCCGCCAAGGCCTCCGAAAATTCCCATTCTGTTCTGAATTTTATTGCGAATCGCACTTATTTTGGTAGGAGTAGGCGGATCTTCAAGTTTTAGATACTTCACATTCGGTATCTCATTGGCTACTCTGACGATAAAATCTACCGGCATTTCTACGCCAGATGTTTGTG
>CAYPXS010000020.1:0-17217 GCA_964414725.1 uncultured Dehalococcoidia bacterium
AGCACCTGCTTTGCAAGCAGGGGGTCAGGAGTTCGAGCCTCCTCAGCTCCACCACTATTAACTTTCGAACCTAAAAGGTTCGCCACACCACCCCTCACCACAGATTCTTTTTTTACTAGTTTTGTTGACACTTTTCGGAAGACTGTTCGAAAGTTGCTCATATCTAGCCTTAATTTCTGGCTTCCATGGGCACTCTATGGTTTTCATCATACTGAGATACGAGGGTGGTGTTCCTAATATCTTTGCTTGCTGTCTAAGACTCATTACTTCCTCATATATACATATCTCTTTTCAGGGGATTATTCTATTGATGGTAGCTTTAACCTTCGTTCTCCTTTGATGAAAAAGATGATTTCGCAAATAATAATGAAGCGGAAATCGATGCGGCTGCTGAAGTAATTAAAGCAAAGGAAACTGATTTTGAGACAGCCACTACGGCCATTATCGGACCTGTCGACATTTCTCCAAAAGAGGTGGCCTGATTAATTATTGATATCAACGTCGCCCGCTCAGAGCTTTGAACACCTCTGTTTACAAAGGCTATTCGTATTGGATACATAGACTCTTCGGTAGCAATTAAGAGCCAATACGAAAATAATGCTGTAAGAAATCCATTGCTACTTCCGAAAAGCAGAGCAGAAAGGCTTGCAAGTAGGGTTAGTAAAGTTAAAGCTCGGGATATTGAAGGAAGCCGTTCAGTATTGACTAATTTTCCCACAAAGAAAGTGCCTAGAAGTGCTGATAGATAACCACCCCCTTCGATGATTCCAAACCAACCAAGTTCGCTAGACTCTGCATCAGAACTCGTACCAAATGGCAGGTAATTCATAAAAGGGATGCTCGGCATGTTTTGAAGGTTAAGCATGACATGGGGCATGAATCTCATCGAAGTTTCCATAGTCACAGCTATACAAATTGATGTAACTATACCGATGAACATAAGATGATTAGATTTGAGCCTGGTCCAGAAACCATCTGGAAGAATAGACAAGCTCCCAGTTACGTTGTGGGCACTTCTAATGAATCCTTTCTCGGGCATATGGACCAATAGGAAAAGCATCAGTAAGGCATAGAAGACCGCAGCTGTGATGAATGGGAGATGAGGGTTGATTCCTGCGAGGATAATGGAAGGAATGATGCTAAGCACCCCTCCCGTCATCTGCCATTGAGCGGCCTTAATAAATGTCTTATTAGCCTTTGTTTCGCCTACTTCATCAGATAGCCACGCTTCTTGCGCACCGCTTATAAAGGAGTATCCAAGGCCCCACGAAAACATTCCTAACCCGATTCCAGTAAAAGTGGGAGATAATCCCACGATTGCGATGGAAGCACTCATTACGAAAAGGCCTATCAATATAGAACCTTTTCTAGTGTATCGGTCGGCTATTATCCCTGTTGGCACCTCTGTTATGAATATAGCCAACTCCATTGCAGTGCCAATAAGTATCAATTCATAGGCTTCCAGATGCCCATGGCGCACAGCGTAGACTCCATAAGTTACGGTTGCCAGAGAAAAGAAAAAACTGTCACAAAAATTTATGAGGTAATAGAGTTTTTGAGGCTTCATCAGCGGTTTCAGTCAGGGGAATAATGAAATTTCTTAAACAAGTTTTTAATCATGACGCCATTATAAATAATTCAAAAATCTGTGTGCGATTATGCTTGCTGACTGAGTTGATGGCAGGATGAACCCCTTATTACGTGCGAGTTATTGTGACAATGTTTCGTCTTGGGATTAGGTGCTGAAAGGTGACGGGAGAGATGGCTTTCTTTCTTGGGTTATTGGTTTTTATTTCCGGCTGAATTCTCCTCGTCAAATCAGTCAGGCATCCACTAGAAAGATGGCTGGAATCTAGACCCTCTATCTGTGTGACAATAGGATCTCTGATCGTTGGGTTCTATTTGAATAGGAATGCCATTTCACCACCTACCCCTGAGCATTGGGAATTATGGAACGACCATATATTATATGGATGACCCATGATATGACGGATATAGCTGCCCACTATACTCATGTTGGTATTATGTGGTCATGAAAAAAAGTGACTGGTAGGCGTAGGGGATTACATGCAATTAAACAAGATAGAGGAAATTCTGGCACTTAACCATAACGCAGTGTTTGCGACATTCCGTAAGAGTGGCGCTGCTCAGATGAGCATTGTTACTGTGGGAATTATTCATAATACTATTGCTTTCACGGTTTCGCCGGGTAGTGCCAAGCTAGCTAACTTAAAGCGCGATCCACGTTGTTCGTTGCTGATCTCTCGGAGCGACTGGGGTGACTACGCTGTCATAGAAGGCCAAGCGAATCTATTGTCCCCAGGTGTCACTTCCACTGAGGATCTTAGATCAAAGCTGCGTGAAGTTTATAGAGCAGCCAGCGGCAAGGAACACCCTGATTGGGAAGAGTTTGACCAAGCAGTGCAAAAGGACCAACGTTCCGCAATTATTGTTGTGCCTGAGCACATCTACTATGGGAACGCAGGGTAGAGAATGCAAACTCAGGGTTGATCTATCACTATTTTTGTTACTTTGATACGATCCGCAAACAAATTTGGAGTTTTGTTTAGGAGGGTTGAGCATGACAATTACAGCAATAGTTTCACACGATATTAAAGACTGGGACCTTTTCAAAGAAGGATTTGATGCTCATAACAGTGTCCGGACTGCAGCAGGGATTACTGCTAAAGCGTATAAAAAAGTAGATTCATCGCACACGGTGTATGTGATAGGCGAAATACCTTCAAAAGAGGTATTTGATGAATTTTTTAGCGCCCCGGACTTTCATCAACATATGGAGAATATAGGGGTTATTTTACCGGTCGACGTGAAAGTATTGGAAGAAATTTAAATGAGAAGGTCGATGCTTCTATTTCGATTTATCGGATGCATAACTTGATCAGTTAGAATACATCGATCTTTTTGTAGGAGGCGTATACCGTGATACATTCGTTTGAACCAGATAAATTTTATTTGTCGATTGGCTCTCATTCTCCAGTATTGTATATAGAGAATGGTGACACTGTTGAGACTAATACTGTTGATGCTGGCGGATTTGATAAAAATGGAGTGTCAGTCTCTGGTAGAGGTAACCCACAAACAGGACCAATTCATGTAAATGGAGCTACTCCTGGTGATGTTTTAGCGGTACATTTTTCTAAAATATGGCCTAATAGGGATCATGGTTTTTGTAGACCGCGAATTGCTGCCAATGTATTAGAGCCTGGGCACGATTGCGGAGTTGAGAATCAAGATACTTTCAATTTTGATTTGGATTTTGAGACCAATACAGCAAAAATAGAAAACCCCTCTGAAGGACTAAAAAATCTCTCCGTACCAATTAGACCTATGGTCGGATGTTTTGGGGTTGCACCTGATCGTGGGCAGGCCATTTCAACTGCGACCTCTGGTCCACATGGCGGGAACATGGATTACAGAGGGTTTGAATGTGGAGTAACCGCTTATCTGCCTGTTTTTGTTGAAGGGGCTCTTTTTCATATTGGTGATGGCCACGCATGGCAATCTGATGGAGAAATATTGGGTACAGGCATTGAGATATCAATGGATGTGAGTTTTACTCTTAACGTGATTTCCCAAAAACAGGTATTTTGGCCTAGAGGTCAAAACAAAGATTTTATTTTCACTGCGGGTAATGTAAGACCACTAGACGAGGCTTTACAACATAGTAGTTCAGAAATGTTGCGGTGGTTGGTTGAAGACTACGATTTGTCTCTGCCAGATGCCAATATCTTGTTAGGTACGTATGTTCAATATGATGTGGGGAATGTATATGATCCTGCCTACACCATGATTTGTAAGATGCCTATATCAGTCTTGCCAAAACCCAACAAAAACGCCCTGGTTTTGTATTCAGCATAAATTGCATTATCTAATTTAGGATCCTCTGAACCAATTGTGAAAATCGCTTATGTTTGATTTATCGCCGGATATCGAGATTAAATTGCTATCAGCAGCCTCATAGATGTTTTTTCTAGCTGTTATTAGTAAGGCGAAATCTTGGTAAGTTGTTTCGATTGTGGTGATCCCTTCGGTATTGTCTGGGGAGGGTAAGTCAAATATATTTAATGAACCTCGCCAAGTCTGAATTCTCAAACCTTGCTGATCTTCAAAACAAAAATCAAGAGTGATTGGCTCCATTTGTTCTTCATCTGGAGTGTAAAACCAATTGGTTAGGTTTGGATCCTTCCAAATCTCACATAAAAGTTTGGCTTCTTTTTCAGGGATCTCGTAGAGAGGATCTAATGAGGAGAATATATCCCAGTAGTGCATTACGAGTTCCATTAGTTTCATTTTTAGTAATAAATAAGGAGAAAATTTTCCTGCTGGATGGTAGGCGAGAACATTCCAATCTCCGGGTTCGATACTTTTGAAAAGCGCGATGAGGTTTGACTCCATACTTTTTAGCATATCAACCAGTTGAGATATTGTTGGGAAAGCTGTTTCAGAAATTTGTATGGCACGTGATGCAATGCCTTCTGCCATTGTTCGAGCATTTCCAGTGCCGGGGTTTGGCATTCCTTCAGATGGATTACCGTCCCCTTGGATAGCTCTTGTTAACGAATTTAAGAAGAAGCCATTAATGGCCAAAGTATGGGAGTAGATGTCTTTTATGGCCCATTGGTGGCATCTGCTTGGAACTTCCCAGTCAGAAGAGCCTATCGAAGATATATCATCAAGGAATCTATCTGAGCATTCTTCAACGGTTTCTAAAATTAATCTGAGGTTTTTGCTACTATCCATTTTGGGACGGCTTTACTCTTTTTGCTAAATTACCAGGTACGGCCTTTTCCATCATTTTGAACATTTCTTCGGTAAAAAATGGAAGCCCAGTGGATGCATTAACACCTCCATCAACTGAAATAATTTCTCCATTTATGAAACTTGATGCATCTGATGCAAGAAGTAGTAAGGCTCCTGCTAATTCTTCCGGCTTTCCTATTCTTCCCATGGGCGAATTAGCGCTTATATGATCAAGAAACATGCCTGGTCTTACCCAGGATCCGGTCATTTCACTTGGGAACCAGCCTGGCGCTATCGCGTTTACCCTTACACCTCTGTCAGCCCAATTGGCAGCCAAACTTTTTGTGAGATTGGTGACTGCTCCTTTGGTGGCCTGATATGCTGCGGGCATACCGCGCATGCCATTCAGTCCAGCCACCGAGGATAAATTTATTATTGAGCCGCCTTTTCCATCAGGCAACATACGGTTTCCTGCTTCTTTGCAGCAGTACCATAAACCCATTAGATTCACTTTGACCGTTTGTTCGAACATAGCGTCAGTGATGTTTTCCGGCACAGACCCTGCTTCAGCTATCTGACCAGCATTATTGACTAATATGTCGACGCGGCCAAAGGCTTGCTCAGCTTGAGAGAACATATTGGTTACTTGATCTGAATCTGTCACATCGCATTGAACTACATGTGAAGATAAATTATTTGAGTCAAAAGACTCTTTCAGGTCGTTAAGTTTTTCGATTCTCCTAGCCGAAAGGACGACATTGGCTCCTCTGCTGGCAAGGATTTCAGCAAAGGTGACCCCTAGGCCTGAAGAGGCACCAGTTATTATCGCGGTTTTATTTTGAACCGAAAAAATTGGATCATAATTATTCATAAATTTCCCTGATTATTTACCTGTTTGAAGTGGTCATCCTGAATTTTGCGGATGCCCTTTTATTCAAAGGGCCAGTGTAGGATACACAGGAAAACTATAACAACAAAAGTATTTTTATTGCGATTTTGCGTGCAAGATTTATTGGAGTTTATGATAGTCTTCCCGAATATTCTTTTTATCTCAGCCTAAATGAATGCCGGTGTATCTATGTATGACATTCTACTGTGGACTTTCATTGGATTTATCAGTGGTTCAGTTCCTTGGTCCCTTATTTGCGTTAGAACCTTTTCAGGTATGGATGTAAGGAGTACAGGAGATGGAAATCCAGGAGCTACAAACGCATGGATACTCTCGGGGTGGCTAGTTGGATCTATATCTATGGTATTGGATATTTGCAAGGCACTAATACCAGTCTGGGTGGCCATGAATTATTACATTCAATCTTCAGATCCAGCCTATCCATTATCCGTAATGTTAATTTCTATGGCTCCAATAGTAGGACATGCCTATTCTCCTTTCCTTAGATTAAAAGGAGGTAAAGCCTTGGCTCCAAGTTGGGGGTCATGGATAGCCCTTACTTCTGGGGTTGCCTTTCCCGTGGCATTGATAATTTTAGGGTTGATGCACCTTACCCAAAAAAACCATGCGTTTACAGTGACTACTTGTCTTATTGGATTTATAGTCATATTTGCCATAATTGGTACTTTATCGTTGGCGTTGTTCGGATTGTTGAACCTAATATTAGTGGTCTTTAAGCATAGATCTGAATATCAGCAAGGTTTAGTTTTTAGAAGCTGGGTGAGGACGTAGGATTGATGGAACTTTATCCTATAATACTTTTAGTGGTTGGATTTGTTTCACTTATTCCATTTCTCATTGCCTTATGGAATTTCAAATATCTCACCAAGCCACCTCTAATTTATAAAGATCTCCATTCTGTTGAAACGAAACTGTCTGTTACTGTTCTAATACCGGCTCGAAATGAAGAGAAAAATATAGGCCAAGTTCTCTCAAGTCTTAGAGAGCAAACCTACATTAATTATGACGTCATTGTATTAAATGACAGCTCCGAAGATGACACTGCTGCGATAGTGAATCAATTTATGGATACAGATTTTCCAATTCAACTAATCGAAGGTGCACCCACTCCCTCAGGCTGGCTGGGAAAGCATTGGGCCTGTCACCAACTATCGTCAAAAGCCACGGGGGACTTTTGGCTTTTTATGGATGCAGATACCGTTTTAAACCGTGATGCGATTAGGGCAGCAGTCGATGAAGCAGTTTTAGAAAATTCAGATTTATTAACAATGATTCCTTCGCGAAGTGCAAATAATTTCATTGAAAGAGGTCTGTATGGATTTATCGACTGGGCAATTTTCGCTTGGTTGCCCCTACAAGTAGCTCATTGGTCGAAGAATTCCTATCTTTCCGCGAGTTACGGACAGTTTATGTTGTTTAGGAACAAATCCTATCTTGCTATTGGCGGGCATGAACAAATAAAAGACATTGCCGTAGATGATTTTGGGTTGGGCAGGTTGATTAAGAAATCAGGTTTTTATTGGACACTTAAAGATGGAACACATATGGTAACGGCACTTCCTTACAGTGGTTTTTGGGAATCAGTAAAAGGTGTTTCGCGTAGTTTGGCACCTGCCCTTGACTACAGATTTAGTTTGGTAGCTCTTATATCTTTTGGTCTGATTGTATTGTTTTTTATGCCCCTGTCGTACTTATATTCAGGCATTATGGGAAAAGATTATTTTGGAGATGCATTCATTCTATCTTTATCCACTATGGTGTTGCTAATAGGATCTTATATTGTTTCCTGTAAGAAATTTTCACACAACATTTTAATCATTCCATTTATTCATATAACCGTCATATTTATGATCGCAATAGCATTTCATTCTTTACTGTCTAATGTTTTTAGATTTGCGACATGGAAGAACAGAAATATGGTAAATAAAAAAATAAAGTTATGAACTGGTGGCGCATTTTGCCAGATTATTGGAGTTGAAATATGTCAAAGTATGCTCATAAATAGAAGCATATTTATGATGAATTGTGTATAGTTGCGACTTATTCCCTGATTAATATTAAAAGAGGATTAAGTTTCTGAATGTCTACTAATGGATTGACTTATACAACGGATGTTTTAAAAAGAGTTAGGAAAGAGAAAGGGCTGACGCAGAAAGATGTAGCACGAATGGTTGGAGTAAATCAGAGTGTAATTTCGAGGATCGAAGCAGGTGAAATATCTGCTAGTAATAGGATTGCAGAAGGGCTTGAAGATGTATACGGACTTCCAATAGTGGATGCTTTGATGTACAGAAAGAGTTGGCCTGGTGAACCCCAAGATGTGACAGATATAAAGCAGCTAATAGATCGCTACCACACTGTTTTAAGTGAATCCGGGCTAAGTGCGATTAAAGCCTATGTTCAGCACGTAGTTGGTTTGTCCAATGAATCCTCCTTCACATCAGAAGGTCCTAAGATACCAAAACAAAGTTTGTGGGGAGGAGACTGGACTTGGGGCCCACGTGAGATGGAGAGATACATTACTTCTGAATGTGCACCTGTGATGACATGGAACCGAATATCAATTCACCGAAATTATCCTATAAAAGTAAAAGGTGAGGAAATCTTGAAGGGGGAGATCTACGTAGATGGACATGGGTCTGCGGGGACTCCTTTATTTTCATATTTTTTGAATCAAGTAGAGTCGGGTGGAGTGTTCACGGCTGATGATTTCAAACCGAATAAAGAATTTCTTGAGGGATATTTACAAACAGTAATCGTGGTTCGTGTGGCCCTTCCGGGTAATATTGAACGAACTATCTCGGTTTTGATGAGCGGTGACTTCGATTACGGTTTAAACGACTATTACTATCTCGACGCTGTGACAAGAAGTTATCTGCAGCGAAAAGGTGAGCTTGGCCAGGCCAGTTATGACGTTGAGGGGTATGGATCAGATTAGTCTAACTCGCCTCTGTATGCCTTGTATGCCATCTCTACCACTTGAGGAATTCTATCCTGATTTGCAAATACGGAGAATTTGCCCACATTGACATCTTTGGATGCCTGCTCTTCGCTCTTTCCGTCGTCAAATGATGCTCTAATCTCACCATTCAATAAGCTCAAAAGATCTTTGGCTTCATCAAATTCTTCTTTTCCACCGACCGGACCATGACCAGGCACAAAGGTGTCAGCATCCACAGATTCTACCTTTTCTAATACGTCTACCCATTTGGAAATGTGGCCATCAGGGAATGCCGGAATTGTTTTATTCACCGCTAGGTCGCCTACGAACAAAACTTTTTCTTTTGGCAAATACAGCAATATGTCACTATCTGAATGTGCCCTACCGTGGTAGGACATTCTTATTTCTCGATCTCCGAGCCAAATGGACATCTGATCTTTGAAAGTAACATCTGGAAGAGTTTTGTTTATACGTTCAAGTTCTGGCCTTAAAGCTTCTCGCCCCCAATATCTGGAAAAATTGGCATCCCATTTTGTGTCAAGCTCAATTCTGCAATTTTCATGCCCCAAAATTGGAGCCGGTAGGAAATATTGATTTCCATAAACATGATCTCCGTGGAAATGCGTGTTAACCACAAACTTTATTGGCTTGGGGGTGACATCTTTTACTACGGTCAAAAGTTTGGAAGCCAAAGTCGGAGTCATCAGGGTATCAATTAGTATTACACCGTCATCCCCTACGATAAACCCGGCGTTTGTTGCACAGTTTTCATTTATCCATGCGTACACCCCTTCTGCTACTTCTATTACACCTGATTTGTAATCCATAAAATCTCCCTAAATTATTGTTCCTTGATCTTGGAAGTTAGCAATGTCATCCCATGAATATCCAAGTGTTTCGGTTAATATTTCCTCTGTGTGTTGGCCTAGTTCTGGGGCTGGTAATTTGGTTTCAATCGGAGTTTCACTGTACTGGAATGGCGTCTGCAAGTATTTAACGGGACCAAGTGCTGGATGTTCAAAATTTACGATGTAGTTGTTTTGAATCACTTGAGGGTCATCTGGTAGATCCCATACATTTTGTACCTTTTCCCAAATGATGCCTTCAGTGGCCTCCATCCTGTCAATCCAATGTGTTCGTGGCTTAGTGATGAAAACTTCGTCTAGTTTTCCTATCAATTCGATTCTGTTTTCAGTTCGAACTCCCATATTGCTGTAACGATCATCGTGACCCAATTCCGGTCTTTCAATTGCTTCACAGAATGCGGGCCAATATCTATCACTTTGATTCATTGCAAATGCAATCCATTTATTATCTGAGCATTTGTAGCAGTTCCATAAAGGATTTCTGGCACTTTGTCTCTCTTGGCCTCCTGGTTCATTGCCTGTGAGTAGTGCCATTCCATAACGATTCCCACCTAGCCACATCATGCTTCCCAAATGTGAGACATCAACTTTCTGCCCTTTACCTGTCTCCTTTTGGTTGACAAGGGCACCGAGTATCCCATTGCAAAGCATGATCCCTGCTATTTGATCAGCGACACTTTGTAAGTTATAGGGATTTCCATCGTTTGGCCCAGCCCACCATAAAGATCCAGACCTAGCTTCTCCTGTGTAAGCAAATGCAGGTTTGCCTGAGTCAGGTCCATTGGGCCCATATCCTGTGGCAGAGCCATAAATCAACTTGGGATTAATTTCTTTTAAATCTTCGTATCCTAGCCCTAATCTTTCCGCTACTCCTTTTCTAAAGTTTTGAACAAAAATATCAGATTCTCCAACGAGTTTTCGCATAATGTCCTGTCCAGAGGGGCTTTTCAAATCCAAGGAAAGGCTTTTCTTCTGTCGGTTTAGGGACTCAAAGTATGCATTCAAGCCACCAGGCAATGCTGAGGATGAACCACTGACAGTATGAAACTGGCGAGCATGGTCACCGTCAAGGGATTCTACTTTAATGACTTCTGCACCCAGGTCTGCAAGCATCATTGAACATACTGGACCAAATTGCCACATGGTCCAATCAATCACTCGGGTTCCAGATAAGGGTCCATGAGGTTTGGTTGAATTTGTCATTTGTAATTCCCTTATGAAGATTCAGGTTTTTGGCTATTACTGCATCCATATGACCGACGGAGTCTATTTGGTATGGTCTACTCAGTCAAATTTGATATGTATTTTGGGCAGACTTAATTATTGGATTCTATTAAAATGTGCTATTAATTGGAGAAATTAATGGCTAATTCATTTTTTACGATAATCGGTGAAAACATACATACAACAAGAGTTCTTCGTACTGATGGAAAACGAGTGACGGAGGATGAAAATGGTAGAAAAGTTGTGAGTTATAGAGATATTAATGGGAAACTATCCTTCATGCCGATACCTGATTCCTTTAAAGAAACCCAAGTCTATAAGCAGGGTAGGGTAAAGCATTTTATGATAGCTGTGACTCTTGGTATGTCGGATTCACCTGAAGAACGGAAGCAAGGCGAAAACTACATCCTGTCGGAGATAAAGCGGCAAGAAAGTAAAGGGAGTGATTTCCTTGATTTAAACGTAGATGAAATTTCTTACAAAATTGATATTCAAAAAGCTGCTATTGCCTGGTTGGTTGAATTCTATGCGGCTAATGCTAATGTACCCCCCAGTATTGATTCATCTAGTGCAGAAATAATTCAATGTGGCTTGGAAACATACAGAGCTTTTGGATCATCTCAGGGTTCTCCGATGGTAAATTCATCCTCATTAGAAAGGCTATCGGTTCTAGACCTTGTAGCTGGAACTGAATCTTCAATAATCGTGACAGCGGCTGGGTCAGAATCTATGCCCAGTGACGTTTGGGATAGGGTTTCCAACGTTTCCAAAATGATTGAAGAATGCCTGAAGAGAGGAATTGCTTGTTCCAAAATATACGTGGATGCTTTGGTATTTCCAATTGCGGTAGATCAAAACTTTGGAAATCACTATCTTGAATCCGTTACCGAAATACGTGGGCAGTTCGGGAATGAAATACATGTAACTGGTGGATTAAGTAATGTTTCTTTTGGGCTTCCGATGAGAAAATTGATTAACGACACATTTGTGAGGCTTTCTGTCGAAGCTGGAGTGGATTCTGCGATCTTAAATCCCGTGGAGAGTGACCTAGAGCGTATTTTCGATTTGGATATGGAATCGGAACGAGTTCAAACGGCAATAAATATGCTGACAGGGAAAGATGAATATTGTACGGATTTTATTGGCAAATACAGAGAAGGTCGACTTTCTGTTTCTTAGCTACAATAATATCCTAGAATCACCTAGTAATTTATAAAATTACAGAGCTTTTGACATGTGGAGAGTGATTGGTATACTCATGCCTATCAAAATGCTCAAATTGCAAGAGTTGAAAATGAGACTGGAGGAGGAATAATTATGACTACAGTTCACTCAAGACAGCAGGCTTTATTAATGGCCCATCTTTTGAGAAGGGCTGGGTTTGGAGCGACGCCATACGAAATGGACACGGCTCTTGGGATGGGTTATGAAGGGGTCATTGATGAACTATTAAATCCAGATCATCCGGACGTAATTCCGGACGATCTAATTAGACGGTACCATGTCGATCAATCTGATCTTAGAAATGGTGGAGGGGCCCATTGGGTCTATAGGCTGGTAATGACAGACACTCCTTTACGGGAAAAAATGTGTCTTTTCTGGCATAGAGTTTTTGCCACGGGTACGACCAAACTAATCCAAAACAGGGTGGTTACAAATCAGATAGATATGTTTCGGGAACATGGGATGGGTAGCTTTGATGATTTATTGATCGAACTTTCCAAGGATCCAGCCATGATCATGTGGCTGGACAACCAGGACAATCACGGATCGAATATCAATGAAAATTATGGGAGAGAAATTCTGGAATTATTTTCAATGGGGGTTGGAAATTATTCTGAAGAAGACATAAAAGAGACATCCCGAGCGTTTACAGGGTGGAGGGTTGTTAATCCAGATTACATGTCTATTAGAATGCGAAATAACACCGCCAGGCCGTATGGATATATGTCTTGGCAGTTTGAATATGATGAAAATGATCATGATTCAGGAGAGAAGGAAATATTGGGGCAGAAAGGAAACTGGAACGGAGAGGATGCGGTAAGAATTATTTGTGAACAGGAAGCTACTGCTAAATTTGTGGCCCGTCATCTATATCACTATTTCGTTGCCGACGAACTGCCGGTACCACAGTGGCCCCATGAAGAACCTCGTGACCCTGAAGCCATAGATATTTTATGTAAGTCATATTTTGATAGTGGACATAACATAGGGGCGGTACTGCGAACTTTATTTGAGTCAGACTTTTTTAAAGATGCCGGTTCAAGGCATGCCAGAATAAAAAGTCCTTCAGAGATGGTCATAGGTACAATGCGATTGGCCGGACCAATTGACCTTCCATCAGAGGAAACCTATATGGCCGATGCCGCGTGTGCAAATATGGGCCAAGCTTTAATGCGACCTCCCAGTGTTGAAGGATGGCAGGGAGGTACGGAATGGATTAATACTGGGGCCTATGTGGAAAGGGTTAATTTCGCGGGTAGAATATTGAATAATCCTGACAAACAAGGAGTTCGCGATATTATTGATCGAATTAAAGCCCTATCTGATGGAACTCAACTGTCTTCCAATGAATTGGTGGATAATTGTCTAGAAGTTTTGGGGCCTTTGGAGGTATTAGATACCACTCAGTCAGGTTTAAAAGACTATGCCGCCAAGTTTGGAAATCTAACTTGGTCAGATGACACATCTAGTGGTGAATTTGATCGAGCGGCGGTGGCCATCATACAACTCGTTGTATCAAGCCAAGAATATCAGACAGTCTAATTCAATAGGAAAGGAGGCAAAAGGTGACTACTACTGCTTTTGAATTGAAATATGTGACCAACGTTGGGTTCTGTGCGGACTTCGGAGGTAGAGGATTCCAGCTACCTTCCTCGATGGCAATAAGAGGCGACGGTGTGATCTTTGTGGTTAGTCGAGGTAAATCTTCTACAAAAGGATCTAACGGTATACAAATGGTTACCAAAGATCATGACTTTTTGGGACAGATTGGTACTTATGGGGCTGGCTTAGGAGGAATGATGTGGCCTACTTCAGTAGCTTTAGATAGCGAAGAAAATTTATATTTGTCTGATGAATATTTCAACAAAGTGACTAAATTTGATCGCGAAGGAAATCCAATCTCAGATTGGGGAAGAAAAGGCTCAGATGCAGGGGAGTTTAATCAGCCAAGTGGGTTGCTTATTCGGGGAGAGGTGATGTACGTAGTCGATTCTAGAAATAATAGGATTCAAATGTATACCCTAGGTGGGGATTTCATAGGTCAGTGGGGTAGTGGAGGTGAAGGCAATGGTGAATTTAATTTACCGTGGGGGATATGTGACGATTCTGAAGGAAATATATACATAGCAGATTGGAGAAATGATCGTGTGCAAAAATTTGATCCACAAGGTAACCATATTTCAACGATAGCTGGAGGAGTTGACTCGGTTTTAGATCGTCCCGCCGATGTTGCCGTAGATTCATCAGGGACTTTGTTTGTTGCTGATTGGGGGAGCCAGCGCTTGGTAGTTTTGGATCAGAGTGGGAATGTATTGGAAACTAAGAGAGGTGAGGCCGATCTTAACCCTTGGTCGGTTGAATATCTGGCATCCCAGGATGATGAGAGAAATGCCAGAGAATCTTACGTCCCGGTGTATGAACCTGATACAGGGGATCCTTCTGAAGTATCCGCTAGAATGGAGCCATATTTATGGGATCCGGTTTCAGTGGAATTAGATGAAGAGGGTCGGGTGTATGTATTGGAAACAGGAAGGCATAGGTTCCAAATATTTGAGCGAGTTTAAACAGTACTAAATTGGATGTTTATGATGGTGTTATTACCATCTTGATTTAAGGGGAATAATGGAGGAGCTTTTGACTACTATTAAGAGCAAGGCGGATCTAGGGCTGATAGCCCATTTATTAAGAAGGGCGGGCTTTGGTGCTACTCCCGAGGAAATGGATAGGTTTAGTGAGATGGATTACGATGAAGTAGTTGACCATCTCGTCAATTTTGATGTTCCTGACTACATTCCTCAAGATTTCATCTCGCGATTTCATAAAGATCAGTCGGATTTGAGACTGGCGGAAGGTGCAAGAGCTCATTGGATTTACCGCATGGTAATGACTGACACACCTTTGAGAGAAAAGATGTGTTTGTTCTGGCACCGGATTTTTGCCACCGCCGGAACAAAACTCATACAAAACAGAGTTGTTGTGAACCAGATAAACATGTTCCGAGAAAAAGGGATCGGGAAATTTGATGATCTTTTGCTGGCCCTCTCTAGAGATCCGGCTATGATCATGTGGTTGGATAATCAGGACAATCATGGGACAAGCATTAACGAGAATTATGGAAGGGAAATTCTCGAACTGTTTTCAATGGGCGTGGGTAACTATAATGAGGATGACATTAAGGAAACAGCGAGAGCCTTCACTGGCTGGAGTGTGGTAAACCCTGAATATATGTCAATCAAGATGAGGAATAACACTGTTCGGCCTTATGGGTATATTTCATGGCAGTATAGATATGATTCTGAGGATCACGACGACGGCGAAAAAACAATTTTGGGCGAGACAGGGAATTGGAATGGAGAGGACGCCGTTAGAATTATATGTGAGAACAAAGCTACCGCCGAGTATATTGCACGACATTTATATCATTTCTATGTAGCTGATGAGGTTCCTGTTCCCCAGTGGCCACATGAGCCACCTAGAGACCCCGAGGCCATTCAATTAATGGTAGCTTCTTATTTCCAAAATGGGCACAGTATCAAGGCGATGCTAGAAGCCATGTTTAAATCTGAATTTTTTAAAAGTCAATCTATCAGGTATGCCAGGATAAAAAGTCCTGCGGAGATGGTGGTAGGAACTATGAGGCTCGCAGGTCCTATTCAACTTCCTTCAGATGAAACCTATTACGCACAGGCTGTATGTTCCAATATGGGACAAGCCCTTTTAGGTCCCCCTAGTGTTGAAGGCTGGCAAGGTGGTAATGAATGGATAAACACTGGTACATATGTTGAAAGAATAAATTTCGCATCTAAAATTTTGAATAACCCGGATAAATCGGGGGTTAGAAACATAATCGACCGTATAAAAGTTAATGCCGGCACAATTACTATTACCCCGGACGAGTTGGTGTCTGCTTGTCTTGAGGTTCTTGGACCGGTAGATGTTTCTGTTTTGACTGAACAAAGGCTAAAAGAATTCGCGTCTAAATATGGCGAATTGGGTTGGCAGGATCGAGTATCGTCTGAGAAATTTGAGAGGGCAGCCTTATCGGTTATTCAGCTCATTGTTTGTACCCAAGAATATCAAACGGCATAGTTTTATTTAATAGAGGTTAAGTGGTAAATGGTAGCTACAAAATTTGGCCTTAAGTATAGTTCTAATATAGGGTTTGCCACTGACCAGGGAGGTCGAGGGTTTCAGCTGCCTGCTCATATTGCGATGAGAAAGGACAAAAGGATTTTCGTTGCTAGTAGAGGAAGGGGACCTACAGTTGGCGTGCAGATGGTGTCTAGGGAATTTGAATTTTTTGGGAAGATTGGCTCCCAAGGTAAAGCTGATGGTCAGATGTTGGAACCAAGTGCCATCGCTTTTGACTCTAATCAGAATATGTATGTGTCCGATGAAAAATTGGATCGGATCACCCGATTTGACCCAGAAGGAGAAATTATAGATTCATGGGGTGTATCAGGGGAACGACCAGGTGAGCTTTGTCGTCCCACTGGTTTGTTAATTGTTGATGACGTGGTCTATGTAACTGATGCAATGAATCATAGAATTCAGCGTTACCATACTGATGGAAGATATATAGATCAGCTTAACTCGGGGAAAACCTCTGAATCTCAATTAAATTACCCTTGGGGTATTACTAATGGCGTCAGAGATGACATTTACGTGGCTGACTGGGGAAATGACAGGGTTGTTAGGTTTGGTATTGATGGAGAAGTAATATCTACCATATCAAAAGGAATAGGTGCTGAAATACCGCTTAACAGGCCTGCTGATGTTGCTGTAGATGGTGAAGGTAATCTATATGTTGCTGATTGGGGCAACCAGATTTTCCAAGTTTTTGACGAGGATAACAAATTTTTATATATGAGTAGAGGTGAGGCTGATCTCAACCAATGGGCCCTTGAGTACTTCGAGTCTCAGCAGGATGAGAAACGAGCGAGGTCCAGTTATGTCCCCGTTTTCGAGACAGATACGGAAGATGTCAGAGAAATATCTGCAAGGATTGAGCCATATTTTTGGGACCCTTGCTCAATAATGGTAGATGATGATGGGAGAGTCTATGTGTTGGAAACCTGTAGGCATAGGTTTCAAATTTTTGAAAGAATTTAATAGAATCATTACCATATAGGAAACAGGAGAAATACTATGGGCGATAAAAAAATAGTGGTGGTTCAGTTATCGGGGGGCAACGATTACCTCAATTGTGTGATTCCTTATGACAATCCACATTACGTAGATAATCGACCCAATGTACGTATCACGGAAGATAGGGTGATACCTATTGGAGA
>CAYPXS010000021.1:0-16709 GCA_964414725.1 uncultured Dehalococcoidia bacterium
ACCCGTCATATTTGACGGAATTGAGGGCTCACCATGGTCTCCAAGCATACCCTAGCAGGACAAAAGATCCGGATGCGGTTGATTTCTCTACAGGATCAGTAGGCCTTGGCCCGGTGGCTCCAAATTTTGCGTCAATTGTTCGATCCTACAATAACTCCCACAATCATGGAGATAATCCGGAAGGGCGATATATATCCATAGTTGGGGATGCTGAATTAGATGAAGGTTCGGTGTGGGAGGCTATTGCTGAGCCTGCTATGCAGGATGCCTCGGATATATTGTGGGTTGTTGACCTAAATCGGCAGAGCCTTGATAGAGTAATCCCAGGGATAAGGGTTGGCGCATGGAAAGAAATGTTTGTGGCCAATGGTTGGCATGTGGTTGAGGCAAAATATGGAGCTTTGCTGGAGGAAGCCTTTCTTTTACCAAAAGGGGAAATGCTGAGAGATGCTATAGATAATATGAGCAACCAAGTTTATCAACGACTCTTACGAGTTAACGCTGAAGAATTAAGGACATGGCTACCTTCATACACTGCTTATCCTGACGACATGAAAAAGTTCATATCGAATTGGGATGATGATGAATTGAATCGACTGTTTCATAATTTGGGAGGACATGATTTTGCCACTCTCAGGAACGCTTTTCGTGATTCCGACAAAACAGATGCACCTAGTGTTGTATTTGCATATACCTTGAAAGGCTACAGGCTACCCTCAGTGGGGGATCCACAAAACCATTCGGTTACATTATCTGAAAGCCAAATGGAAGAACTTAGGCAGAACTTAAGTATTGAAAAAATAAATACATGGGGTGGGTTTGATAACGAGTCTGATGAGCATGGATTTCTCGATGCGACAGCTCAAAAATTAAACAGGCCAGAAATGGCAACCCCGCCACCTAGCGAAGACATTCCGTGGGACTTTGGCAGGCGCTATTCAGGTTATATGTCAACCCAGCAAATTTTTGGACTAGTTTTGACAGATATGTCCAGAAGTTTGGGAGATTTATCTAAGAGAATTGTCACCGTTAGCCCGGATGTTGCGAGTTCTACGAATTTAGGAGGATGGATAAACAGAGTTGGTGTTTGGAGACTTAATGAAAATGAAAGTCTTCCGGAAGAAGAAATTGTGAGAGCTTTGAAATGGGAAGAATCTAGAAACGGACAACACATTGAACTGGGTATTTCTGAAAATAATTTGTTCATGATGCTTGGCCAGCTCGGTCTTTCTTATGAAATGAATGGAGAGATGTTATTTCCCATTGGTACTCTATACGACCCCTTTATTAGGAGAGGATTAGATACATTTGTATATAGCGTATATTCAGGTGCCAAATTCATCGTAGTAGGGACTCCATCTGGTTTAAGCTTGGCGCCTGAAGGAGGAGCACATCAATCTATGATGACGGCTTCTATAGGAGTTGAAATGCCTCAATTGGATGCTTACGAACCTTGTTTTGGTCAGGAATTAGAATGGATTATGTTGTCAGCTTTGCACCAGATTAGGAAGAGAGGTCAGTCAACCTATCTGAGACTGACCAGTAAACCGGTGGATCAGAACTTGTTGATATTACCCTCGGACCCCCTGCAACTTGAATCATTAAGATTGCAAGTTTTAAAAGGGGCCTATTGTCTTCGTGACCGTACATCAGGTTCATTCCATACTGAGGATGGTGCTGGTATAAATATTGTCAGTGTTGGTGCAATGATTCCTGAAGCCTGTGAAGCCAGTGATATTCTTTTTGATGAAGGCGTGCAAGCGAATGTTATCAATATAACAGGCCCTGGCCCATTGTACCGACACTACAGGGATATAGTGAAGGGATCAGTTGAGAAAGGTTATGGGTTGTCAGAAGGTCTTGCGTCACTTCTACCAGGTCATATTGTTGGAGCGCCAATTCTGACCCTAGCAGATGCCCACCCTCATTCTCTTTCTTGGATAGGAGGAGCTATTGGGAGTAGAACAGTGTCTTTGGGTGTTGACGATTGGGGGCAATCTGGCAGTAGGGAAGATCTTTACCGAGAGTATGGTATCGATGTATCCACCATTGTGAATGCGGCCTTATCCGCTCTTGAGCTTTGATTTTATTGCTATGCTAAAATTTGGAATCTCTGAAAGAAAAGTTCATGTGGAGATGAATTGATGACTAAAATATTGGTTGTTCATGGTGCTGGTATAAATATGAGAGGGAAATCGCAGGTGGAGATTTTTGGTAGCGACACCATGGAAGATTACAGCAATCAGATAGAAAAATATGCCGAGCAATTAGGTGTTGAAGTAGATATTTATCATTCGAATATAGAGGGTGAAGTTATCAATAAATTTTACCAAGCACATGAGGATGACTATGATGCAGCCATAATAAATCCTGCTGGTTACTCATCTGGACATCCTGCCTTGGCGGCGGCTATTTCTCAGGTGGAATATCCTACAATAGAAGTTCACATTTCCAATCCTGCAGCTAGAGGTAATGCATCTCAGATAGCTCCTTCCTGCAGAGGGGTAATTACAGGGTTTGGGCTATACGGATATTACATAGCTATTAAGGCTATCAAAGATATAACGGATTAATGTACAGGATGAGGAATATCTGACATGAGATTTTCGATACCAATTGCAACACCAATTACATTATTGGTTTTGATGGCTTTCTTTCTAATTTATCTATCATGTGAAACTACTTCTGACAGTTCCGATGAGCCGACAGCTAAAACATATGATAGCCCTCCTCCATTTGCTATCGACGCCACGAGCGATTTCTCAGCTATTTTTGAAATGGAAAATGGAGATAAATTCACTGTGGATCTATATGAGAAACTTGCACCAATAACAGTTAATAATTTTGTATTTTTAGCTAGAGAAGGTTACTACGACGATACTACCTTTCATAGGGTAATCGATAATTTTATGGCACAAGGTGGGGACCCCTCTGGTACCGGTAGTGGTAGCCCGGGATATTATTTTGATAATGAGTTGCACGTGGACGCTCGACATGATTCAGCCGGAATTCTTTCTATGGCAAACAAGGGACTAGCTAACGGGAAAGGTACTAACGGAAGCCAATTTTTTATAACGTTTGCACCTACCGAATTTTTGGACGGATTTGACTCCAATGATAAAACTAAAGATTGTTCATCCGACTCTTGTCATTCCGTTTTTGGGAAAGTTGTCGCTGGTATGGATACCGTCAACAGTATATCTAGAAGAGACCCAGCTACTGCCACTAAGCCCGGTGATGCTATAAGGTCAATTACAATTAACTCGGACTAGGAAATTTGATCCGGATATGTACGGTTCGTGGTAAATCGAAATAATTTCCCTGTTGCCCCAATCCATGTCCCGTCTGATATGTATGCTGAGCCGACCAACGGGTGATTATTTATTCTGATTGTGTGACTGGCACTCGTGGTTGTTACGAGCAGGGTGCTTTTTCCAAATACGAAGTTGCATCCTGCAAATTCTTCCAAACCAGTTTCTTGTCCGGTGACTATGTGGCGGGCAAAAATTGACTTGAACAGGCTTGTGTCGGGCAACTTGTTAAAATTCAACACTAGGTTTCCAGATTCGTCACTTATGAACCCGTACGGCTTTGGCAAAGAATTTCTGTATATCGCGACGATAACAATCAATAGAATTACAAACGATATGGGAATAATGAGTCCCAATGGGATGTTTGTTTTAGAAGTATCGCTGGATTCAGTCGACGTGGCGGTTGGTGCTTGATACGGCGGAGGTGAATATGGTTGGGCTGGTGCCTGAGGTATTAGCTTAGAATCTAGGACTAGGCTTCCCGTTGCTCTTGAATAACTTCTATCAGCATAATCCAATTGAATGTTGAATATTGTCGAAGTCTGGCCAGGTTTGTTGGGAGCAAAAACCACATCATACATCCAGGCTTTCCCGTCTGCATCTGGGGAGCGAGGGTTAATTTTTAGGATTCCATTAAATTGCGAGTCATTAGTGATTTGAGGGGTTATTGATGATGGGAAAACTGCATATGGTGAGTCTTTCACCTTAACGTATATAGTGGCGACAGTGTATTCCTCTCCAACAAACAAATTTGTTGTGTAGAGCGGAACCTGCTCAATAGATGGAAATGCTTGAGCTTCGAACAGGAAATCACGGGTAAGATTGTATTTAACATTTGGCCAACTTAGTTGGACAGACACTAAATATTCCCCCTCTTCTAATGGTGCTGGAATGTTGGCTGAATAGTAACCATCCCCAGATACTTGATCACCATCATTTCCGTCATCTTTAAGTTTGTACATTACAGAGGTGTCTAATGGGGTAGTAACCTCTGCAGTCATTGAAGCCCCATCGGTCATAAAGACAAGAGATTGGGCTTGTGTTATGAAGGCTGCGATAGTAGCTGCCTCGTCCGTAGGAACTACTTCGGGTACCTGGAAGTTAAGGCTATATTTGTTTGACGTCAAATACCAAGAAGACACAAGGCCACTTATTCCGGTTACGTCCACGTTCCATATGCCGGGAGTTGGGTCATTTATTATCCAAATTACGGCATTTGGAGTTTCGAGAACTAAAGAGGAGGATCTGTCCCCTGTAGAGGCTTCTAAACCGTCAGGGTTTTTTAACCTCAGAGAGCCAGCATTGTTATCTCTAAAGAATAAAGCCATTACGTATTCAGTTCCTGGCAAGACCTCTATATCCGATATAAGCAAGTCGCTAAAAGTGAGTTTTTTTTCTCCTGACGAAATCAATTTGCCTCTGTTGTCTGTGGACAGCAAGTGGTCAGTGAATAATTTGAGACCCGAAATGCTGTCGAGTTGGAATATACTTCCACCGGTCGAACTTGCTAGAGTTTTGGACACTTCCGAAGTCGGGCTAGGTGTGCCCGACGGTAAAAAGCTGGATACATACCATTGTCTTTCCAAAAACAGATCTAAAACAGGGTCTACCCGATTGCTAATATATTCTTGTTGGTCCGGGTAATTGTTGGTAGTTATAAGATAAATTCCCGAACCGGGCGGTGCACCCTCTACATCTAAAAGGCTGTACGATTCCCCCAGAATTTGATCGACTTCTATTCCTAAGGTAGTGTTACTTTCGGAGTTTGAAATCGTTTGACGAACTTGTTCGGTGAACTCTGCAAAATTGGTATTACCTGCTCTGTATGGACCAATATAATTACTTGGTGCATCCATTGGCATGAAATAGAAGTCATCACCCTGATTAATGGTCGACATAAGACCAATTATCGTATCAATCTGGTCAGCATTATATTGATTTGAACTTATGGACTTTGTATCTATTCCCAAAATCACTACCCTATTGTCCAGTTCATCATCTGCAAATACCTGCGCAATACTGACAAGGGTCAGAAATAAAAAAGCTGCTAGGATGATGGAGCTGAATACCAATTTAGTTGTTGTATTCATGAAGCACGTCTCAGGTTTAGCTATCCGATGACTTTCGACAGGGTAAAATTTTCAGATTTGTATAAAAATTATGTTCTAACTTTATAAGGTTTTATGTTAGATTGAAGTTGCAAAAGGTTCAATCTAAATTGAGTATCATTTTTGCCGAACCTGTTTTAGTGATCAAGTTTTGCTCCGCGTGAATTTTAAGTGTGCCAAGATGTATAAATTAGTTACTGTGAAGATTTATTTAATAATTTTTTTATTGTTTGCGCTAATTTCATCTTGTGGCGAATCGTCAAACCTTACTGATGGGCAGTCTGTTTTTCACATCTCAGGTTCAATTATTGATTTTCAAGCGAAGTCTTTTACCCAATTAAATCGTATTACGATAATCACATCAGATGGTCGCGAATACGATTTAGTTGTAAATAAAGATTTGGGTAAGTTTACGCCGTCGCATTTAAGACAACATATGGCTTTAGGGGATTTGGTACAGGCATCCTATATAGAAGATGATGGAATAAAGTGGCTGGAGGATATAAGGGATATAATTCGCTAATTATCTAGTTTTTGCCTTTCTTCCGTACCTGAAATATAAAGTCGTCGAACCAATTATGAGTACTAAAAATACAAATAGGAAAAATATTCCTGCTGCGTTACTTGTTGCACTTCCAGCATCCAAAACATTTAGTTGAAATTTGGTTTTATCTTCGGCGTCTGGTTTGGTAGAAATCTTTACTTCTACCTCCCACTCTCCGGGAGTTTCAAAAGTTAAGTTAGCATCATATATTTTGGGTGAAGCGGGAGAATTTACAGCCCGTGACTGAAAAGCTTCTTCGCCTTGGCGAATTACCACTGTGATGATAGCGGTTTCGACGGGTTCTTGATTTGAAACTAGGGTCGGTTCAACATGGAAATGAACAGATCCTGTGATTGGTTGATGCGGAATTAAACTTACTTTTAAATCATATTCGCCAGCGACGGAATGATGAATATACTTCATGTTCCCGTGTGCTTCCAGTTGCTCCGAACTCGACCACTGTATGATAAAAACAGCAGTTAATATTGTTACAACATTGAATGCTACGAATGTTACCAATTTGGGCAAATTAGAGTTGTTCCTTTTGTAATGGTGGGCCCGGCAGGGATCGAACCTGCGACTAATCGGTTATGAGCCGACCGCTCTAACCACTGAGCTACGGGCCCTAATGGAAACCGCACCTTTTCTTGATATACGGCTTGGGAAATTTCCGTCTGTAATTGTCCTGTAACCAGAGGTCGTAGTCAAGAAAGCGCTCTGATATCATAGGCTAAATTTACTTAACCTGGAGAATAAAATGGGCCGGTTGGCAGGTAAAATCGCAATAATATCAGGTGGTGCGAGGGGCCAAGGAGCTGAAGAGGCACGTCTTTTCGCACATGAAGGGGCTACAGTTATCATAGGTGACATACTTGATCAGGATGGCAGGAAAATTGAATCTGAAATAGCAGAGCAGGGCGGTGAGGCAAAATTTGCGCATCTTGATGTTTCCTCTGAAGAAGATTGGTTAAGGGCAGTGGATTTGTCTATGAGAGAATATGGCAAACTTGATATTTTGGTGAATAATGCTGGGATACTTTTGATGAAAGGTATTGAAGATACTACTAGTCAGGAGTGGGACCATATCCAGGACATTAATTCAAAAGGGGTGTTTCTGGGTTCCAAGGCTGTTATTCCGGCAATGAGAGAATCCGGTGGAGGTTCTATTATTAATATATCTTCTATAGCAGGTTTGATAGGATCCAAATT
The DNA here is from genome assembly GCA_964414725.1 of uncultured Dehalococcoidia bacterium. Classification (GTDB taxonomy): domain Bacteria; phylum Chloroflexota; class Dehalococcoidia; order Lucifugimonadales; family UBA826; genus UBA11996. The sequence continues at coordinate 7,173 of CAYPXS010000021.1, forward strand.
TAGTGCATACGGTGCTAGTAAAGGGTTGGTTAGAACTTTAACAAAGTCGATCGCAGTAAATCATGGACATGAAGGGATAAGATGTAATTCTGTACATCCAGGGATTATTGAAACTGATATGGTTTCGGAGATGATTGGAACTCAAGAAGGCCGAGAGTATCAACTAAATCGAACCCCACTTAAAGTGATCGCGACTTCCCGAGATGTAGCTTTGGGAGTTTTATATTTGGCGAGTGATGAATCTAGATATGTCACAGGTTCAGAATTGGTTATAGATGGTGGAATTACTGCCCAATAAATATTTCTTCTCTAACAATGGTTCCAAAGCTGCCATATTTTTGTTGGTTCTGCTTTCGCTTGGATTTTTAATAAGTTGCAGTTCTACGCCTCAGGATGTGCCGGAACAATCTTCCTCTTTGGTATCTCCGGAATCAATTTCTAAATCTGTTCAGGATGCAGCCGATAAAGCGTCTACTGATTTGTTAGTAGATTCTTATCCTAGCAGGCAACAATCTGAAATATTGGTGACTGGAGAAAAAAATATTGATAAATCTCGACCTATGATTAGTGACTCTTCTGGTATTACTCAGGAAGATAATTCCGAAGATGTGACAAGCGATGCTATTTTACCTGCCCGAGTTGACGGTGATGTGGAAAGCAGGATACTGAAGTCTTATGAAAAGGAAGGGTTTTACGAAAATGCGAAAGTGCAAATACGAGGCAAATATTTGCCAGAGCTGGTTCCTGGATATCAGGATACTGCCTTAGGGTTACAGGCCCCCGAAATCAAAGGGAGTGACTTGAATGGAGGAGATATATATGTTGGCGGGGAGGGTCCTACTACATTAATAATGGTTTTAGCTCATTGGTGCCCTCATTGTCGTAACGAAGTCCGAGAGTTGTCACCATTTCTAAATGAGACTGATAGTTTGGATAGAGTTAGAATTGTTACTTTGTTGACTTCTATTAATGAAGAACGAGCGAATTTCCCGCCTCATACTTGGTTAGACCTTGAAAAATGGCCTGTGCCGTCCATAGTTGATACCCCATCAAGTCAAATTGCAAACGCCTATGGCGTGAATTCATTCCCGTTTTTTATTGTTGTCAACGATAAAGGGAAGGTAGTTCTTAGACTTCCTGGTAGGCTTGGGGTTGAAACTTTAGTCAAATTGTTGGATGCGATCGATGAAATGGATGAAACTGGGGTTGAGAATTAGTTAATATCTCGGAAGAGTTAGTAGAGAGTTAAAGGAGCAAAGCTATGGCAATTTCTAACAAGGTTCGTAATTTCATGGAACAAGGTTCTTGGATACGAAAAATGTTTGAAGAGGGAATTGCTCTTAAGCAGCAATACGGTGAAGAAAATGTATTCGATCTATCCTTGGGTAATCCAGTGATGGATCCGCCTCAACGCTTCTACGAAGAACTAAAAAAGATCTCTGAAAACCCGATAAAAGGCATGCATAGGTATATGCCTAATGCTGGGCTTGGAGCAACTAGAGCCGCTGTGGCTGACTCATTATCTACGGAAACAGGCCTACAGTTCTCGGCAGGGCACATTGTGATGACCTGTGGGGCAGGTGGAGCTCTCAATGTGGTGATGAAAACTCTTTTGGATCCCGGAGAAGAGTTTGTAATTTTTGCGCCTTTTTTTGTTGAATATAATTTCTACGCCGATAATCATGGCGGTTCATGTAAAGTGGTACCACCAGACGAAAATTTTTTGCCGGATATGGACATTTTTCGAACTTCGATAAACGAAAACACGAGAGGTGTATTGATAAATTCACCAAACAATCCTTCTGGAGTGGTTTATGGTGATGAAACACTGCTGGAAATGTCCCGGATTATTCAGGAAAAGGAAGATGAATTTGGTATCGAAATATATTTGGTAAGCGATGAACCGTATAGAAAAATTATATTTGATGGCATCGAATACCCGCACATTTTCAACTATCATAAGCGTAGCATTGTGGCTACTTCTCATTCCAAAGATTTGGCTTTGCCGGGTGAAAGAATTGGATATATTGCCGTCAATCCGGACTGCCCCGATATAGAGGAAATACTGGATGGTTTAGTGTTTTGTAACAGAACCTTGGGATTTGTGAACGCGCCCGCTCTCATTCAGTATCTGGTCGCCCATCTGCAAGATACTACAATAGATGTGGGATTATATGAAAAGAAAAGGGATTACCTATATAAAGCCTTAACGGATATGGGATATTCCTTGATAAAACCTCAGGGCGCTTTCTACATGTTTCCTAAATCGCCTACAGAAGATGATGTCCAATTTACGGAAGAATTAAAGCAGAATAAGGTGTTAGTGGTGCCGGGCCGTGGGTTTGGGTTGCCTGGTTATTTTAGAATATCTTATTGTTTGGATGACTCCACTATTGAAGGATCTTTACCCGGATTAGAAAAAGCGATTTTGGAATATAAGTAAGCGTTGTCTATTCCGGAAACGCATCTTTTAGTCCAGACCCAGTAACGGGAATTAGAACGCGTTTAGTTTTGTTGATTCTGTTTTCATCGAGAAGATTTTCGAGACCAGCAAATGCTGCCGCTGAGGTGGGTTCACAAAAAATACCTTCGTATTTTGCCAATTTAATCTGCCATTCTTTGATTGATTCTTCTGTGACGGAATTTGCGGATCCATTTGATTCTTCTAACACGTTTCTCACTTCAGATTTCCTAGGAGGTGAACCAACAGCGATACCTCCTGCTATCGTTGGGGCGATCTGGGATATATTCCATGGGACAGGTGATGCGATCGGATTTACATTCATTGCTTGTATGCAGTGTAAGCTAGGTCGGGTACTAATAAGGTTTTGGTTACTTAGTTCTGTTATGGCCTTCCAAATACCTAAAAAGAGTGATCCATTCCCTACCGGAACAACTATATTTTCGGGTATTTCTTTTTCAAAATCATTAAAAATTTCGTAGCCAAACGATTTTGTACCTTCAATAAAAAATGGACTTAGATTATGGGATGCATAGATCGCTTGTTTTTCTTTGGCAAAAGTTTCTGCAGCTTCGGTAGTTTTATCACGGCTGCCATCTATTGAATGTAGAATTGAGCCATATACTTTAATTTGGCTTAATTTGGTTTTCGGTGCTGATGAGGGAGCAAATATGTGAGCTTTTATGTCTGCTTTGCTTGAGTATGCAGACACGGAAGCCCCTGCATTTCCAGAGGAATCCTCTACTATTTCAGATATACCCATCGATTTAAGTGCTGAAATCATCATGGCTGTGCCTCTGTCTTTGAATGACCCAGTAGGATTCATGAATTCAAGCTTTGCATAAACCTCCACGCCAAGCTGATCGGAAATTCTGGGCAACATTAGAACTGGAGTATCTCCTTCTCCAAGTGAAACAAAGTCAGAAATAGAATTTAGCGGAATAGGCATTGATACGCCTTTTCCGTAGGTAAAACTATTTATTTGATCTATAGAATCTTTGTATTGGACAGATAATGTCCCTTGGCAATCTGTGCATCTGAGGTAGTGCGCATTTGGATCATAATTTTTGCAACAGTTAGTACATCTGAAATTATAATGAGACATAAGGAGTTAGTTCCAGTCCTCGTCAAGGTGTGCCTCAATGAACTCTACATCTAGCTCAACTCCCAACCCGGGAGTTTTCGGTACTTGTAATTTTCCAGAGACAATTTCCAAAGGTTTGTCTATAAGGGCGTTATGAACATTTAGTTGCGCATGATTAAATTCTAATTTATAAAAATTGGGGACAACCATCATGGTGTGGGCGCCTGCCATAATATTAATGGGCCCACTTGCGTCATGTGGGCTGACAGGTACGTAGAATGACTCCGCCAAATTGGATATTTTGTAAAATTCGCTGATCCCACCGGTCCAGAGTATGTCAGGCATAAGAAATTCTGCGAGATTATTTTTTAATATGGGTACAAAATCCCATCTAGTATATAGCCGTTCCCCAACACAAATAGGTACTCCGACGGATTCTTTTACGTGTTTTAAGGCTTCGTTGCTATTTGGCTGAACAGGTTCCTCAAACCATGCGATGTTAAATGGTTCTAACCTCCTGGCCATCGCTATTGCAGTAGGCACATCAAAATTGCCGTGACAATCTATCAATATTTCTATGTTGTCTCCGACCTTTTCTCTCATGGCAGAAATTGTTTCAGTAGCTAGAGCCGCGCCTTCTGGGGATATGGATCCCTGCATGTACCTTCGATGATGTTGCCTCATTTCAGGCATAAATGGATCGGTTTTTAAGGCTCTGTAGCCTTGTGCAACTAGTGATTGTGCTTGATTTGCGGCTTTGATTGGGTCTCCCGGCGCAACGTGGGTGTACAACTCTATTTCATCACGAAGCGGTCCTCCCCCTAGAATTTCGTATACTGGTTTTCCGGCGGCCTTCCCTTTGATATCCCAGAGGGCGATATCAATACCGCTTAGCATTGTAGTGACGAAACCGCCAAAGCCTCCTCCTCCTGTGAACCTTCGGTACAACTTATGCCAAATCAGATCCACATTTTCTGGGTTTTCTCCAATTAACGTCTCTCTGAAATCTCTTTCCGCAGTTGAATTTTTAAGAAATTCGATCATATTTCCAACCACTATACTGCCACCGCCTCCAGAGCTAGTCGCTTCTCCAAAACCAGATATACCTTCATCGGTGTCGATCCTTAGAAAAACATAGCTTCTGCCAGTAGGTTTACCGTCTTCAGAAGATCTTTCTGGGACTGTTACCCAGACTTTCAAATCGGTTATTTTCATAACGTGAGACCTTTAATAATTATTTGGTGACAGGGATTGTAGCATCTGAGAATTTTTTAACTATCTGTTAACATTTCGCCAATGGAAGTTCCGAAAAACAATCACTCAGAATCTTTAGGACAACAGTCCGATCCCAAACAATTCTTTTATGGTTGGTACCTTGTTGCTGTCGGTGTTTTTCTACTTTCTATCAGTTCACTCGGTGTTTTTCGGGGCATGAGCCCTTTGATGCCGGTTCTTCAAAATAAATTCGGTTGGACAAGAACTCAAATATCATTGAGCTCTCTTTTAACAAGGGTTGAAGGTGCAGCTCTAGGGCCTATCGAAGGATTTTTAATTGACCGAATCGGTGCTAGAAAAATGGTACTTATCGGATTTTCAATCATGGCTGTAGGGTTTGTACTTTTTTCATTCATTCAATCTTTGTGGCAATTCTACGCCGTTTTTATTTTGATAAATCTTGGAAACGGAATAGGAGGCTGGCTTGCGGTAGTAACCATTTTAAACAGCTGGTTCAGAAGAAAACGGACGATAGCTATGGCGGGCGCTATGTCAGGAATTTTAATTGCTGGTATATTCGTGCCACCCTATACCATTGCATTGAACCATGATTTTCGGTCGACAGTGTTTTTCTTTGGTTTGATAATTCTGGCCGTTGCTTTGCCCTGTGTAAAAGTCATAAAGAATAATCCTGAGGAATTAGGGTTGGTACCGGACGGAGTGGAAACTAAATCACTTCAAGAGAAAGACGCTCCAAGCAAAATTTCTGAAGATGAAGAAATCGAATTCACCGTGGGGCAGGCCTTAAAAACCCCCGTTTTTTGGATCCTTACAGTTGCTCACGTATCCTCCACTATTTCGTTAGCAACACTATCAATTCATCTAATGGCCCGATTGCAAGATATTGGGCTGTCTTCGACGACTGCTAGCTACATAGAATTGGTATCTTCGGTTGTTGCGCTGCCGAGTCTTTTCGTAGCTGGGTGGCTCGGAGATAAAGTCTCAAAGAAATATTTGGTCGCACTTTTCCTGTTTTTGCAGGGCATATCCACTATAGTTCTAACAGTGGCAAATGGTTTACCTTTGGCACTTCTGTTCGCACTCCTCTATGGGATTGCCTTTGGAGGTAGGATACCTTTAATGACAGCAATTCGGGGTGATTATTTCGGTAGGAAAGCGTTTGCATCCATTATGGGTTGGTCCATGCTTCCTAATGGAATATTAATGGCTATAGCGCCAGTATGGGCAGCATGGATGTTTGATACCTACGGTAGCTATACTGTCCCGTTTTTATCTTATGCAGTCATCAATATAGCCGGTGCTCTAATTATGTTGGTAGTTAAGAAACCAAAACTTACCGGTGTAATCCGACACTCAGACTCTTAAAGTTCTTTAATGAAGGAAGTCGATTCAAAGGAACATAGACCTGATTCCAGTCGGAGAGATTTGACTAAGGGGAGTGTACCCCGAAATTTGTGGAACATGGCCTGGCCCCAAATGGGTGACAGTGCTCTCACTGTTGTAGATCAGATTGCAGACCTATTTTGGGCCGGAAGAATGGGCTATAAGACTATAGCAGGTCTCGGAATAGCTCAGACTTATATATTGATTTATTCAACGGCTAGGATTGGCCTAGATGCCAGTATGAGGGCCATGATATCTAGGGCTATCGGGGCTAATGATAAAGAATACGCAAACCATGTTTTACTTCAGTCGATAACTATAACTTTAATTTGGACGATATTGATTGGCGGTTCTGGAATTATCTTCACTGATCAATTGTTGTCATTGGTTGGAGTAAGCCCCGCTGTGGTAGAGGCAGCCGCTTCATATATGCAGCTTCAATTTATTGCTTATTCTTTTCAGAATTTCATTCGACTCACAGGTGGTGCATTGAATGCCGCTGGGGATAGTATTAATCCGTTAAAAGCGGTCACTGTAAGCAGAGGGATTCATATTATATTGAGCCCCTTTTTGATTTTTGGTTGGGTGGGATTTCCGGAAATGGGGATAGCTGGTGCTGCAATGGCAAATATAGTAGCTCAATTTCTCGGTATGGTCATGAATTTAACTGTTTTGTACAAAGGTAATTCGGGTATTAAATTATCCTTTGTAGCGTATCGCATCGATCTGGTTTTGATATGGAGGTTGATTAGAGTTGGTTTGCCGGCAGCTATGACTTCTGTTCAAAGATCTGGATCTCAATTAGTACTGTTAATTTGTGTGTCTAGTTTTGGTGACGCTCCCGTAGCAGCATTTGCTTTATCAAGAAGAGTAGAAAATATCGTCAATAATACTAGCCGTGGATTAGGTAGAGCCTCAGCGGCAGTAGCCGGACAGAACTTAGGGGCAGGAAACATAAAAAGAGCCAAAAGTGCTTTAGCTTGGGCGTTGGTTTACTCAGCGGTTTTGAGTGCTATAGCAATGATGCTTTACTTATTGTTCACAGAACAAATTTCTTCTGCCTTTAATTCAGATCCGGACTTTCTTGGTCATATGACTACATGGTTGATAATACTCGCTATAGGTACTTTTCCCATGAGTTCTGTTCAAGTGTTAACCCACGGTATAAGTAATACGGGTGCTATTGTTGCTCCTATGAATATTACCTTAGCAACAATGTGGCTGGTTGAGATTCCATTAGCTTTTGCTTTGGCTTTTCTAACCTCTTTGGAATCTACAGGTGTTCCGTGGGGTATAGCATTTGGAAATATTGTTAGATCTGCTGCGTTTTTTTGGTATTTTTATAGAGGTAATTGGCTAAAGCCAGGGCTTATATAACCCTATACAATAAGACGTACGTAAATTTCCTCAATATATTAGATATGTAAAGTCGTAAAGTTATGATTTGGTACAGAGACTGGATTTTTTATAGCACTAGCGTCGCGATATTTATTTTGGACCAGATTTCCAAAGAAGTGATTCGACGACAGATGCCTCTATATGGGTCTTGGCCTGAGGAAGGTTTCTTTAGAATAGTTCATGGGTTGAACACTGGTTCGGCATTTGGTCTATTTGCTGGCTTCACTAACGTATTAATTATTGCTTCCATAGTTGGTATAGGGGTGGTCTTATATTATTTTCAAAAGCAAGAAATTTCGGTCGTGTGGCATCGTCTAAGTATTGGTTTGATTGTAGGTGGGGCTTTAGGAAATCTTTTTGATCGTATTAAAGATGGCGCTGTAGTGGATTTTATAAGTGTTGGTTGGTGGCCTGCCTTCAACATAGCAGATTCTTCGATCAGTGTAGGAATGGTTTTGTTAATTGTTATTTTGCTTTTCGGTGAACGATTCGGTTGGATCCAAAACACTGATGACAACGGTAAGAATGACTCATGAACGAATTAAATTTTGTTGTTGAGGAAGCAAAGGCAAATGTTAGGCTGGACCAAATGCTCACATTGGTAATGCCGGAGTTTTCTCGATCTAAAATCAGAGGCCTTATTAGTAAGGATCTAGTGACAATTGACGGGGAAATAGCTAAACCTTCCCAAAGGGTAAGGTTAGGGCAACAGATTGTGGTAATTATTCAGAAATCTCCGGAAACTTCCCTTGCACCACAAAAAATGGATTTGCCAGTGTTGTTTGAAGATGGGTCATTTATTGTGATTGATAAACCTGCCGGTCTTTCTGTTCATCCTGGACCAGGACACCCTGATGGCACATTAGTGAACGGGGTCATGGCTATCTGTCCAGATATAGCTGGGGTGGGGGAAGAGCATAGACCGGGTATCGTGCACCGACTCGACATGGACACTTCTGGAGTGATTGTGGTCGCAAAAAATGAGCAATGCCACAGATCATTATCAGACCAATTTAAAAATCGTACTGTAATAAAAAAATATTTGGCATTGGTGGACGGTAACATGGATGAGCAAAGAGCAATAGTGGAGGCCCCTATCGCTCGAGACCCACATGACAGAAAGAAAATGGCGGTTGTAACTAATGGTAGAGAATCTTCTACCGAATATACAGTTGTGGAAAGATTCCCGGTTTTTGATTATTTGAGACTAAATCCAAAAACTGGCCGAACACATCAGATACGAGTTCATTTGTATTCATTGGGCCATCCTGTAGTTGGAGACAGTTTGTATGGGAGTAAAATTAACGGGTTGGAAAGGCAATTTTTGCATGCGGAAAGTATTTCCTTGACACATCCGGTTGATAATATTTTGATGGAATTTAAGTCACCATTAGCACACGATTTGCTTAAATTTAAAAAATCTCTAGGTTAGAATTTTGACATAACTACGGTTCTGTTTATTGAAGTATAGTTTTTGAAACAGGGAAGCCATTTAGGTACAACATGACATTTTCCAAAATAAGAGTTAGATATGCTCCGAGTCCAACTGGTGAACCTCATCTAGGGAACATAAGAACCGCTCTTTTTGACTGGTTAATTGCCAAAAATGGTAACGGTGAATTTGTTGTGAGAGTTGAGGATACAGATCAGGCTAGGAAAGTAGAAGGAGCAATTGATCTTCAAAAGGCTTCCTTACAATGGTTGGGACTGGAGTGGGATGAAGGGCTGGGGACTGATGGGGAATATGGTCCTTACACCCAATCAGAAAGATTAGGAATATACAGAGAAGCGGTTGACCATTTGTTGACTACTGAAAAAGCGTATAGGTGTTTTTGCAGTCCTGAAAGATTAGCAGAGTTAAGGAAGACGCAGCTTGAAAGCAAATCCGCTACAGTGGGATATGATGGCCATTGTAGTACTTTAAAAATTGCTGAAGAAGATCTATCTGATCCGTTTGTAGTTAGGTTTCTAATGC
>CAYPXS010000022.1:0-16088 GCA_964414725.1 uncultured Dehalococcoidia bacterium
CGCAAATAAAAAGGGTATTGCGTTTAAGGATAGGGGATGAAGTTATTGTATTTAATGGAGATGGATTTGATTATAAAGTTGTATTGGAAGTTGTGGACACCAAAACTAGCATAGGTTCCGTTGTTTCTACTGTTAATAGTCTTAAAGAACCAGAGATTTTCATAACTCTTTATCAAGCTTTGCTTAGACCTGAACGGTATGAATATGCCTTACAAAAGGGAGTTGAGGTTGGGATTTCAAAATTTGTCCCGTTTACATCCGAACGGACAGAATTTTCCGATCCAGGTGATTCTAAAATAACACGGTGGAAACGAATAATTAAAGAAGCTTCCGAACAGAGTGGCAGGTCCTTAGTTCCTCAACTTTCCCAAACGATAGAATTTTCTGACTTGATTACGAATTTTAACCCGGTTGCTTTGATTCCATGGGAGGAGGAAAAAGAGGAAAGTATTAGTAGTATTTTGTCTGACTTGAATCGGAATCAGGTAATGAAAGGATCCAGTATAGACATAATTATTGGTCCAGCGGGGGGATTCACACCAGAAGAAGTATCAGACGCGGTAGGGAGTGGGGCCATTTCAGTTTCTTTAGGTGGAAGAATTTTAAGAGCCGAAACCGCGGGTATTGTTGCGGCAGTGGCTGTCTTATACGAATTTAAAGATATGTGAATTAAGAAAAAATTCCGAGTATGAAATCTTTCCCTGCATATGCGAAATACAAACCTAGATAAATAAGAAATATCCCGCATAGACGCACTATTATTTTGTAGGTGCTATCATTTATAAATTTTTTGCCGGACGAAACGGCCAAAGCCACCATTGCATACCAAATTATGTCAGATAATATGTGTCCGGTATAAAAGGCGGTGGTACCAGCATTTCTAGCTTCTCTGGATGCTTCAATAAAACTGAGACCTACAGTAGCCCACCACATAAAAAAATATGGATTACTAGCACTCAATATTATTCCTGCAGAAATAGGTCCGCGACTAGATGCGTCACCTAATTTATCAACTATAGGTATTGCACTGCCAACAGGATTTTTTGACATCCCCTCCCATCCAAAGCAAAAACAAGCCACCTGTTGAACCAATTATAAATTCAGCGGTTTGGTTGTTAAGTATTTTGTCTATGCCGAAAGTAAGCCCAATTACTAAAAAAAGTTCCAGTAATGAATGTCCGATCGCTGCCAGAGTTCCAGAAATAAATCCGTGAGATAGGCTTCTGCTGATTGTCTAGACAAGAACAGGGCCTGGCATTATTGCTCCCGAAAATCCTGCCAAAAGTGAAGCGGTGAATAAACGTATGATTTGCAAGTAAGGAACCTAATTTTCTGAAGTTAATGTTCTGCCCATCAACGCTGCACCGGCATTTTCAACCGACATTTCATTGAACAGAATGTTGTATACGGCATTTGCGATTGGCAAATCTATATTGAGCTTATTAGAAACGGCTATCACTGCTTTAGCTGTGTCAATTCCTTCTGCAACATTATCCATGCTTTTTTGGATTTCTTCCAAGGGTATATTTTTTGCTAGCATTCTACCCACCTTATTGTTTCGGCTTAGTCCTGAGGAGCAAGTGGCTATCAAGTCTCCCATTCCTGCTAACCCGGAAAAAGTAGATGGATCGGCTCCTACCGATCTACCGAAGCGGGTCATTTCTGCAAGACCTCTGGTTATAATGCTAGCCTTTGCGTTGTCTCCTAAATCGAGGCCATCACAAATCCCGGCTGCTATAGCAGTTATGTTTTTCAGTGCGCCGCATATTTCAACTCCTGCGACATCTAAGTTCGTATACAGACGAAGATGGGAACATTTAAGTGCAGATTGAGCATATTTTGCCGTTGATATATTGTTCGCTGCTATGACTGATGAAGATGGTTTTCCTGCCAAAATTTCGTCAGATAGATTTGGTCCGGAGAGGGCACATATGTTGTCGGATGACAAACTTGGTACCTCTTCTTTTATGATTTCTGTCATTCGCATTCCGGAGCTTGCCTCCAACCCTTTTGAGGCGCTCACGACGATCGTAGATGCAGAGATGTAAGTGGACAAAGACCTAACATTTTGCCTTAATGTTTGTGCCGGAACCGCTATTAAAAGTAAATTGGTTCTCGGAATAAGTTTTTGGATATCTGATGATATATTTAGGGTGTCTGGTAGAGCAGTTCCTGGGATAAATCGTTTATTTTCCCGGGTTTTACTTAGTGCTGCGGATTCATCTTCAGTTCTTACCAAAAGGGAAATATTTTTACCTTCTTTGGAATTAATTATGGCTAAGGTAGTTCCCCATGTGGTTGAACCCACAATTGTTATTTGATCCATAAAGCTATGCCAGAAAACCTGCTAATTCAGTCATTACTGACTCCAATTTTTCTTTCAGTGCCATTCAGCAAACGATTTATATTATCTCTGTGTTTCCATATTGTCAGAGCTGATCCCACCAAGCCAAATACACAGTAGGATGAATCACAAAATCCTAAGATCGATAAGACAGTGACTGTCAAACCGCCAGAAAGGGAACCAAGTATTGATCCTAAGGATACGTACCTTGTAAATACCATAAATGGGAAGGAGCAGAAAGTGGCTATTAGACCTGATAAAGGGGATAGAACGATTAGAGCTGACCATCCGGAAGCTATCCCTTTACCGCCTCGAAATTTTGTAAATATTGGCCATATATGTCCGAAAATCGCCGATAATCCTATAGCAGGATGTGTCCAACTCGCCATCCCAAAATCATGGATATATATCACAATAAATAAAGGCACTCCGGCTTTAAGCATATCTAAAGCCATGGCTAATATGCCCCAGTGCCAGCCGCATGCCCTCATTACATTAGTTGCTCCGGTGCTTCCACTGGCAAACTCTCTGATATCAATTCCTTTCACAATTCTCGCAATGATCAGGCCGAAGGACACTGAGCCTAGTAAATAACTAGAACCAATAAGGGCTGCGCTGATTACGTAAATACTCATTTTTCAGTATTTCTACCTCTTCCCCTGAATCGCATTCTTAACGGGCTTCCTTCAAACCCAAAATTTTCGCGCAAACTATTTTCCATATAGCGTTTGTATGAAAAATGAATCATATCTGGGTGATTTACAAAAAAAGTAAAACTGGGTGGATTGGAGCCGTCTTGCATAGCGCTATAAATTTTCAATTCCCTTTTTCCTTGTATTGGAGGAGGGTGATTTGCAACTGCAGTTAGAATTGTTCTTCTTACTTTTGCTCGAGGGATAATTTTTGATCTTTCAGATTGGACTTTGGTAACAATATCCAACATATTTTCGATACCTGCTCCCGTCAAACCGGAAGTAAAGCAAATAGGGGCATATTGGATGAATTTAAATTTGGCTCGTACTTGATTGGCCATATCCAGCTGGTTAGTGTCCAGCTGATTTGACAAATCCCACTTATTGACCAGCAGTACAATTCCTTTATGCGCTTCGAGTATGTAGTTGGCCACATGTGTATCTTGTGCAGTCGCAAATTCTGAAGCATCAATTACGAGAGCGGCGACATCGCAACGATCTATGGCTTGGATTGAACGTAGGACACTATAGCTTTCAATTCCAGAATCGATTTGGCCTCTCCGCCGTATACCGGCTGTATCGACTAACTGTATATCCAAATTTTTGTGTTTTATGACTGAATCCAGGCTGTCTCGGGTGGTGCCTGCTATATCGCTGACAATTGCTCTATTTTCTCCAGATAGGGAGTTAATTAGCATGGATTTTCCAACATTTGTACGCCCGACAATTGCCAAACCAAGATCGGCCTCAGGTTCGGGGAAAGATTTATCTTCAGGGAAATGAGCTACTACCCGATCCATTAGATCATCCAAACCTCGGTTATGATAGGCACTAATCGGTACGGGGTCTCCCATTCCTAGTGAATATAATTCTGAGGCCATTTGTTCGCGCATTTCGTTATCGGCTTTACTGGCAACGGTTACCACCGGTTTACCAGTTTTGCGAATGGTATCTACGATATTTTGATCGTCAGATGTAACCCCGTCTGATATGTCTACTAGAAAAATCACAACGTCGCATTCATTTATTGCATAATGAATTTGTGATTTTACTTGATTCCAAATATCGTCATTTGGGAAAAGTTCCAAACCGCCAGTATCCACTAATATGAAAGGGTCTCCAGACCAATTTGTTTCCGCGATGATTCTGTCTCGGGTTGTTCCGGCCAAATCAGAAACGATAGAAATTCTGTGTCCGACTAGACGGTTAAATAGTGTGGACTTACCTACATTAGGTCTACCAACAATGGCAACCGTTGGTTTCTGCAGTTGCCTTTTTTTTGTTTCCATATTGTTAGCCTAAATTTGCAGAATTTTTACATAAGAAGGAAAGGTAGAGGTTTAACGTGATAACAATTCGGCCATAATGGCCTTCTGTGCATGAAGTCTGTTTTCGGCCTGTTGATATACGACTGAGTTCCCGTGATCGAGCATTCCTTCTGAGATTTCCTCCCCTCTGTGAGCTGGCATATCGTGCATGAACAAAAAGTCTGGCTTGGCGTGCTCTATCAGGGATTCATTTACTTGATAAGGGGCAAATGTTTTTAGTCTTTCTTCTTTTTCTTCTTCGTCTCCCATGCTTACCCATACGTCGGTGTAGACGACGTCAGCATCTTGGATGGCTACCTTTGGGTCAGGATCCCAATCAAGTTTACTGCCTGTTTTTGCTGATATTTTTTGGGCGGATTCCCATATGTCAGTGGGTAATTGATATTTTTCTGGGGAAGAGATACTGAAATCCATTCCAGCATCAGAGCATGCGAGTGCCAAGCTTCCTGCTATGTTATTTCCGTCTCCAATAAAGGCTAATTTCAGGCCATCTAGTCTGCCCTTATTTTCAAAAATAGTTAAGCAGTCCCCCATTGCTTGGCATGGATGCCCTTTGTCTGATAAAGCATTTATTACAGGAAGATCAGTGTTAGCAGCCAATTTCAATAGACTGCTGTGCGAGAACACTCTTGCAACAATACAGTCCACCAATCGATCCAAAACTTTTGCGACATCTGATTCAGGTTCTCTTATTCCTAGGCCCACCTCTGAATTACTTAAAAATATACACGTTCCACCCATTTGTTTGACACCTACTTCAAAGCTAACTCTAGTTCGAAGAGAAGGTTTTTCAAACAATAAGGCCACTGTTTTATTAGCCAAGACTTGAGGTGGTAAAGCGGTTTTCATTAGATTAGCTTTCTTCACTAATTCCAGCACCCCTGAAGGTTCCAAATCATGGACTGTTAAAAAATCTTTACCTATCAAGAAACTGTCTCCCTACTACTGACAAGTATTAATCCGACACATTTCAATTCGAATAGAACAATAGCAGATATCTTGTTGAGATTTAAGGATTTTCTCGTTCGATTAGAGATTATCTAAAAATTCTTGTTCCTCTTCAGTAAAGTGTGCCCCGCTTAGTAAATCTGGTCTCCTATCTTTGGTTTTCTTTAAAGATTCTTTTCTACGCCATTTTTCAATATCAGCGTGATTTCCTGATAAGAGTACTTTGGGTACCTCTAATCCTTCAAAGTCAGCGGGTCTTGTATATTGGGGGTATTGTAATAATCCGTTGAAAAAGGAATCGTTTTCTGCCGACTCAATACTGCTTATGACTCCAGGAAGGAGACGTGATACCGAGTCAATGATGGTGATTGCAGGAATTTCCCCTCCGCTTAGCACGAAATCTCCGATGCTTATTTCATCTGTAGCCAAGTTTGAACGAATTCGTTCATCAAAGCCCTCATACCTACCGCATATCAAAGATATTTCGTCCTTTTGGGAAAGCTCTTTTGCCACTTTTTGGTTAAATGTTCTTCCTTGTGGAGACAACAGGATTAGAGGCGATTCTGCACTGATGACTTTGTTTCGTATGTTCGATCGAATTGATTCAAAAACAGGTTCCGGCTTTAGTAACATACCTGGCCCTCCGCCAAACGGATAATCGTCGACTGTCCCATGTTTATCGATTGAATAGTCCCTAATGTTATTAATTCGCATTTCAATTAACCCCGATTTCAGAGCCCGTCCCACTACACCTTCAGCCATGGGGCTTTCAAAAAGGTTTGGGAAAAGAGTAAATATATGAAATTTCATGGTTTTCTAATTTGCTTCTGCGTGAGATTTCCATCCCCTTATCATTTCAAGGGCATGGGGTAGGGATTCGATGACTACTTCCAGGCATTCCTCGACTCCTTTTGGGCTCCCCGGTAGATTCACAATTAAACATCCTGATCGTATGCCAGCAGTGGACCGACTTAGGATTGCGAATGGTGTGCGCTCTAAAGTTTTTATTCTCATGGACTCGCCGATTCCGGGTATTTCCAGATCCAGGATGCTTTTTGTAGCCTCGGGAGTCACATCGCGTGGACCTAAGCCGGTTCCTCCTGTTGTGAATATAATGTCTACTTCTCCACTATCCGACCATTCAACCAATTTTTCGGATATAACAGGAATTTCGTCAGGCACAATATCTTTTAGTCTTTTATTGAAGCCGGCAACTTCAATCATTTCAACTATTTTTTCACCACTTGTGTCGATTCTATCTCCTACAGAGCCGGAATCACTTATTGTTAAGATGCCAGCAGAAAATATTTGTTGGGTATCTTTCTCTGAAGGATTCATAAATATATCCTTTGTAAAACGTTAAAATGATCGTAAATTTGGATAGAAAAACCTTGCAAAAAACCTTAATGAATTGCCAAAATTGTTTATGTCAAATTGGGTATCTAGAGTTGGTGTGTATCAGAGGTATTTTAGCACGAGTAATAGGGTGTTCTAATTGAACTCCAAATACGAAGTTGCTACCCATTTGCCTGTAATGCTTTCAGAGGTTCTGGAGGCTTTCAATGATAGTCCGGAAGGGTGGTTTATTGACGGTACTTTTGGGTTAGGAGGTCATTCTCGTGGCCTTTTAGAACGATACCCTGAGCGGAAAGTTTTTGGCATCGACCTTGATGGCGACTCTACAGGAATGTCTAGGATAGGAATTCAAAAATTTGCTGATCGGGTTTTATTAGTTAATGGCAATTATGCTGATATGAAGGTGCTAACCAGAGAGTCAAATATAAGTTCCGTTGGGGGAATCCTCTTGGATTTAGGGTTGTCTTCAATGCAACTAGAAACTGAAGGCAGGGGATTTAGCTTCAGAAAGGATGAAATTCTGGATATGAGGTATAACCAATCGCAAGGGATTACTGCATTGGATTTAATTAACACTTCTGAAGAAAAAGACTTATCTGATATTTTCTTTCAATTTGGGGAAGAAAGAGCAGCGAGACGAATTGCGAAAGAGATTTGTACTCAAAGACCAATTATGACTACGGGTAAACTTGCAAAAATAGTGGAAGGAAAAGTAGGTAGGTCTAGAAAATCAAGAATACATCCGGCTACAAAAATTTTTCAGGCGCTACGGATAGCAGTAAATCAGGAATTTGAAAATATTAATAGGGGCTTATCAGCAGGGTTGGATTTGCTTGCCAACGAAGGTAAATTTGTGGTTCTTACCTACCATTCTTTGGAAGACAGAATTGTAAAACAATTTTTTAAGAAAGAATCCTTAAATTGCATATGTCCGGTGAATGTTCCGGTTTGTATCTGTGATCACAAATCACGGCTGCGGATTGTTAATAAAAAGGTTAAAACCCCTAGTATTAGTGAAATTGATATTAATCCTAGGAGTAGAAGTGCCAAAATGAGAATAGTAGAGAAAATAGTTTGACCCAAGGTTTGATAGATACCAATTCTGATTTAATAGCTGCGATAGACGTGGGCACAACCAAAGTGTGCACAGTTGTGGCTCGTAAATCAAAAAGTGGTTTTCCAGAGCTTATTTCTTTCAGCGATGTGCCTTGCTCGGGGGTTAAAAGGGGAAATGTAGTTGATGCCACCGCGATAAGTGATGCTATACGTAAAACGGTTAGTGAGATACGTTCAAATGTAGGGATAGATGTCAGGTCTGCATATGTGGGTATTACGGGGTCTCATATTTCCTATGAGAACAGAGTTGATTATTTTCCCGATATAGGACGGCAAGGCGTAGTTACTTTGGATGAGGTAGCTCAAATACCGGATATGGTGTCTGAGGGGTTGCATCTACCTGGACGGACAATCATTCATGCATTACCGATACAATATGCAGTGGACGGACATGATGGAATAAAAAACCCCGTAGGCATGCATGTAACAGGTCTGGAAGTTACTACACATCTGGTTACTGCTGATTCTTATTTTGCCGACAAGCTGGAAGATACCCTAAAAATGTCCGCCATAGACTTGAAAGCCATGGTAATTGAACCATTTGCTAGTAGCGAAGCAATATTGACCCAAACTGAAAAGGATATTGGTTCCGCCGTAGTTGATATTGGTGGAGGTACTACAGATATGGTTATTTTCAAAAATGGTAGTGCTGTTTACACGGGTACTATACCTGTCGGCGGCTTTCAATTTACTAATGATGTTTGTCTTACATACAATGTGGGATTTTCTGAGGCTGAAGAAGCTAAAGTAAAGTATGGGAATACTAATCTTTCTGCCATAGATTTGACCGAAATTGTTCCGGTTTCTCCGATTGGTTCTTCAGCGACTATAGAATTAAGGAGAAGGGATCTTTGTCAACTCATGAGGGAGCGAGCCATGGAACTCATTCGGTTGATAGATTTAAAGTTGCAGCAGGGAGGATTAAAGGAAAATCCTAATTCAATTGTTTATATAACGGGCGGGGCTTCTCAATTACCTGGATTTTACGAAATGGCTGAACAGTTTATTCCAAATTGCGTTGTTAAAAGAGGGTTTCCTGATTTTCTTATGGGTATAACGGATGATTTAAGAAACCCTTCCTACGCAACGGCTATTGGAATGGTGTTACATGCATTCAGCGTTGAAAATTCTATGGAAAGACGGTTAGGTATGAATGATAGTATTGAAGGCTCAGGATTATTGGGGCGCATAAAAAAAATATTAAAGTTAACCTAGGTCGTAAAGGGTATTTTGTTTTTTTGGAGGCAAACATGACTACAAGTGGTAGAGAATTCGAAGGGGTGGCGCGTATTAAAGTTATTGGAGTAGGAGGAGGTGGTTCGAACGCTGTCTCTCGTATGTTTCGAGAAAGAATATCCGGTGTGGAATACATAGTGATGAATACCGATATCCAGGCCTTGCTTAAAAGTGATGTACCGAATCGGATAAGGATTGGTGAGCAGCTTACACAAGGGATGGGTGTTGGCGGAGACCCTGATAAGGGTTCAGCATCAGCGGAAGAGAGTAGGGAAGAAATATATGATGTCATAAGAGATTCCAATATGGTTTTCATAGCGGCAGGAATGGGTGGTGGAACTGGTACAGGAGCGGCCCCTGTAATAGCGGAAATAGCTCAAGAGACAGGTGCTTTGACAGTAGGGGTTGTAACTAGACCTTTTGCATTTGAAGGAATAAGAAGGTCGAAGCAAGCCCAGGCAGGGATAGATAAATTGCAGAATAATGTTGATACATTATTGGTAATACCGAACCAAAGGCTTAGCATAATTTCTCAAGAGGAAGTAACAGCGGAAAACGCTTTTGGATTAGCAGATGACGTTTTGCGATTAGGGGTTCAGTCAATAACTGAGCTTATAACTAATCCGGGTGATATAAATTTGGATTTTGCTGATGTTCAGAGCATCATGCGGGACGCCGGTCCAGCTTGGATGTCAATAGGCCACGCTTCTGGAGTGACTAGATCTAGAGACGCGGCACAAGAAGCAATTACAAACCCATTGATGGACGTCTCGATAGAAGGCGCCACTGGTGTTCTGTTTAATATCACCGGTGGTAGTGATTTGAAATTGTCAGAACTTCATGAAGCCGCTGAAGTTATTCAGAGGGTAGTTGATCCTGAGGCAAATATAATATTTGGGATGACTACTGACCATAAGATGGAAAATGAAATTAAGATAACAATAATTGCGACCGGATTTCCCACAACGGATACTTTACTCCAGAGAGATATGGCAAGGACGGTTGAAGCCGTGAACAAAGTGGAAATCAATGAAGATTCTCTGGACCTACCACCGTTTTTGAGGAGAGGTGGAGGAAATTTTTAGTTGTTTTGCATAATAACTAAATTGAAACAATAGGTTTTATTGCTGCGAACTTATTGGCCCTGTTGATATCTCAAAAGCGTCTTTTGTGAATTTTTGTTCAAATATGTGCTAAATTTTGTGTTCGTGCCTGACATTGTCTTTTATTGGTCAAAATCTCTCAAAAATAATGGGTTCTACCCCTTGAGACTTTCACTCTAAAACCTCAATATATAGCGTAGCCTCATTGGAATAGCACGATTTATAGTATGTATTTATACATAGGCCAACAGTGATAGTTCCTTTTAGTTTTGGAGTTTTAGTTATATCTATGTATTGCCCGTTTTGCAGTAATGAAGATTCGAGAGTCATTGATTCTCGGGATTCTGATGAGAGTATTCGCAGGAGGCGAGAGTGTTCAACTTGCGGTCTTCGCTTCACTACATATGAACGAATACAGACGAGAGCTCTCATAGTTGTAAAGCGAGATGGTAGGAGGGAAGAATTTCATAGGGATAAACTATGGTCCAGTATGAAAAATGCTTGTGCAAAAAGGCCGTTACCAATAGGTAGTATTGAAAAGGCAATTGATGAGATTGAAACTTATTTGGCTAATGCAGGTAGAGCTGAGATCCCTTCAAGAGCAATTGGTGAATTAGTGATGGATAGGTTAAGGAATCTAGACCGGGTTGCATATATACGGTTTGCCAGCGTTTATAGAGATTTTAGAGACATAGAAAGTTTCAAAGAGGAAGTTGATGCGTTGTTGGAGCCCAAAAAAGAAGAAACGAGTAGTCAGTTGTCATTTCTCAAGGATGATGAATTGACTCCGGTTGGGCGTAGAAAGAGAGGAAGGAAGCCGAAAAAGCCGACGGCTCAAATTTAAAAATTTAATGGAAGCATGTATAATCAGCACATATGTTCGAATTACACATGTTTGTTTAATTCTCGAGTTTTGAAAATATTTTAACAACAGTTTTATTGAGGAGTAGTGTTAATGACTCAAGGAGTAGTTTCAGGGGGGTCTTCCAACGGTGATGATAAAGAAGAAATCAGAGGAGACGTTGTAAAGGCCTTGGAGTCAGTTGGAGTTTCGGGAGAGGTGGCTGCGGCACTGACTAACACGATATTGGAGTCGGGTGGAATAGAGGCATCAGACGATCAAATTCAAAGGGATGGTTTATCGCTTTCCGATAACGCTAGGTTCATTATAGAGAAACGCTATCTAAGGCGAGATGATAATGGAGAGCCAGTTGAAGATGCGGAAGGGTTGTTTAGGAGAGTTTCCAGTGCTGTTGCTCTAGGAGAACCTGAAATAAAGCAATCAGAATATGAGCAAAAATACTATGAAATAATGTCGACCTTAAAATTTTTACCTAATTCGCCGACATTAGTAAATGCGGGTACAGGAAGGGGTTGTTTGTCGGCGTGTTTTGTAGTCTCTCCTGAAGATAATATTCAATCCATAATGAAAGTCGCCAATGACGCTGCAATGATTGAAAAATGGGGAGGTGGTATTGGGTTTGGACTGTCGGACTTGAGACCAAAACAGGACCGAATATCTACCACACATGGTCAGGCTTGTGGTCCGATTGCTGTCATGAAACTATTTTCTGCGGTGGGAGCCACTTTGACGCAAGGGGCATTTAGGTTGGGTGCCCATATGGGACAGTTAATCATTAGTCATCCTGATATAAGGGAATTTATTCATTGCAAAGATGATGATGATACTCTCCAGAATTTTAATATATCTGTTCAAATAACTGATGATTTTATGAAAGCGGTTGATAATGATGAGGATTGGAACCTTATCAATCCAAGAGATACAGGCGATGGACCTACCAATGAGGTGCTGGGGACGGTTAAAGCACGTGACCTGTGGGATGAAATAGCTGAGTCAGCTTGGAAGACCGGAGATCCTGGAGTGGTTTTTGTGGACAGGGTTTGGGAGACTGCTCCTAATCCTCAAATGGGAAAAATAAAGACTAGTAACCCATGTGGTGAGGAATTTTTAGAAAACTATGGGAACTGTTGCTTAGGGTCAATTAATTTGGACGCTCACATATCAGGTGATGACTTTGACTGGGAATCCTTGGAGGATACCACTCGGACCGGAGTTCGTTTTCTCAACGATGTTATTGAAGTAAATTCGTTTCCACTTCCGGTGCTGCGTGAAGTTAATTTGGATACCCGTCGAATTGGATTAGGTGTTATGGGATGGGCTGATGCTCTTGTCAGAATGGGTCTACCGTATGATTCTCAGGAGGCTTTGGATCTCGCCGACAAATTGGGAGGCTTTTTGAACGGTATTGCTTGGGATGAATCTGCTAAAGTTGCTGAGGAGAGAGGACCTTTTCCAGAGTATGAAAATTCTGCTTTAAAACAATGGGGAATGCCTCCAGTAAGAAATGCGAGTGTCGTAACTATTGCACCAACAGGAACAATTAGTAGGATCGCAGGCTGTTCTAGTGGAATTGAACCTCATTTTGCTTTGGCATGGTGGTCTAATGTGTTGTGGGAAGATCATGAAGGGACAAGTTCTAGACTTTTGGATTCACCATCTTCAATTGTTGAGAGTTTGAAATCTGCTATCGGTACTGAAGAGGCTGCCAGGGAAGTTTTGACCCAAATTGTGGAAGAACCTGATAATGCTGAAAAAATCATGGGCGACCATGGGTTGGATTCCGCCGTTTATCGAACATCTATGGGTGTCTCAGCTGAAGCTCATGTGAAAATGCAATCGGTATGGCAAAAACACGTAACTAATTCTGTTTCTAAAACGATTAATCTACCAAATTCAGCTACTGTGCAAGATGTTAAAGATGCATATAGGTTGGCTTGGGAGACGGGCTGTAAAGCAGTAACGGTATACCGAGATGGGTCTAAATCTATGCAGGTTTTGGAAACGGGCAAAACGAAAGCTGAAGATGAAGATAATCAAGAGGATCACCTGAAGGTACCACGGCAGAGGCCTGTATCAGTAACTGGTGTTACAGATCGCGTAAGAACGGGCCACGGAACAATGTTTGTAAACATAACATTTGACGATCAAGGTCATCCGTTCGAAGTGTTTGCGAATTTAGGTAAATCAGGAAGTAGTGATTCTGCTTACTTGGAGGCTATTGCAAGATTATCCTCAATGGCCTTGAGGGCGGGAATTGACCCTTCACAAATAGTAGATCAGTTGAGAGGTATTACAGATAATCCTGTTTGGGACGGGGGTACTCTAGTAAGGTCTGCACCAGATGCAGTAGCCCTTGCCTTAAGCAGGCATTTAGCTAATCCGATTGTTGGTTCTAATGTGATAGATAACGTTGCAAGTTCTGCACAATTAGGGCTGTTTCCTTCTACTAACAAAGAGAATGGGCAAGAAGACAATTCTAATATTGTAAGTGGTGCCAAATGCCCAGATTGCTCAGGCTATTTACTCCATCAAGAAGGCTGCTTAAGTTGTCCTGATTGCGGATACAATAAATGCGAATAGGATGATTAACTAGAAGAGTATTTTAATCATAATTTGCTCGATTAGTGGCTTTGAAAATATCGGTTTTGCTTTAGGGATAGCTGACCTATTGTCCAGTTCAATATATAAATAGGACAACGACTAATGACTAACAAACCTTTTCTTGCTATCACCATGGGTGATTCGGCCGGTATAGGGCCAGAAGTAGTGGCGAAGACTCTTATAGATGCAAGTATCTATGAGAGGTGTAATCCTTTTGTGATTGGAAATGCTGAGGCTATGTCTGATGCATTCAAATTGGTAGGTTCGGATGTTGCAGTTAGGAAGGTTTCCTCGATCCAAAATATAGAATCTGGCTTCGAGACGGTGGATGTTTTGGATGAAGGGAATCTTGATTTCAGCAAAATAAAGTATGGTCAAATTTCTGCGGATTCTGGAAAAGCTTCGGTTGAATGGATATTAAAGGCTGGTGAGTTAGCTGCCTCAGGCCAAATACAGGCCATAAGCACAGCACCAATCAATAAAGAAGCGTGTAATTTAGCCGGCCATAAAGATATTGGGCATATGGAAATTTTTCAAAGCCAGACTGGGGTAAGTCAAGTGGCCACTATGCTTATGACTGGAAGTTTGCGAGTGGTTCATTTGACCACTCATAAGTCACTAAGAATAGCCTGCGACTATGTCACTAGAGAAAATGTCTTGGCGAAAATATCTCTAACAAATGAACATTTTAAAAAATGGGGATTTCCGGCCCCAAGAATCGGAGTGGCGGCTTTGAACCCTCATGCCAGCGATGGAGGCTTATTGGGTGATGAGGAGTATGTTCAAATCGGCCCAGCTGTTGAAGATGCTCGAAATATGGGAATTGATGCCACTGGTCCTGTACCGGCAGATACAGTGTTCAATCAGAATATTGATGGTATGTATGACGTTTGCATAGCTATGTACCACGATCAAGGTCATATTCCTATCAAAGTGCATGACTGGAAAAGAAGTGTAAGTGTAAATCTTGGTTTGCCATTCATAAGGACTTCCGTCGATCATGGCACGGCGTTCGATATAGCGGGAAAAGGGATAGCCGACCATATTAGTATGATGGAATCTATCAATACGGCTGTATCTTTGGTAAGCGATAGTAAATTGCCTGGAATATAGGTATAAGACGACTGAGGAATTAGTTATGACAATATTTTTTGTTGGTGGTGGAATTATGGCGGAATCCTTTATAGCAGGAGTGCTAAAAGAGGGTTTATTCGCTCCAGATGAAATTTATGTGAGTGATCCTATTTCTGAAAGAAGAGAATACCTAGAGACCACCTATAAAGTAAATTGTGTAAAGGACAATCTAGATCTTTTGAAAGAGGAAGGAAAAATTTTGTTGGCTGTAAAGCCGCAGAACCTCCCAGAAATATACGCAGAATTAAAAGGGAAAATCTCGCCAGGTCGATCCATAATATCTATCGTCGCCGGATGTAACTCTGATGATCTTTCTTCAGGTTTGGACCACGAGGAAATAATAAGAGTAATGCCCAATACTCCTTCTCAAATAGGAAAAGGAATGCTGGTTTGGACTGCAAAGGACAAAGTTGAGGAGTCAGAAAAAAAAGAAATTGCTTCTATTCTGCAAACCTTAGGTGAAGAATATTTTGTTCATGATGAAAAATATATTGATATGGCTACAGCTCTAAGTGCTAGTGGACCCGCATACGTTTTTCTGTTTATTCAATCTTTGATTGACGCTGGAGTATATTTAGGAATGCCCAGGGAAATGGCAAGGCACTTGGTGCTACAAACTGTTTTAGGGAGTACAAATTTAGTTTTGGAAAGTGGTAATCACCCATCTGTTCTCAGCGATATGGTCACTTCGCCAGGAGGGACAACCATAGAAGCCTTGGTTTCTATGGAAAATGATGGGCTGAGAGCAGCTTTAATAAATGGAGTGAGGGCCGCATTTGATCGCTCAGTTGAGTTAGGAAATTGAATCTAGGAAGCTATCTAGGAAACTTCCTGAATTTACTGGCAACTGTGCTTTATTTTGCAATATTAGCTCGAGTTTTGGTTTCCTGGTTTAACGTGTCGCCTGGTAGCCCGTTTATGCCTGTTCTTCGGTTAATTTATGGTATCACCGAACCTATTATGGGTCCGATAAGGAAAATACTTCCGAGAACTGGGATGTTCGATTTTTCACCCGTTGTAGCTTTAATTGTGTTGCATTTTATAAGGGTCATTGCTCGAAACGTAGGTTAAATTTTTTTAAGTAGACTTAACTTTGACCTTCTTTCCGGCTTTAAAATAGAAAAATTATTTTCATAAGTTACGCATGCGCAAGTGCTCCACCATCGATGAATATAGTTTGCCCATTTACAAAATCACAGGAGTCAGAGGATAAATATACCAACATCTGTACAAGGTCATTTGGGTGACCTTTTCTTTTCGAAGGCAGATATCGATCTAATAAATCTGGCTCTGCAGCATCGGATTTGTTTTGAGTAGTAAGCCAACCTGCACCAATACCGTTGACTCTAATACCATCGCGACCCCACT
>CAYPXS010000023.1:0-16034 GCA_964414725.1 uncultured Dehalococcoidia bacterium
AAGTAGTGAAACGCTGATCCCTATAAACCACAATTGGTCTCTTTATTAATCTTGGCTCCGAAATCATTAGATCCAACATTTGAGATGCTGTCAGTTCTGATTTTTCCAAACCTAATTTCTTGAAGGAAGGACTTCTCCAGGAAAATAATTCTGATGGATCATCACCGGATAAAATTTGCTGCAATTCCTTTAAGGAGAATGGTTCACTAAAAAAATCTCTCATTTCGCAATGAAATCCTGCCTGCGAAAGCTCCGCCTTCGCTTTCTTACAGCTACTTCAACGATTCCAGCCGTACATCATCAACTCATCCATCTGGTCCTCCGACAAGAGAAACTGCCTATTCAACTACCCTAATAACATTACCTATCATATTGACAACATCAAGTTCCCTTAGACCCAAAACCGCGCTATTAACAGAACTTTCATTTGCTTCATGAGTCATAATCACCAATTCAGCATCTGAGGTTTTCGCTTCCAACTCCTTTTGGATAAAAGACGAGATACTAATCCCACATTCTCCAAAGACCGTTGCGATCCTTCCCAGCACACCTGGCTGATCTATAACTTCAATCCTAAAATAGTACTTGGTAGACAAGGTACTTATAGGCGCTACCTTAACATCTTCAGATAATCTAACAGGATCAAGTAAATCCGTATCCCCCGCGATACTTCTAGCAATGTTAACAATATCTGCTATAACAGCGCTGCTGGTCGGCATGGAACCGGCTCCCGGACCGTGGAACAATACTTTTTCTGTTAAGTCAGTCTCTATTTCGACAGCGTTCAAAACATCATCAACCTTGGCTAACATCTGATCTTGAGGAATCAAAGCTGGATGAACTCGTCCCAACACATCTGAATTGATTTGGGTAGCTATTGCCAAAAGTTTTATTGAGTATCCCAGCTCTTTAGCATATTGAAAATCTTTATCTGTAAGATTTGTTATGCCTTCCGTAAATATATCTGTGTCTTTAATACTGGCCCTAAATGCTAAGGTGGACAGTATAGACAATTTATACGCAGCATCTATCCCTTCCACATCATTAGTTGGATCAGTTTCGGCATATCCTAATCTCTGAGCTTCAGATAGAACGGACTCATAATCAGCCTGTTCATTCGCCATGCGGGTCAATATATAATTTGTAGTGCCGTTGATAATAGCCTTAATAGACCTAATATCATTAGATACCAGATCACGCATCAACGGAGATATTATCGGTATACCGCCACCCACGCTCGCTTCAAAAAGCACCCTTACATTATTCTCTCTGGCTAAAGAAAATATCTCAGCACCATGCTTTGAGATGACTTCTTTGTTCGCTGTAACCACATGTTTACCATTCCGCACAGCTGTCAAAATTAGTTCCAATGCTGGATTTTCGCCTCCCATCAATTCAACCACAATATTTACAGAGTCGTCGTTCACTATCTTTGCGGGATCATTCCCTAATATTCCTGAAGAAACATTGAAGGATCTCTGTTTTAATATATCTCTAACTGCAACACCAGTCAGTTTCAAAGGTAATCCAACATGACTGTTTAGAGCTTCTGACTTTTCAGTTATGGTTTTGGCGACCCCAGATCCTACAACCCCCATACCAATAAGACCAACACCTATCATATTTCTCATTCGACACCTCTATCCAGAATTCAGTATAGACTGCAGAGGGTCCGGTGTCGGCGTTGGAGCCGTAGAGGATAGCCTAAGCTGTTGGAAGACCCAATCGTAGATATCTGAATTGAAAATTGCATAGACATCATGATTACTTCTTTCAGTATTAACCCAATCCTGCAGAGCTTTAGACTTCAGTTCCTCTCTAACCTCACCTGATAGTTCCCTCGCTGGTTGTCGTTCAGATATCATAAAAAAGAAAGTTTGGTTCATACTGTCTTTGTTTTTGACCGGATCACTTAACTGTCCTGGTTCTAACAAAAAAAAGTCTCTTTCATAATCTGGGATTACCCCTTTAGCGATCCAACCCATGTCACCCCCCAATCTAACTTTTTCGGGTATATCCACTGAAAATTCACGTGCGATTTCTATATAAGCCAACTGAAGACGATCCGGATCTGTAGTATCTCTAATCGCATCTTCATACTTGACCCGCATTATGTCCATCTCGCCGCTCAAAGGCATGACAAGCCTAAATAAATGCACTTGCTCTGCAACCAAAGGCACGGATTCTCCAACTTGCTGGCGAAATTTTTCTCTTAGAATCGCCTTATGGACTAAAGACCTGTGAGTGTCTTCATCTATTTGAATGGTGTTCAAGTAATTCAAATATCGTTCCGCTGTTTCTCGTGCAATTTGTTCTTCTGATTTGCCGAATGCCATGTCTCTTTCTGGCCGCATTGTCAAAGTTATCTGTTCATCTATCTCTTCTTCAGACACGAAAATACCCTGAGACGGGGCCATCTGTGACAGTATTTCATTTTCAACCATTAACTGGAGCGATTCGAAAATCCCATTACTAGCGTCGAAGGTGCCACCAAGAAATTCAGAACTTTTCTGCGTAATCCTAACCAGCTCGACTAAATCACCTCTAGTGTATTCAACCCCATCGACTCGAACCACCAGTTCTCTATGAGGCATTACAAACACAACCATATATCCAACTATAAATATGGATATTACAATCAAAAATGACAGCGCCAAGAACCCTATAGTCAACTTCTGACGGCGCCTTAAAACTGGTTGCTGCATAGCAACCCTTCTTTTATCTATACGTAGAGGGCGACCAGAACTCACTTGATTTAAAACTTCCCAGGAATATAAATTAGCCTATGGTGCGACATAACTTTTACTGCTAAGAGCTTCTTGGCCTGTAGTGAACGGGCAAGGCACCTCTCTGTGCTGGTGAAAATGGTAATAAAGCCAAATGTCGCGCCTTCTTAACTGCTGTAGCCAATGATCTTTGACATTTAGCACACATTCCACTCTTTCTCCTAGCTTCAATCATATATCGATCAGAGAGGAACTTTTTAAGATAATCCACATCTTTATAGTTGAGTTCCTTCTTATCTACACAAGGCTGGCATACCTTTCGACGAGAATAAAATCGCGGTCGAGAATTAGGTCTTCTTTGTGGTGCACTGTCATTTTCCGTTGTCATCCATGGACTCCAATACTGGTATAAGTCTTAAATTCTAATATTCGTTGATTCTTACCAAGGTAGATCATCTTCAATTTCACCTGAGTCTTCCGTAGAGGCGCCTGAAGTGTCAGGCATCGGTCTCCCTTCAGAAAATCCAGCGGGTGACCCTTGGGTAGCACTTCTGCTGTCAATAAAACGAACCTCTGAAGCATTAACATCCAAAGAAACTCTAGTCTCTCCATCGTTTCCAACATATGTTCGACTGCTCAATCGGCCTTCTACGTATACTTTACTTCCCCGTTGCAGATATTGGTTACAGGTCTCAGCCAACCTATTCCATGCACTTATTCTGAACCATTCTGTTTCTTCTCTATTTTCGCCGTCACCAGTTCTATATCGACGGTTAGTAGCGACCGTGAACGAAGTGACTGGATTACCATTAGGGGTGTATCTCATTTCCGGATCTGACCCCAAATTACCAATTATGAGTATTTTATTCATTGTCATGACAAACCCCCCACCATTTCAGTAATTATGATTTGGAAATTAAATGCACCAGAACATCCTGATTTGCATTTAATGTCCTCTCCAATTCTTTAACGTCGGACGATTCCAGTAAAATGTCGGCTTTATAGTAACTTCCTTCCTGGAAATTGTTCACTAAATATGACAACCTCTTAACACCCCATTCTTCCCGTCCAGTGAATTCTCCCCCCGTAGATACAATAAATTTTTCAACATCATCTACAATAACTGTGGCCTCGGCCTCGGTGGCAACCGGTGAGAGTGCCATAACTAACTCATAATTTCGTTTTCTTTCTGCCAATGCTGGAATACTCCACTGATTATTTTTTTTGCCAACCTTCATTATAGCATGCGGACGTCACTGTCACCAATTTAAATTATGGTGCCACACCCTATGTATTTAGCCGTCATAGAATGCCAAAAACGAAGGCTAAGTGATAAGATTCTCTAAAATTAGAGCTCCTTGGAGAAGTTTATGTCATTCAAAGAAAAACCTAGTGTTTATCTTGTCACTAAACCAACTGTTAATTGGTCTCAAATTGCTAATTTTTTTGAAAATGAAAATGTACCTCCTATCCCTGACTCAGTGAGAGCAGGGGACGATGAATCTGCAGCAGTGATAGAGATATCTGCCAGAATGTGCTACATGAGCTACGGTAGAGGCCGGAGGGACATTACTGATTTCATAAACAACCTATTAAGTTCCGGCGATGGGAGTGTCTTTGAACACGTAAACTACGGTTTCATAGTCACAGGTGTTTCTAGAAGTCTTACTCATGAATTAGTCCGGCATAGGGCTGGATTTGCATATAGCCAAAGATCCCAAAGATACGTAGATGAAAATGAAGGGACATTTGTAGTGCCACCAGCCTTATCCTCTGAAAGACAATCCTCTACAGAAGCAAGGCAAGTCTTAGATGAAGCTTTAATACACGCTGCAGAAAGTTACACGGAACTTGTTAAGGCATTGGAAAATTCATTACCTAAAGAAATGTTTGAGAGCAACACAGACAGAAGGAAGGCTATAAGGCAAGCTGCTCGATCAGTGTTACCAAACGCAACCGAAACGAAAATTTTTGTCACGGCAAACGTTAGAGCCTTAAGACATTTTATTGAAATGAGAGGAGCCATTTTTGCGGATTGGGAAATCAGGTTTCTTGCGATCGAAATGCTAAAACTTCTAGAAAAAGAAGCTCCTCTATTATTTGGGGATTTTTTGATCGAAGATTTGGGTGATGGTACTCAAATAGCATATCCCAAATATTCGAAGGTGTAAGCACTCGATTTTTAGTTGGTCGCTAGATCTATATTGGGTT
Source organism: uncultured Dehalococcoidia bacterium (assembly GCA_964414725.1). Lineage (GTDB taxonomy): Bacteria > Chloroflexota > Dehalococcoidia > Lucifugimonadales > UBA826 > UBA11996. The sequence goes on from CAYPXS010000023.1 coordinate 4,938, forward strand.
TTGAACTCCCAATACCTTTACGATGACAAGGAGAATAAAGTGTTGGCAGACATAACAGGTTCCAGACCCAGGCCCAAATTCGACTGGTTTATACCGATAGATGGTGATGGAAAACACATTGGAACTGATAAGGCCGAAATCCCACCCACATTTGATTACCTTAAGGAAGTTGCCCTAACAGCAGAAGAAAATGGCTTCTATTCCTTGCTTGTCCCCACCAGATTCTCCAATGGTCTATTCGACGAAAACGCCCCCCTAGCCGAAACCTGGACTACAGTAGCGGCTTTAGCTTCAGTGACCGAGAAGATAAGGTTCCTAGTGGCCATTAGACCTGGATTTATATCCGTCGGATTATTTGCGCAAATGGCAGCTACATTAGATCAAATATCAAACGGGCGACTGGATCTAAATATTGTCCCAGGTGGCATTGATGGTGACATGGAAAGATTAGGTGAGAAAGCCAATCACGACAAAAGATATGAAAGGGCCTCAGAATTCATTGCGGCCTGCCAAAGACTATGGGACAAACCAGTAGCAACCAATTTCGCCGGTGAATTTGTTAGTTTGAATGGCGCCGTATGTTCTCCAGGTCCTAAAGGAAACCCGTCTTTTTATCTAGGGGGTGCATCAGAATCAGCACTAAACTTATCTGCAGACAAGGCTGATACCTATTTAGCCTGGATACTTCCAAAAGAAGTCCTTGGTCCTCATCTGGATAAAGTCAGAAAAAAATACATTGATAAAGGTAGGGCTCCCAGGTTTGGCCTTAGGACTCACATAATTGTAAGATCCTCTGAAAAAGAAGCTTGGAAAGCTGCCGAAGAATTATTGTCCGAGGCATCTGACGGAGTTTTGAAACAAAGAGGAGCCTCTTCTAAAGATACCGCTATGGTAGGAAGAAAATCACAAGCTCAAAAATACGAAAATAACAAAATGTCCACTCGTTTGTGGAACGGAATTTCAAACGTCAGGGTTAATTGTGGTACTGCAATTGTCGGAGATGTCGACCAAGTTGCAGAAGAGTTGCTTGGTTATTGGGAACTTGGAATAGACGAATTTATTTTGTCAGGATTCCCGCATGTAGAGGAATGCAAGACTATATCAGAACAGCTATTACCAGTTCTGGTCGAAAAAATAGGGGAGAAATTAGCAGTATGAAATGGGTACGATACCAGGAAAATAATGGGGTATTTTACGGTCTATTAAGCGGCGACATTATAACGCAAGTCAATGGGTCACCCTTCACAGGATATGAGTCAACTGATCAGGAAAAACAATTTGATGCGGTAAGAATACTACCCCCTGTTATACCGAAAACATTCTATGCCGCAGGGATAAATTACAAAAAACATGTCTTAGAAGCTGCTGCTCTACTTAACAGAGAACCGAACTTACCTGAAAAAGCAGACATTGGATACAGAGCCAACAACGCAATCATAGGTCACGGAGACCCGATAGTTATACCAAAGGACGCCACCGACAAAATCCATTACGAGGCGGAACTAGTGGTCGTCATAGGAAAAACTGCCAAAAATGTGTCCATGCAAGACGCGTTGAAATATGTGTTAGGTTATACGGTTGGCAACGACGTGAGTGAACGTACTTGGCAGGCCTCTGACAGAACTTTATGGAGAGCCAAAAATACCGATACATTTAAACCTATGGGGCCTTGGATTGAAACTGAAGCGCCCCTTGACGAAATGGTTACTACAGTAAGACTCAATGGTGAAGAAACTATTTCTTTTGAAACCAATGACATGATTTTTGGCGTCGAGGAATATATTTCGGAAATTACCAAATACCTTACTCTGCACCCTGGCGATGTGATCTGGATGGGAACCGACGGAACATCCAAAAACATGAAAGATGGTGATACCTGTGAAATTGAAATTTCTGGTGTAGGTACACTTAGCAACCCAGTCACTAGAGCTATTTAAGCACCTTTTAACTGTTAAGGAGATAAAATGAGCACAATAGAATCGGTTTTAGGACCACTCGACACATCGAAACTAGGCTTCACATTGTCTCATGAACATATCGTTGTAAGTTCTGCCGGAATCCCTCAAATCTATCCTGAATTTATCCAAAGGGATGAATCCATAGCTGAAGCCATAAAAGTATTGTCCCATGCTAAAACAGAGGGTTTAGATTCAATAATCGATGTAACCACCCTGGATTTAGGCAGAGATATTCATATGCTAAAACAGGTCTCTGAAGAGTCTGGTGTCAACATAATCTGCGCTACAGGGACATGGAGAGATATACCAAGGGTCTTTTGGAATGCTTCTATTGATAACGTAGCCAATCTATATATGAGAGAAATAATCACAGGGATAGAAGGCACTAATATAAAAGCAGGAATAATTAAAGTAGCCAATGACATGGGTGGTGTGACTAGAGAAGGTGAAGTCATACTCAGAGCTGCTGCAAGAGCACAAAAAGAAACGGGAGTTCCCATATCTACCCACACTTGGGCTCCTGATCGTGTGGGTGAACAGCAAGTCAGAATATTCGAAGATGAAAAGGTGGATTTAAACAAAGTCTATGTCGGGCACAGTAACGACACCATGGACATTCATTATTTAGAAAGCCTACTGGACAAAGGAGTCTGGATAGGTCTCGATAGGTACCCTGGTGGTAGAACTATGGGAACTCCAAATTGGGAACAGCGAACTGAAACTGCTATGAGACTTATAGCAGATGGTTACGGCGAAAAAATTATGCTTGGACATGATTGGTCAGTAACTTTGAGTATAGACTCGAAAGAAGGGCAAACGAGTCGATCCAAATATAACCCAGACGGGTATTTATTCATAACTAGGCAAGTGCTACCTAGGCTCAAAGACTTGGGAGCTTCAGAACAAGACATACAAAATATTATGGTTGATAACCCAAAAAGGTTTTTTGAATGATTAAACTAAAAGCGCCTGTAGTAAATTTACTACAGGCGCTTTACATGTGGAGGCGTTCCAGAGAACACCTACCTGGTCGACCTCCTACTACTACTATCCAACGCGACTTACCTCCTTTTAAAAGACCCTCTTTAAGCTTTCATCCACCCATGCGTTTCTGTCTTCCAAATCACATTATATATTGAGACACCTAAAAAGTGGATAGGAATTATCAGGTAAAATTCGTTCAATTAGGAGTACGGTGGTGAAATTTTCTGGCGCGATAATATGGACTCATAATTTAGACCGCATGCAGCTTTTCTATGAAAGTATGCTGAATCTCAAACCTCATTCAGTTAGAGACAATTTCATTGCGTATCGATGGCATGACCTGAGATTTAGTATTGGATTACATTCAGAAGTACAGGGAAGTTCAAAAGAACCATTCCGCATAATGCTGAATTTCGATGTCCCCGATATACAAGAGGTGACAAAATTACTAAAAGGCAACGGAGTTAACTTCCTTAGGGACCCAGAAAGAGAACATTGGGGAGGTTGGGTGTGCACATTTCAGGATCCAGACGGAAATGTGATCCAATTACTCCAGCAACCAGACGATTAGTCGTCTTCGAATCCGCGCTTCCTTAAATTAACAGCTTCCCGCAAGTATATATTTGCGATATTAGTCGGAGATTTATCAGTATTAACGTGAACCATAACCCGAATACATTTCTCCAATGCTCCAGGAACCTTCATCTCATGAGCGCACATCAGGGCCACGTCCACCCAACCCATCTTCCTAGCAGCAACTGGGGGAAATTCTGCATTCAAATCCTGAGTAGTTGTAAAGAAAGCGCTGATTATATCGTCCAATTCAAGAGAATTTTGCTTCGTTAATTCCTCTAGCATTTCCGTTGTTGCGACAAGAATCTCTTCTGAAGTGTTTGTAGAGGCCGTGGTGGCGCCTCTTATAGCCCTTACTTTAGACATTTCAACCTCTTTACATCTACCTAACAATTATATTCTTTATGAATTCCTCTGCTGCTGCGATTTCATTACCTTCTTCCACTCCCGAAATATGGTCCAAAAAAGCGCTTCCTACAACTGCACCATCTGCAAATTCTGATATTTTCTCAACATCCCTTCTCTGCGATACCCCAAACCCCACCAAAACAGGTAGGTTTGTATGAGACCTTATTTTATTTACCAAGCCTTCTACTCCTGTAGACAGTCCTTCACGGGCTCCAGTAACACCTGTAAGACTGACGCAATAAATAAACCCTCCTGCGTGTTCACAAGATAACTTTATCCTCTCTTCTGTGCTAGTTGGTGCCAACAAAGGAATATGGTGTATTCCATTTCTCCTGCATTGCTCAGATATTGCCTCAGACTCTTCCATTGGTAAATCAGGAATTATCAAACCGTCCAATCCACGTTTGGATGCTTCCGACAAAAAAGACTCCAATCCATACTGAAAAAAAGGATTGAAGTAGCCCATGAAAATAATTGGTGAACTATCATCATTTTCTCTTATGGTAGTTAACACATCCATGCAAATAGAAAGGTTGACCCCATTTTCAAGAGCTTTAAAACTAGTTTTTTGAATGGTAGGTCCATCTGCTATAGGATCACTAAACGGGATTCCCAACTCCAGCATATCTGCACCGGATTCTAAAACTTTAAGTGCTATGTCAGCTGATTTTTCTATCCTTGGATATCCAACTGTCAGATATGGAACAAGCGCAGGCCGATTATCCAATTTAGCACTAAGAATTTTTGAGTCAATTCTATTTTCCACTTATACAAACACCCTATAAATATAACTTTTGATGTTGACCATTCTGCCTAATTCAAGCCGAAGCCGCAACCACAACCACTAACAAATTTTGAGCGGCATGGGAAAGAAAAGGCGCCCAAAGTGTTCTAGTTTTAATGTATAGGAACGAGATTAGTAGAGAACTGATAAACACTGGAACATACAGCCCAGGGTGGGAATGTACCAACATGAAAATTAGAGACACCAAAAATATTGATCTAACTTCCCCATAATATACTGACCAAACACTCAGCAATAATCCTCTGAAGAAAAGTTCCTCAACAAATGGTACCCATATTGTTATAGCAAACAAATTTGCTAGCACGAAGGTCCCTTCTCCCAATATATTCTTTGAAACCTGTGGAGGCATTAGGTAGCTAATATCCAGTTTGTATATCAGAAATGAATAAATCAAAATCGCACCAATGCTGAGTATGACCGTCAATATTGAAGCAGAAACCCAGCCTTGGATAATGGGAATACGAAAAAAATATTTAATTCCTTTATATCCAGCACCATAGAATGAAAAAACCAACCCTAGCAATAGTAATTGAGGGACAGCCAAAACCCATGGGTAGTACCAAGGAACAGGTGAATATTGAGAATCTGAAACTAGCGTAACCCTAAGAAAAATTGTAACTGCAAAGGTAACAAATAAAATTACTACAGAAAATAAATTAAATTCGTACAAAGAAACTGGGCGACCTAAAAAGCCCAGTTCAGAGTTTAGCTCCCTAGCCATTCGACATCTCCGAAGAGATCATCTGAATGGTCCTTCGAGGAATACACTTCATATTCTTTCTTGGATTTACCCAATACTCCATCATCCCCATGACCGGGATAGAAATAAACTTCATCATCAAACACAAACAATTTCTTATCGATGCTTTCAATTATTTCTTTCAAATTATCCGGTGATTTCGTTTTACCTGGACCTCCGGGAAACAGCGTATCTCCCGTGAACAGATGGCCATCGATAAATAGGCAAGTCGAACCGTCAGTATGACCTGGCGTGTGTATTGACTTAATCAACAAGTCACCTATTTGTATATCCTCACCATCCCTTAAAGAGAGATCAGGAGGTACCGGAAGCTGGGCAGCATCAGCCTCTCCTATGGCTACCTTGGCTGGGATAGCTTTTGTTATCTCTTCAAACCCCAGCAGATGATCCATATGATTATGTGTTATTGCGATATATTGCACTTGTGTCGTAGACGCTACAGCCAGCAAGACTGCCGGTTCTGCGGGGGTATCTATCAAAAGACTTTCATTTGTTCTATTACAGACCAATATGTAGGCATTGTTGTCGTACGGCCCGCAAGTTATTTTGTGGATGGTAAGCCTGTCGCTAGTGTAATGTGGTTTCATCATTTGATCCTAAACTTCTTCCTATTAAAATTTATTGTACTCACATATTAAATCGATTATATCAGTGAGGGTTTACAATTTAGCTGAAACACCAAACAAACCAATAATGAGATAAAAGGGCAGAATAATGACTGAACCAGGAATATCAATAAAGAAAGCTTCGGAAGGGAATAGAATTAATTTAAGCTGTGATCACAATTCCGGAATCATATACATAGTACCGAGTGAGGCCAGTTGGGTTTGCAGTGAAGAAAATATTGGAGCACATGCTATCTCCGGTTTCTTTAACGATCTTACCGATTTAGAGAACTCGCAAATCGAACAAATAATGCAAAAATGGGGACTCTACTATCGTAGTCTAGAAGTCATAGAAGCAGACCCCAGTTAGCTTCAATCCAACACACCTTCCTCACCCAGAGACCCTTCACCAGACAATATTTTTGGTATCATCGGCGAAAATACTTCGTCATCCCCTGACTCCGTATCATCATCCGACCAATCTTTAAGATCACCTAATTTACCTACGTCATTCAAACCGTAACCTAGAGCAGCCATTGGAATATCGCCGAGGACACCCGCTTTAGCTGGAAATGAAGCTTTATTTGATTGCGAAGGATGCCTATAGGTTTCTCGTATTATCACCGTAACCCCGTCCTCCCCTGCGCTAGTTATATTCGCTGAATATGTGTTCCCACCTTCAACCAATTTTTTCAATCGTAAAGCTAATTTGGGTTCTATACTCCCAATCTCCATGCCTTTCTCGTCTAATATTCTCATTCCCCTATCTACCGTAATTAAATCCACATTGTGACCAGCAATCAAGTTGCCCACATCAAAGCTCCTAGGAATATTAACTAATTTTGTAACTCCAGTACGACCAGTTTCTTCGATAAAGGACCTATTGGATTTAGTTCCCGGTGCTGCTTTGTTCGTTTTAATAGTGGCAGTTTTCTCAAGGCGTTTTATGTTTTTCTTTGCGATCGGGCTATTGGGGGATATAACAAGGGCACATTGAAACGCTTGCAATGCTTTCTTATTCTGCCCTCTTTCACTGTAAGCCTTACCCAGCCTGTTATATGACTCAAGATCCCAGGGAAATCTCTCAATTATTTCTAAATTAGTCTGTATAGCCCTAGGCCAATCAGATTTCATTGCGCTTTCCACAGACAATTTAGTATTTTCCTTACGGATCTTCTCTAGTGATATTGCAGTCTGAAACGCATTATGGGCTTCTGCGCTTTTCGCAATCTTGAGCAGTACATCACCCAATCTGTTGTAGGCTCCCTGATCTCCCGAGTTAATATCAATCATAGCCAAATTAACATCAACAGCTTCTTGAAAAAGACCATAAAGCATTAATTGTTCGGCTTCTTTCGCCTTTTCTTTTCTCAGACTTAAAATGCCAGATAATTCTTTTGAATTCACTTCAATCACCCTTTGATCTCAATTTTTGATTTCATCAGGGCATTCTAATCAGGGTTTTTTTGCTAGTGCAATATGTTTTTTGCCTATAATAACGGCAAACTTGAAATCAGGAATTGCCCCAAAAGCTTCGCATTAATCTAAATGAACTAAATCTTGCTAAAGTTATTTTGAGAATCGCTTCAAATATTATTGCTGTCGACATTTTGGAATCGCCAGCTGTACGGTCATTGAAAATGATTGGGTATTCCTGAATTCTAAATCCATTTTTTTGACACTGCATAGCAATTTCAACTTGAAATCCAAATCCTACACAGCGGATATTATTCCAGCAAATTTCCTTCAAAGCTTGCGACCTAAACACTTTAAATCCAGAGGTGCAATCCTTTATTTTTAAGCCTGATACGAACCGAATTAGTTTATTTCCACATTCACTCAATAACTTCCGATATAAACCCCATTCTTCATTGCTCCCTCCTCCTCGGTAATATCTAGACCCTACCGCCACATCATTTTCATTAAGTATTTCAATCATCTTAAGTATATATTTAGGGTCATGGGATAAATCTGCATCCATCTGAACAACAAATCCTTCCTTCTCGGATAATTGAAGAATAACCTGCCTAAAACCCTCAATATATGCCGTTCCTAACCCGCTTTTTCGATCACGCCTCAATATTGATACTGAGAACCCATTTGATTCCGCATAGAATTTAGCTACATCAGCCGTGTTATCGGGAGAATTATCGTCGACGATCAAAACATGAATATTGTTAAGATCCAACCCAAATATTTCGTCTAAAAGAATTGAGATATTCTCTGATTCATTATAAGTCGGAACAACTATATGGACAGGAGAATTATTGGCCTGCATCCTTACCTTTATGCGAGATAAAAATCAATTCCGAACTGAAAATAGTAAACGAACCCTAATTAGAAATATATCTTTTACCATCTGAAAAGCTGCTAATCCAAATTTTACCTTGCTGTCGGTACCATGATACCAATCGATTGGAACTTCAGAGACAGAATATCCCCATCTTTCGGCCAGCATTAAAACTTCTACATCAAAAGCCCAACCACTAATCTTAGTAGATGAAAAAATTTTATAAGCTGATCTGGAAGTGAAACATTTGAAACCACATTGGGTATCACGATATTTTCTAATGGCTATAAATTTTACGAATAAATTGAAAATTCTACCCGCGATATATCGACGTTTCGGTTCTTTATATCTATGAGATTCTCTTAATTCCCTAGATCCAATGGCAATATCGTAACCTTTTGCCATTTCATCAAGAAAAAGATTGATCTGGTCCAAAGACATAGCCAAATCAGCATCACACATGAATATGTTCTGACCACGGGCTGCTATCATGCCTGCTTTGACTGCTGAACCTTTTCCTTTATGAGGTAAATTCAATAGTTGGAAGTTTGATTTTTCATCCAAAAAAGCCTTAGCTATACTTCCCGTAGAATCATTGCTTCCGTCATTGCATAGAACAACTTCATACGAATAATCTTGAGTACCGAGGAATTTGTAAACACACTCCAGCGTATGCCTTATCCGATGCGCCTCATTGTATGCAGGAATAACCAGTGAAAGATATATATCCGTCACTTCTCTAGCCACTAGATTTCTAGCCTATTCAGATTTCTCCAACTCAAATGCTGCATGGAGTACCTCCGCTGCTTTTGATACACGATCAGACCCAATGATGCAGGTTATCCTAATCTCGGAAGTCGTAATCATTTCAATATTAATCTTAGCCTGAGCTAATGATCTAAACATAGTTGAGGCATATCCAGGAGAATCCTGCATACCTGTCCCAACTATACTAATTTTGGCCAAATTTTCCGTTTTCCCAATATTCGTGGTACCAAGTTCATTTGCTACTTCTTCAACCACTTTCATTGCCCTGTCTACATCCGACTGCTTGACTGTAAAAGTGAGATCAGTAGTTCCTGACACACTAGCATTTTGCACTATCACATCCACACTTATATCAGATTCAGCTAGCGGATCAAATAATGCCGCAGCAATTCCAGGTCTATCAACTACCGAAAAAACTGTTATTTTGGCTACGTCTCTATCCGTAGCAATTCCTCTTACTCGATTACGTATTTCACCTACCGTGGTATCCATATTGTCTCCATCATGAATTAATGTCCCTAGTTCATTGTTGAAACTTGATGCCACTAGGATAGGAACCTGATACACCATCCCCAATTCAATGGATCGAGGATTCATTTTGGCTCCGTAACTTGCTAATTCCAACATCTCTTCATAGCCTATCCTTGTCATTTTTTGAGCTTCAGAAACTAGGCGAGGATCTGCTGTATATATTCCATCAACATCTGTATATATTTCACACCGCTCAGCATTTAACCCTGCCGCCAAAGCAACCGCAGTTAAATCAGAAGCACCTCTTCCCAAAGTCGTAATGTCACTATCATTGGTCACTCCTTGAAAGCCTGCTACGATTACTATATTCCCACTTCCTAGCTCTTCCTCTATCCTGCCAGTATCAATATCAGCTATTTTGGCTTTCCCGTACGAAGAATCAGTTCGAATCCCTGCTTGAGCTCCGCTTAGACTAACCGCATTTTTGCCCATATCTTTAAGGGCCATGGCAACTAGTGCACATGACTGCAATTCGCCGGTTGACAACAAGACATCCAATTCTCTCAAATCAGGCATTACTGAAACTTGAGAAGCAATAGATATTAAATCATCCGTCGAGTCGCCCATTGCTGAAACAGTAGCAACAACACTATTGCCAGAATCATGAGCGGAACATATTCTGGAAGCAACGCTCTTTATTAAATCGGGTGTTGCTAGTGACGATCCTCCGTATTTTTGTACTATTACAGGCATATGTATCCCTTATTTCTCTACGTATGCCCCTTTCGATGTCGGGGAAGTGAAAATAATGTCACCATCGAGGCCAGATTTCATTGCCGCATCTGCCATCTCATACCCAATCGTATATTCCCTGCCCTTAGTAAAGGCCAATATTGAACTACCGGCTCCGGATAAGAAAGCACCCAATGCCCCTGCCTCCATAGCTGCCTTGATTATATTTTTCATAGGAAAAAATTGCTTCTGTCTCTGGGGTTGATGAAGCATATCCTGTGTAGCATACTTGAGGTTATCCAGCTCGCCGGTGACCAAGGACTGGACGAGCAAAGCCGATCTTCCAATGTTATATACAGCGTCTTTCCTTGCTACTTCAGGAGCCAGTATATTTCTAGCTTGATCGGTTGGCATAATTTGATCAGGTACATACAAGACAACTTTTAAATCTTCCGGGAAAGTGACACTTGCAGTAATTAATTCCTCCTGGTCATAAATCCCAATTTGTACTCCACCTAAAAGAGCCGGGGCGACATTGTCCGGATGGTTCTCAATTTTAGCCCCAATATTCAATATTTCTGATATTGAAAGAGGGAATCCTGCCATTGCGTTCCCGCTTATTAATCCACCTATCAATGCTGCTGAACTACTACCCATGCCTCTAGTCAGCGGAATTCGATTGGTGCATGCTAAAGTAACTTCAGGAACAATCTCACCAATTTCTTCAAAAACCTTACAAAAGC
>CAYPXS010000024.1:0-15004 GCA_964414725.1 uncultured Dehalococcoidia bacterium
ACATCAGATTACCGGTGTGATGTTTATCGTGAAAAGCAAAACTTTGGTGCTGAACGTGATCATAGAACGAATTCCTTAAATCATAAGAAACGTATTGAGACAAGGTTTCAGCTAGATACGTTTGGAAGTAGGACATCCCTCCACGGATTACACTCAACACCAAAATTATTAGTATGCATGTGTAGAGTGTATTAGTATCTACTTCATCACCAGCCAGAATCGGCTGCGCTACAGAGTCTATCGCGTCGCCAAATAATTTAGGAAGGAAAATGTAAGCAGCAATAGCTCCTACCGTGGACAGGTAAGCAAAAGCTAATCTATATTTGTACCTCAGAGCAATTTTTATTATTCTAAGGATGTGCTGCATAAATACCCTGAAACTGAACCCAAAAATTGTGATCTACATAACTCAAAACATATAAAACCACAGGGACTCCTTATTCTACATTGATTTATGATCTATATATCAAGTGTTTTGAAAACAATTTCTTAACAATTTTTTCATGTATTAAATTACATTGTTCAATAATGGTTCAGGGGAAATATTCAACCTCCTTTTTGACCCTCTATTATTTTTCTCAAAATGAAAAATAATACCGAAGATACTCATTCCGTCAGACTCATGAGGGAACAAGATATCCTTCAAGTATCAATCATTGAAACAGATGCATTCCCACATTTGTTCCCACCCACTTCTTTTAGAAAAGAACTCCAAAGACCCATATCGACTTTAATGGTCGCTGCTTCGCAACTTAACCCGATCGATTGCGAAAGACCATTTAACAAGTTCACCGCCCGAATGAATAGCAAGGCAGAAACCTACAGATCAGGAAATACAGGCTGGAAACCTGGGATGGAATTTCTGACCGGGTTTATTTTTCTATGGCAAATGAGCAAGGAAGAAACACATATAATGTCAATTGGCACAAGAAGATCACATAGGCGTAAAGGGATCGGAGAACTTCTTTTGCATTCAGCTTTAACAAAAGCAATCCAGGAAAAAGTTAATTCATTTACCCTCGAAGTAAGAGTATCGAACACACCTGCAATCACCCTTTATGAAAAATATGGGTTTAGCCATCGAGGTTCTCGAAAATCCTACTACACTGACAACCACGAAGACGCATCGATAATGACGGCAGATAACTTACACTCTACTGATTATCGGCTCTTGATGGCCAAAAATCTGTCATTACTTTCAGACAGACTAAAAAACTAGCATTCGTTTAGCCCACAATTCGCTTTTGCCGCAGGAACATAGTCATGTTATACTTTTGCGGCGTTTTTTTTGTTGCGAAACACAGGCATTCAACCTAAAAATACTGTGCTTCAAAAGTAGCCAAACAACTTGTTAGGAAAAAGGAAAATATATGGTCGAAGAGGCTGTTGAGGTCGATTCAAATCAAGAGCAGATCAGCGAAGCGATAACGATGAAGTCGCTTTTGGAGGCTGGGGTTCATTTTGGTCACCAAAAAAGACGATGGAACCCAAAGATGGATAGATACATATTTACCCATAGAAATGGGATTCATATTATCGATCTACAAAAAACTCTACATTTGGTTGAAGAAGCTGCCTCTTTTCTGACTGATGTAGCGGCGAGCGGGAAAAAGATTTTGCTAGTAGGTACTAAAAAACAAGCTCAAGACACGATAGTGATGGAAGCAGAAAGAAGTAATTCGCTGCATATTTCTAATAGATGGCTTGGCGGTACGCTGACAAACTTCAAAACTATTCAAACCCGAATTGACTATCTGGTAGACCTTGAAACCAGAAGAGAGCAAGGAGAGTTTGAAAACCTCACAAAGAAAGAAGCTTTGAAAATAGATGAGAAAATAAACAAATTGAATAGAAACCTCTCAGGCATCAAAGAAATGACTGAAATGCCAGGGGCAATGTTTATCATTGATGTGGGAAGAGAAGGAATTGCTGTTGCGGAAGCCAACAGAGTAGGAATACCGATTGTAGCCATAGTTGACTCTGACTGTGACCCTGATTTAATCGACTATCCTATACCAGGAAATGATGACGCAATAAGGTCCGTCAGGCTAATAACTAAGAGGATGTCGAATGCCATAATCGACGGATACCATCTTAGAAATTCAGATCAGTCCGATGAATCCGCGGATGCTTCTGCGGAAGCAAGCCCTCGAATGGTTACATATTCCACTGTGACTATCGAAGATTCAAAGTCAGAAGACGAAGGGGAAGAAGTGGAAGAGTCAAGTGATGCCGATTCCACCAATAACACTGATGAATTGATATCTGAGCCTGCAAATACCCTTGAAGCTACGGCATCAACAGAAGAGCCTGAAGAAACATCTGGCAAAGAAGTCTCGACGGATGCAAAGAAGGAAGAAGACCCAGTAGCCGACGAAGACAACAACTGAATCTAGATCTCCAACCCTATCAAATCTCAAGGAAGAAATCGTGGCTGAAATTACTACGGAACTAATTAAGGATCTTCGCGCTCGTACTAGCGCCGGTGTCATGGATTGCAAAAAGGCACTGGAGGAGACGGAGGGGGATGTAGATAAAGCCGAATCATTGCTGAGAGAAAAAGGGATTGCTTCCGCAGCAAATAAAGCCGGCCGAGACACTGACCAGGGTTTGGTTGATACCTACATCCATAGCGGGGGTAGGATAGGAGCTATGATTGAAATCAATTGTGAGACCGATTTTGTAGCCAGAACTGACGACTTTGCCTCGTTGGCCCATGATATAGCAATGCAGGTAGCAGCAATGTCGCCTACCCTATTAGCAATAGAAGAAGCATCTGAGAACGACAATGTTACAGAGGACCAGTGTTTGTTGTCACAACCGTTTATCAAAGATCCGTCGAAAACAATTCAAGACCTCATTAATGAAACTGTTGGAAAGTTGGGGGAAAACATCAGAGTACGGAGATTCCAAAGATTTTCCTTAGGTGAGTGAGGCTACAATGCCAGACAATCCATTCAAACGTATCCTCCTCAAACTTAGTGGAGAATCATTAAAAGGCAACAGAAGCCATGGAATAGATCCTGACTCTCTGGATTACATGGCTGAAGAGATAAAGGCCGTAACCTCCAAGGGTATCGAATTGGGAATTGTCGTTGGCGGCGGAAATATATGGCGGGGATCTGAGGCAGAAATTGAAGGAATGGAAAGAGCATCCGCTGATTATGCAGGAATGCTTGCAACTGTGATAAGCGCCCTGGCCCTGCAGGATTCCTTGGAAAGAAAACACAAACTAGACACAAGAACCCTTAGTGCTATAAATATCCAACAAGTAGCTGAGCCTTACATTCGCAGAAGAGCGATACGACACCTTGAAAAGGGTCGAATAGTCTTATTTGCTGCAGGCACCGGAAATCCTTTTGTGACTACAGATACGGGTTCCGCTTTGAGAGCATTAGAAATCGAAGCAGATGTATTGTTGATGGCTAAAAACGATGTGGATGGAGTGTACAACACAGACCCAAAATTAGACGCTTCAGCCGTACGATATGAAAGCATTTCATATTTGGATGCGATTGAAAAACGCCTCAAAGTAATGGACAGCACGGCCTTGTCTTTATGTATGGAATATAGCATACCGATAATCGTGTTCGATCTTTTTGAAAAAGGAAATCTAAACAAGATAGTTTCGGGAGAAAAAGTAGGCACATTAGTAACAGATTAGTAGGTAAAAACATGTCAGACATTGAAGAAATTATTGAAAACACAAAAGAAAGGATGGGTAAAAGCGTTGATTCTCTGCAGAGAGATCTGGGTGGTATTAGGACAGGACGAGCTTCAACGAGTCTTGTAGAAAACATCAACGTGGAATATTACGGATCGCAAACACCCCTCAATCAATTATCTTCTATATCGGTCCCCGAAGCCAGAACTATAGTTATTCAACCTTGGGACAAGGAAGCCCTAGAGGAAATAGAGAAAGGGATACTAAAGTCTGACCTTGGCATAACCCCTAATTCTGACGGAACCCTGATAAGGATTAACGTTCCGGAACTGACTGAAGAGAGAAGAAAAGAGATGGTGAAAATAGTCGGAAATATGGTGGAGGAAGGACACGTAGCCATAAGAAACATTCGCAGGGATAGTATAGAAAGAATAAGAACCTTAGACAAAGATAAAGAAATATCGCAAGATGATGGTAGAAGAGCTCAGCAAGAACTTCAAAATGTTACTGATTCTTTTATTTCAGAAATGGATTCCATTAAATCTCAAAAAGAAAAAGAGGTGATGGAGGTCTAACCCATTGTGCTATGGGTAAAAACAAAGGTATACGCCATGTAGCCATCATAATGGACGGAAACGGTAGATGGGCTACTTCCAGGGGTTTAAGCAGAAGTACAGGTCACGAAAAAGGCACTCTAAATATCCAAAATGTACTTCGCGCCTTTTCCGATCGCGGAGTGACGATCGTCACTTTGTACGCATTCTCTACCGAAAATTGGAACCGCCCGCAAACCGAAGTAGACAGTCTAATGAATCTAACCGTCTCTTCAATAGCCGAACAAGTGGAGCAGCTTCATTCAGAAGGCATCAAGATAACTCACCTCGGCGAAAAATCATCCCTACCTATGGAGGTAAAGCAGGCAATAGAACAATGTGAGAACTTAACGTCTTCTAATGACAAGTTGGCACTAAATATCGCTTTCAACTATGGAGGCAGAACGGAAATCGTAAAAGCAGTGAAACATTTGCTTGAAGAAAATCGACACCCGGAAGAAATTACAGAAGACGATATATCGTCAAGGCTATACACAAAAGGAATCCCTGACCCAGATATGATTATAAGAACGGCAGGGGAAATGAGATTAAGTAATTTCTTGATATGGCAATCTGCTTACTCTGAATACTATTCTACCGACACTTTATGGCCCGACTTCGACGAAACTGATGTTGCAGAGGCACTGGACGAATATTCAAAAAGAACACGTAAATTTGGCGAATTATAAACCTGGATGAAAATTACACCGAAGTTGAGTTTCAGGAAAATTTGACATGAAACATCGATTAATAAGTGCCAGCATAGCATTGCCAATAGTACTCTCGGGAATTTTACTAGGTGGTATATGGTTTTCCTTCATAATAGTTTTTGGCGCAGTAGTTTCTGCATATGAATTAGCCAAAATGACGGGTACAGATCACCGCAAAACACCATTTATATCTGCCATTCTTTCTGGAATCCTAGTCCTTTCTGTGTATATGTATAGCAGACATCTGTTAGGAACCAATCTAAATAGCTGGGAGTTGCAACTATCCGCCTTGTCGTCCGCACTATTAATTTTGGTACTAGTTTCTATACTTATGCTGCTGGTACCGGTAGTACCGGGCAAACCCAGAAAACTTAACAAACTTTTCTCCGTATTATCAGCGGTAGGATATACCGGAGGCTTGCTTTCTTTTTCCATTCTCGTCCGAAATGGCGACAATGGGTTGGGATGGATCGTGCTACTGTCGTTGATTGTATGGGCTAATGACACCGGTTCATATATAACTGGAAAAGCTCTAGGCAGGACTCCTTTTTTCCCTTCAATTAGTCCCAATAAAACAAGAGAAGGGGCTATTGGGGGCTATTTCCTAGGTATGGTTGTGGCGATAGTAGCAGGTATATATCTGTCTGATGCTGAATTCACAGAATCGTTGTTATTTAGATTAATATTAATGGGTATCATTTTTGTATCATTGGCCCAGATAGGCGACCTATTTGAGTCTGCGCTGAAAAGGAGGGCAAACATAAAGGATTCAGGTTCAATAATGCCGGGACACGGAGGCGCATTAGACAGGTTGGACTCGATTGTCTTAGCTTTTCCCGTCCTGTACTATTTTACTCAATGAACGGCGATCAAAAACGGCTATCTATTTTAGGCTCGACAGGTTCAGTGGGTACTCAAACACTGGAAGTTGTCCGAAGCCATCCAGACCAGTTCAATGTAGTTTGTCTTGGAGCCAACCGAAACACGAACGTCCTCAAAAAACAAATCCTTGAATTTCTGCCCAAAGCGATTTCATGTGACTACCACAAAGAGTTGAGTGACAGAATCAATTTTACTCAAACCCTGATGTCACTTGAGCAAATAGCAACTCATGAAGAAATTGATACTGTTGTAGTAGCAACATCTGGAAACGTAGCTTTGATTCCAACTTTCGAGGCAATAAAAAGTGGTAAAGACATAGCTATAGCAAATAAAGAGACGATCATCATGGCGGGAGAACAACTAACCAATCTCGCTAAATCGAATTCTGTTAACTTAATGCCAGTGGACAGCGAACCAAGCGCAATATGGCAATGTTTGAGGGGAGAAAACAAGGACATATCAAAATTGATTATTACTGCATCAGGAGGACCATTTAGGAATATCCCTATTTCGTCTTTATCAAGTGTTACTCCAACCGACGCGTTAAAACATCCCACGTGGGAAATGGGTACGAAAATTAGCGTAGACTCCGCGACAATGATGAACAAAGCTTTTGAGGTGATCGAAGCCAAATGGTTATTTGATGTTCCTTGGGAGAATATTGAAGTCATCGTCCACCCTGAAAGCATAGTTCATTCTATGGTCGAATTTTCGGACGGTTCAACTAAAGCGCAATTGAGCTATCCTGATATGAGGGTGCCGATACAGCATGCCTTGTTTTTTCCGGAACGAGCTCCAACTTCTCCAGTGGAATCCTTTGACCCTCAAAAAACGAATTCACTTAATTTCGAACCCTTAGATAAAAACAGATTTCCATGTTTTGATATGGCTATCAAATTCGCTACAAAAGGAGGGACCTGGCCATCTGTGCTAACTGGAGCAGATGAAGCAGCTGTCTCAGCCTTCCTGAACCATAAAATTAAATTCACTGAAATTCAAACAATTATTGAAGAGGCTATAAAGGACCATAGTTCGATAGGTGCCCCAAACACTTCCGATATGTTGGCGGCATCTGACTGGGGACACAAACAAGTTTCTGACCTTGCAGAAGGGTAGTGATCTATGCCCAGTTGGTTGTTAGTTATTCCATTGTTGTCACTTCTAGTATTCATTCACGAACTAGGCCATTTTTTAACAGCAAAAAAATTCGGGATAAAAGTCACTGAATTTGGTTTTGGATTTCCTCCACGGCTATGGGGCATAACAATTGGTGAAACCAGGTACTCAATAAACCTAATTCCTCTTGGTGGCTTCGTAAAAATGGTTGGTGAGGAAGACCCCACTGAACCTAGGAGTTTTGCAAGACAATCAGTACTAAAACGATCAATTGTTTTGACTGCAGGTTCTTTTATGAACCTACTATTACCAATATTTATTTTTACAATTATCTTGACCTTGCCACATGATACTTTGGTTGGTACTACGACAATCAGTGGAGTTGCCCCAAATTCACCTGCTGAAAAATCTGGCCTCCGCCAAGGGGACTCAATATTGGAAGTAAACTCCCTAAAGATTTCCAACCACATGGATCTGGTAAAAGAAATCGGAGATCTTAAAGGCACTGAAATAGAACTACTTGTACGAAAAGCTAGCTCAAACTTAGGAATCCTTGGATCGCCAGAATATGCTAGCTCTGAGTATGTGTACATAACTCCAAGAAAAAAGCCACCTTCACTAAAAGTAGTCAGTAAAGTTTCTATACCTGAAGAAGAAATAGAACTTCTCCAAGCTCAAAGGTACAACCCTTCATTAGAAATAGGGGATACGCTTCAGCAAGGTTCCCTAGGGGTCCTTATCGGGACAGCGAACGGGAAAATCATAAAGGACCGACTTCCACTGCAAGAGTCGATTCCAACAGCATTTAGTAAAATGGGGGATGTTATTTCCTTTTCAGCACAAGGAATCGGAAATTTGTTTAGAGAAGGTGAAAACCCAGGACTAACTGGCCCCATTGGAATCGCACAAGTAACTGGAGAGGTAGCAAAAGTTGGTATTGCACCAATTTTTGAATTAATGGCCCTGATTAGTATTAGTTTGGGAGTAGTCAATTTATTTCCTATCCCTGCATTAGACGGAGGAAGGTTAATGTTCGTATTTTTGGAAGGAATTAGGGGAGGTAAAAGAATTTCTCCTCAAAAAGAAGGCTTCATTCACCTAGCCGGATTTATGGTGTTAATCGGCTTGGTTATCGTAATGAGTTATTTCGACATTATGAGAATATTAAGCGGGGATAGTTTTTTTAGATAATTGTCTTTCAAGATAAAGCTAGGTAGTTCAAATGCGCAGAATAACAAAACCTGTATTTGTGGGAAACGTTAAAGTTGGCGGAGATGCCCAGATATCCGTTCAATCGATGACCAAAACAGACACTAGAGATGTAAAGGCCACCGTAAATGAAATTAAAGCATTAGAAGACGTAGGATGCGAAATCGTTCGGTGCGCAGTTCCTGACATGGAAGCAGCGATCGCACTAAAAAAAATTAGATCAGGAATAAACATACCGCTTGTAGCTGACATTCATTTCCATCACGAATTAGCGATTGAGGCCCTCCAAGGTGGAATTGATTGTCTAAGGCTTAACCCCGGAAACATACGGGACGAAAAAAAAGTAAAAGAGGTCGTAAAATTAGCTAAGGAACGAGATGTCCCGATCAGGATTGGAGTGAATTTTGGAAGTTTGCCACCAGTAGGTGCGATTGGTAAAACTAGAGGTTTGACCAGACACGATGATGGTGTAAATTTACTCACAAAAGGAAATCCGTCAACTTCCGAATACACTGTAGTCGACCATATGGTTGCCACTGGCCTTTGGGAAATTAACCTGCTTGAAAATTTAGATTTTGATCTTATAAAAATCTCTTTAAAAGCTTTCGATATTGACACGACTGTGGAGTCCTATAGAAGAATGGCCAAGCTAATCCCCTATCCTTTTCACTTGGGAATAACTGAAGCTGGCACCTCAAAGTCTGGAAGCATTAGGAGTGCCATAGGTCTAGGCATTCTACTGTATGAAGGAATCGGAGACACCATCCGCGTCAGCCTCAGTGACGACTCAACTGAAGAAGTTACTTCTGGTTTTGAAATTTTGAAGTCTCTGGAATTACGAAAAGAAGGGGCAGTCCTTGTAGCATGTCCAAGCTGCGGTAGAGCAGACGTGGATGTAAGGGATTTGGCAAATAAAGTCGACCGTCTTTTGAAAGATACTAAAACTCATATCAAAGTAGCCGTAATGGGATGTGAAGTAAATGGCCCCGGAGAAGCAAAAGATGCTGATATAGGTATTGCAGCTGGAGTTGGTAAGGCAATAATTTTCCGACGAGGTAAAAAATCTAAGGTCGTAGAAGAAGCCCGAATGCTTGAAGAACTAATGTCAGAAATCAGACAAGTGGAAAAAGAAATGTCTGATTTACGAAAAGATCCTGTCACCTAACCTGTCAAAGGCGTTTATGTAATGAAATTATCTAAATTATTTGTTAGAACACTCCGAGACGGACCAAGTGATGCGGAATTAATCAGCCACAAGCTACTCATACAAGCCGGTATGGTTCACCAAGTTTCTTCTGGAGTTTATAGCTATCTGCCATTAGCCTGGAGATCTTTACGGAAAATAGAACAGATAATCAGAGAGGAGATGGATTCAGCGGGAGCTCAAGAAGTAAAACTAGGACTTTTACAACCTAGAGAAATTTGGCAAATGTCTGGTAGAGATGAAATATATGGACCAGATATGATCAGGCTACAGGATCGGAGGGAAAGGCAACTTGTTTTACCCCCCACCAATGAGGAACTAATGACCGAAACAGTGAAAAGTTTCATACAAAGTTATAGAGATCTGCCGTTTAACCTCTACCATATTCAAACCAAATTCAGAGATGAACCAAGACCGAGGGGTGGTCTTATACGAGTCAGAGAATTTGACATGATGGATGCATACAGTTTTGACCAGGATGATGAAGGGTTAGATGTCAGCTACGAATTAATGATTAATGCATATATAAACATTTTCCAGAGGTGCGGAATAGAAACTGTGATAGTAGAGGCTGACAGTGGGGCAATTGGCGGAAAAGATTCGAAAGAATTTATCCTCCTTTCAGAGTCCGGAGAGGACACTATTGTCCTGTGTGAAGCATGCGATTATGCAGCCAATGGGGAAAAATCCGAATTCACAAAAGCACCCATGGCACTTGAAACGTTAGAAGACAAACATGAAATCCATACTCCAAATGTAAAGACTATAGAGGAACTATGCGATTTTTTGTCTATTGATTCAACAAAGACTCTCAAATCTGTTTTTTACAAAATAGATGATGAATTCGTTATAGCAGTCATCCGTGGGGATTTAGAAATTAATGAAGTAAAACTGAAAAACACCCTCGCAGGTGGGGAATTAAGGTTGGCCACGAGAGAGGAAGTTGGCCACCAGGGTTTAATATCAGGTTCTGCCTCTCCAGTAGGCTTGAGTGGAATGAAAGTAGTAATGGACGATTCTGTTAATTTGGGAAATAATTTTGTGGCAGGGGCCAATAAAGAGGGCTTTCATTTATCCGGGGTAAATCACCCAAGGGATTTTGAGGCACACCTGCAAGCTGACATCGCATTGGCGCAAGAAGGTTTTCAATGCCCTCGATGTACAGGAAAACTGAAAACTAGCCGTGGAATTGAAATAGGACACGTTTTCAAATTAGGTACAAGATATTCAGAATCTATGGAAGCCAAATTTCCAGACCCAGATGGCAATTTACAACCTATTGTCATGGGATGTTACGGAATCGGAGTCGGCCGAATACTCGCCGGCGCTATCGAACAACATTCTGATGAGAATGGAATCATATTCCCTAAAACTATTGCACCATACGAATTAATATTGGTTTCCCTCAACACGGACAATTCGCAGGTCATGGACCATTCAGAAAAAATGTACCTGGCCATGAAAAAAGAAGGCATTGATGTACTGTGGGATGACAGGGCAGAATCTGCAGGAATCAAATTTAATGATGCTGATCTCCTGGGAATGCCACTGCGAATAGTAATGAGCAAAAGGAATATGGAAAACGGTTTAGTGGAAATAAAAAAGAGGCACGAGAAAGAAGGGTACACAATTCCTATCGAAAAATGTATTGAAGAAGTAGGAATACTCCTAGAAAAGTAATGGAGGCAGAAAAGTGAAATGGCCTAACAAAATATCATGCCCAATCGTAATAAGCTTTGATCTCGATGGCGTAAGCGGAACAATCAACCGAAATCCGGCTTCTAAAAATTTACCGACCCTAATGTCAATGCGAGAGTATGGGCCTTCTGTCGCCACTCCTAGGATCTTGGACCTTTTGGATTACCACGACATAAAATCTTCCTTTTACATACCGGGATTCATAGCGGAAACTCACCCTGATTTAATATTGGATATCCACAAAAGAGGGCATGAAATAGGGAATCATGGATATATGCATGAACCGCCTGCCACCTTGAACTCCTCAGAGGAAGAAGAAGTGCTTTTGCAAGGGTCGCGAATCATAAAAGACATCACAGGAGAAAATCCTGTTGGATATCGATCGCCGAGTTGGGAATTAAGCTCTGATTCATTAAACATATTAAAAAGAAATAATTTTTTATACGACTCGAGCATGATGGGAAATGACATTCCTTATTTAGTACATACTAGGCATGATCCAATAATTGAAATCCCGATACATTGGGAATTGGACGATCATCCATTTTTCAACTACATTCCTTTCCTCAACCAAACCAATGTAATGGCGAGTCCGGAACATGTGTACTCAGTATGGGCCTCAGCATTTGAAGGGTTGTATAAATACAAAAGAACCTTTGTTTTAACCATGCATCCGTGGATCATTGGGCGACCAGGAAGGCTCAACATGCTGGATAAATTGATTGCTCTTATCAAAAGCTATCAAGGAACTTCTTTCATGACTTGCAAAGAATTGGCTCTTATTAAAGCACATGACTATCTGTAGTTAAGTTTGAAGATTGGATACCCCTAATGATAACATTCGACGGTTTAAATCCGTCTGTAAATTGCCGTGAATATATTTCGCCATTCCACGAGGAGTAATAGAAACATCATGACACTACCAAATCGAATGAAGTTCGGGATTTTTCTAGCCCCATTCCACTGGCTAGGAGATAATCCAACGCTCGCACTAGAGAGGGATTTGGAAATAATACAATGGCTAGATTATTTAGGATTCGACGAGGCTTGGATAGGTGAGCACCATAGTGCTGGTTGGGAAACAATATCCTCCCCTGAAGTTTTTATAGGTGTGGCGGCAGAAAGAACCAAACACATCAAATTAGGAACAGGAGTTGCCAGTTTACCGTATCACCATCCCTTGATGCTTACAAACAGAATGGTTCTTCTCGATCACCTAACCAGAGGGAGAGTAATGCTGGGGGTTGGCCCAGGTGCTCTCGTATCGGATGCATATTCCCTAGGCATTGAACCGTCTTTGCAGCGACCCCGCATGGACGAGGCTATCGGAATAATAAAAAGACTTCTTACAGAAACAGACCCTATAACTTATGAGTCGGACTGGTTCACATTACGAGAAGCCTTAATCCACCTAAGACCCTACACTCAACCACATTTCCCTATGGCGGTGGCAGCTGCCCAGTCACCCTCAGGAATGGTCGCTGCAGGAAAGCATGGTTTAGGAGTGCTTTCCGTCAGTGTAGTTAGAGGGGGGAGCATCGCCTCTAATCTTGGAGACTTTTGGAAAATAGCGGAAGATACGGCAGAGGAGCACGGCCAGACAGTGGATAGAAACGAATGGCGGATAGTACTGCACGTGCATCTAGCAGATAGTAAAAAAGAGGCAATGGAACAAGCAAGGGAAAAATCAGCAGCCTATCAATACGATTATTTTCACCAAACAATGGGGACGCCCTTTGACTATGATGGTCCCAAAGAAAAGATAATCGATTACATGGTTGATAACGGTGCTTGGTGTGTTGGAACACCAGACGACTTAATAGCCAAGATCAAAGAACTAGGTGAACAGAGCGGTGGCTTTGGCGGTTTCATGATCCAGGCTACCGAATGGGGAACCCGAGAGCAAGTTATGCATAGCTACGAATTGATCGCAAGATACGTCATGCCTCATTTCCAAGGATCGCTTGATAACCTTGTAACCTCTCAAAAATGGTCAGAAGACAACAGAGATAATTTACAAGCACTTAAAACTGTATCGTTAAGCAAAGCAACAGAAAGTTATAAAAATAAAATTTAAAACTAGGAGAAACATTCATGACAAAAATGACCGGAGGCGAAGCTCTCGCAAAATCACTATACAGGGAAGGAGTTAGGGTAATTTTTGGTTTGCCTGGTGTGCAGCTCTATCATCTCCTAGATGGATTAGCCAAGGAGCCGGGAATACGTTTCATAAATACCCGACACGAACAAGCCACAACATACATGGCCGACGGTTATTCAAGAGCCGGAGGCGGTATAGGTACTGCTCTAGTGGTTCCAGGTCCAGGACTTCAGAATGCCAGTGCGGGTATTGGTACCGCATATTCTGCCTCTTCTCCTATTTTGGTTGTCTCAGGTCAAATCGAAAGGGATCATATTGACCTAGAAAGAGGAATGCTTCATGAAATAAAGGGACAAATTGACACTATAAAACCAATCACCAAACATCAAAAATTAATATTGGACCCGACAGAAATACCAGAAGCGGTACACGAAGCTTTTGAGCAACTGCAAACGGGACGACCGAGACCGGTTCAAATAGAAATCCCACCTGAAACTCTCTCAGACACGGCCGATGTTGACCTATTGGAAGCTGGGAAATATGAGAGACCCGCGGCAAACAAAGAAAGTATTAGTCGTGGAGTAGAGGTAATTTCTGAAGCCAAAAACCCTCTAATATGGGCTGGTGGTGGAGTTATATCAGGAGAGGCCTCGGCAGAATTAACATCATTAGCCGAGTTCTTACAGGCTCCCGTCATAACCACGGGAGAAGGTAGAGGGGCCATTTCCGATAGAAGCCACTTATCTATCGGCAGTTTTCGATTCAAAAATGATACTTTTTTTGAAAATAAAATCCAGGAATACGACCTGGTTGTAGCTGTAGGAACCAGATTATTAAACAACCAGCAGCTGACGGGCCAAAAAGTTCTCCAAATTGACATAGACGACGAGGAAATAGGCAGAAACTATGAAAACACGGAAGGTATCAATGGCGACGCCAAGAAAACCATTGTAGAAATACTGAAGGGATTAAAGGGAGTGATGTCGCCAAGAGAAAGTCGTGAAGAAGAATTAACAGCACTAAAAGCCGAAAGATTTAACCCAGGTACTGTGATTGAGCCGCAAGAATCCTTTACTAAAGCAATTAGGGGTGCGATGCCCGACGATGGAATATTTATCTCAGGCATGACTCAAATAGGATATTACAGTAGAAACAAATACGAAGTTTATGAACCTAGAACTTATATCACCTCATCCTACTACGGTAATCTTGGGTATGCATATCCAACCGCACTAGGGGCAAAAGTGGCACAGCCCGATAAGGCTGTTGTAGCAGTCTGTGGTGACGGGGGATTTATGTTTAACGTACAGGAGTTAGCAACAGCTGCCAAGCATAAAATTAATGTAGTCGCAGTAGTATTCAATGACAACGCCTACGGAAACGTAATGAGGGACCAAGTTAACATGTTTGAAGGTAGAGATTATGGGGCGGAAGTCCACAATCCTGACTTCATGAAGCTTGCTGAAGCCTTTGGGGTAAGAGGTGTCAAGGTGGAAGGCGGAGCATCAGAATTAGAGAAGGCTGTTCAGGATTCCCTCAACATAGAAGCACCTACATTAATAGAGGTCCCCGTCGGTCCGATGCCGAACCCTTTCAGAGACTATTAAGTATAACTGTCAGTCAGGACTCAACATTTAGAGTCCTGACTGACAGTATCATCATTTAGACCAAAGAAAATGGTATAGACAATTCTCCGCATATGTCCTTAAACCAGTCTATTACCTCGTAATGCAATGGTATCCCGTTTTCAGACCTTTCAATATTGGATTCATGCTCTGGTTGACCCGGATACATCACCCTATCATGCCCTGGAGCAGGTTTGGAAGA
>CAYPXS010000025.1:0-14971 GCA_964414725.1 uncultured Dehalococcoidia bacterium
GATGCTAGGAAATTTGGAATTGATTTTTGTAATCCGGATATTAACCTTAGTCAAGGGGAATGTACGATTAATGGCAATTCGCTTTTAATTGGATTGGAATTTATTAAGGGTGTTGGAGCACATAATTCTAAAAATATTTTGGATGAGCGCAACGTACGAGGTCCGTTTGATTCTGTAGGAGATTTTGTTCGTAGGGTTCAAACAAAATCAGATGCAATTGAAGCACTAATTTTTTCTGGAGCATTTGATCTGATTGAACCCAATCGTAAGTTGGCTTTATGGAAATCAGGGCTTTATAAAGGCCCATCCGGACATCAAATAACTTTGCCGATTTCAATGGATGACAACACACCCAATTTAATGGATTTTTCCAAGCATGAAAAAATGATATTCGAGTATGAGTCTATAGGTATGTATCCTAAAGGCCATATTATGGAATTTATTAGGCCTTTACTACCTAAGGATGTTTTGAGTACATACGAAGTTTATTCAGTAGAGGAAGGTGAAATAGTATCTGTGTGTGGAATTGGGATTGCGAGGCAACATCCACGAGGTCATAAAGGAACTGTTTTTGTTACCGTAGAAGATGAATGTTCAGATGTTCAATTGATACTTTGGCCAGATATACATAAAAAATATATGGGTGTTTTAGAAGATCCTATTATTTTAGCTAAAGGTAAAGTATCACGGCAAGATGGTACAACTAGTGTGGTGGTATCTCATTTAGAAACGCTGGAACCTAAAAATGGGTTACCTTCTGCACATAATTGGCATTAATTTAAAGGTGAATTTTTTCTAACCTGTTGCTAAAAGTTCTCTCACAATATTTCTTTCAAGTTCCAAACCTAGCATGGTGGTTAGCTCTGTTCTACCATGGTCGCCAATTGTGACTACAAAAGAGACTCCTAGCAGCCTACCAATTTTAAAATCTATTACTGTTGTGGATAAGATTCCCTCTTCACCTGATTGAACTGCCCTTATTCCAACAGATTTATCGTAGAAATCGTCAATTTCAAGTTCCTCAACAGCGACCAATGTTTGATTTTCACCAATTTCATTGCCTACGTTATTTTTGAACTGTGTTACAAATGTATCTGTCATCCATTTTTCGGAATGTTCAGGATCTTTAAATAAATGAGCAACAGTAGCCGCTACAATGTCTGAACCATCTTCACTTTGAGGTATAGCAGATGCAGAAGCAAATTCTTTTAAATATCCGGTGAGGCGACCAGCCGCGTCGTAGCTTTCTTCAGTATTACCAGGGAAACCATGGGCTGCCATAGTTTTATTGTCCAAAATACTTTCTCTCAACAATGAGAACCCAGCAAGCTCGCCTGGGAGTTGATCTAATCCCAACGTCATATTTTGGAGTGACTCGCTTGCCAGCTCGTATGTTGCTTGGGCTAAAGAATTTGTCATTTTCTATTAATGCCGTTTGGTTAAACAATTCTAATATTGGTGTTCAAGTATAAACTGATTGTCTAGCTTCAAGATACCTTACAGACTAATGTTAAAATTTTCACTAATTTCCCAAAGTATTCACTTGGAATAAATGGGTATGTTTCATAAATTTGAATTTCAATATCGAATTATAGCTATTGTTTTAGTTTCATTATTTTGTGTTCTAGGTTGCAGCCAGACCACAAATAATGATTCGATCAGTCCTGCTATGAATAACGCAATCGTAGCTAGTCCAGGGTCTTCAGTAGCTCCAGGTAGTATTTTTAGTCCTCGTGTTCACCATACGGCGACTTTGTTAACAAATGACAAAGTTCTGTTAGTCGGGGGGGAATCTAATGACGGTGCGATAAACTCTCTTGAAATATATGATGTTAAAACGGGCACCTGGATTAAGGGATCTCCTTTACCTCGGCCCACATTTGAGCAGATAGCTAATCTCATTGGCGAGGATTTGTTGATGATTGCTGGGGGCCATGATGGGCAAAATCCATTAGCTTCCACGTTGATTTATGATTCAAAAGTTGATGTCTGGACATATTCACCTGATATGTCGGTACCTAGAACTAAACATGTGTCCACTGTTCTGTTAGATGACCGAATATTTGTACACGGAGGACTCAACAATTCCGGGATATTGCTACATGCGGAAATTTATGAACCCAAATCAAAACAATGGATTTCTTCTAATAGCTCATTTTTACCTAGAATAGGTCATTCTGTGACTACTCTAAATGATGGGAAAGTGCTCATTGTGGGTGGTCATCTCTCAGAAGAAGCATTAGAAGAAAATGCCGAAGATTTGTGCCAATCTTTTGTACGAGACATATATAAAGGGACACCAGATAAGAGGCATGACTGTGAAGATGGGTGGGTGGTGACCGAAATTTATGATCCCTCTACTGATACTTCAAAGATATTAACCCCTCTAATAGTTCCAAGATGGAAACATACGGCAACTTTACTTGACGATGGCAAAGTACTGGTTGTTGGAGGAACAAATAATTCCTCATCGATTTTGGAGGCTGAAATTTTTGATCCATCTACTGAGACCTGGACTGCTGTGGGGCCGATGTTTCATCCAAGGAGTGGGCATACCGCATCTTTGTTATCTGATGGTCGGGTTCTAATATCTGGAGGTTTTACTTATGTACCAATCAGCTATGCAGAAATTTATGACTTAAACGAAGGTTGGATTAAGACAGAAAATTTAATGGGTCCTAGATACATGCATTCGGCTGTGTCTTTGCGTGACGGAGAAGTATTAGTGATTGGGGGTAGGGCTGGTTTGTTTACCAATTTAACGCGAACTGAACTGTATGATTCAGATGCAGGTTCTTGGAACATAAGGGGCAAGATGCCTATTGCTTTGTGGGGTCATAGTGTGATTCCTGTAGATTGTAATAAGGTCTTACTGGCCGGGGGCAAGAAATCTGATGGTACCCCTTCAGAATCAACATATTTTTTTGATCCAAGTACTGGAAGATACCAATCCGTAGCAAAATTGAATGAACCTAGGTTTGGTCATTCTACTACTGGAATGGCAGGTGGGTCAGTAGTTATCGCTGGAGGTTCAACTGCTGGATTATTACTGTCAGATTCGGTTGAAATATTGAATCCAAGCAAAATAGATCAATACGTTTGGACTATTGCAGAGCCTATGCCGGCTCCTGTTGAGAAACATGCAGCAATTGATTTAGGGAAAGGCCACTTACTGATTACAGGTGGTTGGGACGGTTCAAAGGCTGTGGACCATATATGGGATTTTGATGTAAAAAAGAATATATGGGAGTCAGTGAGTCATTTAGGAGAACCTCGTTGGGGTCACTCAATGGTGCTGCTTGATGATGGCACTGTTCTAATTTCCGGTGGAGTTGGACGACATGGGTTTCCAATCACATCAGTTGAAAAATATGATCTGAGGAATTCTTCGACAAAAACAATAGCTTCTATGAGGGAAGCGAGGGTTTCGCACCGTCTATTGAAAGATTCAAATGGATATGTTTATGCGATCGGAGGATATGGATTGGATGGTAGATCTTTGTCTTCCGCCGAATATTACCAATTTAATTTGAATGAATGGAATAAGTTGCCTGATATGTCAGAAAAGAGAGCAAAACATACTGCAATAATACTTAGAAATCAGAATATTCTCGTGACTGGGGGTACTCGGGATTACAACATCCCTTCAGGCACGGCAGAGTTATTTGATGTACAGGCCGGCACATGGAGTTCAGCTGGAAGTATGAGGGAAGCAAGAATGGGACATGCATCATATCAATACGATAAAAGGCGCGGGATCGACTGTATAGAATCTGAGTCCTCACACGAAGTTTTTATTATGGGAGGATATGGATTGAGTGCGATGAATTCGGTAGAGGTTTATATTCCGGGTGGTGGAGGTTGGTCTGCCTTTGAAACCATAGTACGAGATTTCATAGATGTAAATATTACTGGTTTAGTAAAGGAAATATCTCAGATTTGGGGTCATTAAATTCGGTTTATTTAGTTTTTAGACGTTCCTTAAGTGATTTTCGTTTAATACTGGCGATATTATCAGGCATGATTGTAGCTACTACTCTGATTTCGTCCGCTCCTATATACATGGACTCAATGGACCAACAAGGCATAAGGAAGAAAATAGATAAAGTTGTTCAAAATAGGTCCGAAAATTATTTAGCCCTAGATATGTTCATTCCTTCGATTGCCTTGAGTGAAGAAAATATTTCTAACACAGACTTATTGATCAAGGAAACTATTAATTCATACTGGGGTGATGCAACTCTGAGTTTGAATCGGTATATAAAAACTAATGAGTTTAGTTTTTATAAGACATTAAAGAAGACATCAAGGGACCCAAAAGTGGATCTTGATAGTTTGCTGGTTGGATATTTTCAGAGCTTTCAAACGATGGACCGGCAAATTACCTACACTAGTGGATTACCACCATCCTCAGATTTTCAATTTCACCCTGACGGGCCCTTACTTGAAGTTTCAATATCGACAGGTCTTGCTGAAGTATTTTCTATAGAGCAAGGGGATGTTTTTGTTGGAGTACCTTTTCCTGATTCAAGAGTCAAATTAGGGTTAAGGGTAAGTGGGGTTTTTGAGGCCAATGATCATAAGGATCCAATATGGGGGGATGAAATAGAAAAATTCTTAATGCCTGTAATTCCCACAGATGATGAATCGGAAAATTCCTACAAAAGGAGTATAGAGCAGGAATATTATTTAGCTTTTTTCATTTCTGAAAAAATTATGATGAATTCTGTGCCTCTCGCTTACCCGGATTCAATGGCAGAGGTAAATTGGAATCAGCAAATAGACCATCTAGTACTAAGAGATTGGACTAAAGATGAGATTATGGATTCACTCGATGGTCTAGACGGATTTCTTACGAAGCAATTGAATGGGTTTCAACTAAGGTCAGGTATTTTGATAATGTTGAAAGAGTATAAGACGCAAAGTCTTTTCTCTAGCGTGCCTATTCTATTGCTTTTGATTGTTACAGGTTCGGCGCTTTTTTATTTTGTATTCATGATCAGTTCGTATTTGGTGCCGGCCAGAGAAGCAGACATTTCTTTAATAAAAACGAGAGGCGCGTCGAAATGGATCGTATTAAGTCAGTATGGTATGGAAGGCTGCGCTCTTTCTTCATGTGCAATTATTTTTTCTCCATTTTTGGCCTTCTTTTTAGTGTATCTCGTGGGGCTATTGCCTCATTTTCAGGGTGCGACAGGGGGTAATCCTTTACCTGTTACTTTCTCTCTAGCGCCTTTTGCGTTCTCATTCGGTTTCGGTGTATTGTGCCTAATTGCTTTTTTAATACCCCCTATATCGAGAACATCGAGAGGAATAATTGGGAGAAGACGAAAGGTAGGAAGGCCTGAATCTATAACATTCATTCAGAAGTATTATCTTGATGTAGCTTTTCTGGTGATTTGTGGCCTACTTCTCTACGAAATTAAATCTAGAGGACAAATATCTTCAGGGGGCCTTGGAGATGATTCTGGGATAAATGAAGCCTTGTTTTTTACACCGGTTTTACTTTTCTTTTCAGTCAGTATTTTGTCTTTTAGGGTATTTCCTATCTTAGTTAGATTTATCACGGGAGAGTCACCAACGTTAGTGTTGTTAATAGGTTTTGCCGCGGGAATTTTAATTTTTTGCCATATTGGGATCATGATGTTCTCTACTATAGATACATCAATAATGATTCTTAAATTTACCGCTTTGGGGTTTTTGTCAATCGGATTACTGGCGTTTTTGAAAACCAAAAACAAGTTTGGTGATCTACTATCTGCTGGGTTTTTTATTCTAATGCTGGGTGTCTGGGGCTTATATCTCCGTACGTGGGAAGGATGGCTACTTACCTCGGTTACAACATGGGTTTTGAGTGCCCTAAGTGCTTCGGCTGCACTTTTCATATTATTAAATCACCTTAGAAAGTACTTTCCACCATGGCTATCTTTAGTTCTCTGGAATATCTCGCGCAATCCTTTGCAGTACACCTGGATGGTGGTCCTATTAGTTTTTTCCTCTGGAGTATTGCTATTGTCTGTTACTCTCGGCTCGACTCTGGAAAAAACTTATAGAGAAAGGATCTTTTACCAGGTCGGCTCTGATGCAAAGATATTGATGTCTTCCGTAGGATATGGATTGCAGCACTCATCAATATCAGCTTTATCTGACTTTTTTGAGAGCCTTCCTGGAGTAAAAAATTCTTCGAAGGCTAAAAGAGGTGTGGGGCATTTAGGAGGAGGTATTGGATCCTTTTCGTTCAACTATTTAGCGATGGAAACTGGCAATTTTAATCTATGGGCCAGAGACGATTTTTCTGGGCAACCGATGGAAAGTCTAATGTCGGAAATTTCGCATGAAGTCCAGATACCTGCTTTGAAAATTCCTGAAGGGTCTACGGAAATTGGTCTTAATGTTAAACCCAATTCAAACTATCCACTGATATCGCTATGGTTGATTTTGAGAGATGCCGACAACAAATATAAAATCGTTACGCTGGGTAAACCAGAACTATCAAAATGGTCCAAAAGGAAGGTTCCAATTCCTGATTCCTTAAATCAACCTATTCAGTTGGTATCTATCCAATTGAGTGAACCAGGATTAGGTGCATCTGGAACCCCGGGAAATATTTTTTTTGATGATCTTTTCGTCACGGTGTTAGGAAAAGAGGTTCTAATAGAGAATTTTGAAACATATTCCAATTGGGCCGTTATCCCTACTTCTATCGGTTCAAGTGATTCGATTTCTCTCCTAGAGGAAGCTTCTGTTACAGGTCGACACGGGTTTTCATATGACTTTGGCAAAGAAATGAATAATGGGATAAGAGGATTATATTGGGCTGAATATGGATCTTATTTGCCAGTACTGGTAAGTCGATCGTTCATAAATGACAGCGGATTTACTGTTGATGACTATTTATTGATGAATATTTCACAAGCCCTAGTAAAAGGGAAAATAGTAGGAGAAGTGGATTTTTATTCCACTCTGGATCCGAATCTGGGAGCCTTTCTTATTTCAAATCTGGATGCCTTGGTTTATTTCTCTTCGTTAATAGATATACATAAGAAAGATAGCGTGAGTGAGATTTTCCTGAATTTGTATGACTCTGAGGAGGATACGCTACTTAACATAGAAGGCAAAATTGGAACTGGATCAGAAATACAGACGACAAAAACATTGTTGGAAGATTTAGACAATGATCCTATGGTTTCGAATGGATGGAGACTGATGACTATGGTGTCAATCGTAGTATCGATTTATATAGCAGTCATTGGATATTTTATTCATATGGTTTTTCTATCCAATCAGATTAAATCGAGAATGGGTACTTTGAGGTCGATGGGGATCACGTTATCCCAGAGTTTCAAAATGATTTTCGTTGAACAACTTTTCCTGATCTTTATCGGGACTGGATTAGGAAGTTGTACAGGAATACTAATGACCCGACTAATGGTTTCAGAAATAATGACATCCGATACTGGAAGACCAGTGATTCCCCCACCAATTATCTCAATTGACTTAGCTCCTTTGATTATCAGTGGTGTGGTTTTCTTTATCTTGTTCACTCTTATGGTGATATGGATTAGTTTTCATTTTTTTAAAATCAATCTTGGAACTCTATCCAGGTTGGAAGAATAGGAAATGGGTATACAACGATTCGAAAATTTTTTCAGAGTTTGGCCTCTAATTCTGAAAAGACTGATAGTCAATTGGAGAACTTTGTCGACTGTGATTGTTGGAGTTGTGTTGGCTTGTTCGATAATGTCAGGGACCGTGATTTTTTTTGATTCTCTTAAAGAGATTGCACTCGACGAGTCTCTTAGATCTCTAGTTGATGAAGATAGCAATATATTAATTCAGGCTGAAAAAGGTCCTACTAATTATGCTGAAGCATCAAATTTAGATGAGAGAATTCATTCTTTATCCGATGGACTTTTTGGTGCACATATCCGTGATGTTTTGCACGGGGCAAGGACGGCGACATTCTTTTTTAGCCTTCCTGGTCAGGAATTAGACGCCGGCAAAGATAATTTACGTACTTATTTTGCCCATCTTCCAAAATTGAACTCTCGAGTGACAATTATCGATGGGGTTTATTCTGAAGAGTTAGAGCAAAAGTTGGGAACTAATGGAACTCCAACAATTCCGGTTCTGATAGATGCTAAAGATGCTTCATTGTTTGAGCTTAAGGTGGGCGACCGTATATCTGCAGTTCCGTATTGGGATGACTCAGTAGATCACATTACAGTGAATATCGCAGGAGTTTTTGAGAAAAATGATAGAGATGATTTGTATTGGAGTATTGAACAAAAGGGATTCATGTATTCGACTGGCAAATCCTTTAAGACCATTCCTCTTTATTTGCCTAGGAATATATATATGGAGGGCCTGGCTTCCAGTTTAGTGGATTTAGAGACTACCTACGTTTGGATGTTCGACATAGATAGGGAAAGCATTAATTCTTCCAATGCTTCCAAATTGGCATCGAATATAACCTATTTCGGTAACAGATTGGGGTCAGAATTAAATAGATTTGTAATTAGGACCGAGCTAGATAAGTCTTTAAAGATCTACGACACACGAATTTTATTCACGAAGATACAGATGTACGTGGTCTTGATAATGGTAACTTTTGTTGTCTTATATTACGTCGTTATTTTATCCTCTTTAATGATTGAGCAGCGAAGGTTTGAAGTATCTAAATTGAAAGGCAGAGGTGCTACCGATTCCCAAATATTAAGTGTGTTTGTCATTGAAGGAATTGCGATTTCATTTCTTGCTACAGTTCTTGGTCCAATAATTGCAGCTGTCGTGATTAGCCTGTTAGGACTGCAATCCGATTTTCAGGAGATCAATGAAGGTACTTTTCTTTCGGCCAGGTTGACGTACCAATCATTTCTTATGAGTTTTTTGGGAGGACTATTAAGTTTCCTTGCCTTGATGATTCCGTCTATTCAAGCGTCAAGATATACAGTTTCTGACGAAAGGACCAAGTCAAATAGGCCGAATCGTATTTCGTTTATTACAAGATATTACATTGATGTATTAATTCTCGTAATTGCCTTATTTTTATTCAATCAACTGAATGAGCAAGGATCTATGGCAGCTCAGGACATTATGGGTAACGTTAATTCAAATCAAATAATGTTAGCTGTACCTGCTATTATTTTGCTTGCTTCAGCTTTGGTTATATTGAGGATATTTCCACTTCTTATGAGTCTTTTGAGTCGGGTTTTGTCTAGATATTTGCCCATTGGACTTGTTCTAAGTATGTGGCAAATGTCTAGGAGCCCATCTAACTATGCAAGACTGGTTTTACTACTGATTTTGATGACTGGACTAGGGATTTTTGTTGCTAGTTTTGCAGGAACTTTGAATAGAAATTTTGAAGAGAGAGTTTATTACTCACATGGTTCCGACATAAGGCTGACAGATCTTTCAGTCAATTCTACAGGCCTCAGTAAACCCCTTACTAAAAAGATAGAAGCCATTGATGGGGTGTCTTCGGTTAGTACTTCAATACGACTGACTGCAACGGACGTGACCAAAACTTTCGGATCTGACTCAATGACTATTTTTGGATTTGATACAGGAGATTTCGCCAAAAATGCTTGGTATAGATCTGACTTTTCAGAGGCTACCCTCTCCGAAATAGTTGAATCTTTGGCAAGCTCACACAAAAAAGGAATCGAATTGCCAGATAGGTCAAGATCTTTTGGAGTATTGGTTAAATCCGATAAAAGTCGGCCTACAGTCGCTCTTATCGCGAGAATGAGAGATAGTAACGGAAGGTATATTTCCTATGATCTAGGGAGACTCGACAGTGGCGGATGGACATACAAAGAAGTAGAGATTTTTGGGAGTAGGAGAAGATTTCAGATTTTTCCTTCTCGACCGCTCACTTTGATGTCGCTTGGTATAGTAGAGACCAATCCCCAAAAGAGCCTATCACCGGGTTCAATTCTAATAGATTCTGCTAGAGCGAGATTATCAACGGGCGAAGTGGTCAACTTAGAGGATTTTAGGGACCTTACAGGTTGGCAAACCATAGATTCGTCAATTTTCTCTTCCAACGATAATTTAGCTCTTTCCGAAATAAGTGCTAAATCAGATTCATCGGCCCGTTTTACATGGTCAGATGGTCCATCAATGACAATTCGTGGTATATATCCTTCAGAATCCTCTCACCCTATTCCAGCTATAGTTGATTCGGATCTGCTCAGGAATTCAAGATATAAATTGGGAGATCGGTTGAAGATATCAATTGGTGGACAGAGAATAGATATAGCACTGATAGATCAAGTTGCATATTTTCCAACCATAAATCCCATTGAGGACGATTTCCTTATAGTGGATTCTGATTCATTGATCCATGGGATTAATATAGGTTCTCTAATTGGGAGTACAGATCCCAATGAGGTTTGGATCTCTTACCAGGATGATATTGGACAAGAAAGCAAAAACGCTATAACAGATAATTTGATTGATGATCCCCCATTTCCATATGGCCAATTGTGGGATACTGAATCTAAGCTTGAGGAAACTCGAATAGACCCTCTGGTCAAGGCAGGGTGGCATGCAATATTGCTGATTGCATTTAGTTCAATTTTACTTTTGAGCGTTATTGGATTTTTTTCTCACGCTTATATTTCGTTCAGGAATCGGAGATTTCAATTTGCTTTGCTTCGGACGATAGGACTTTCTAGTCGTCAGCTTATGTCATCAATTTGGATCGAACAGGTCTTGATAATTATTTTGGGCATGGCTGTGGGAACATGGATGGGAGGAAGGTTATCGGAGGCAGTTATGCCATTTTTAAGTATTGATGACTATGGCAATCAAGTTGTACCTCCATTTGTTATAGAGGTAGATTGGCTGAACTTGCTAATAATCTACGGGTTCATGATCGTAATATTTTCTATTGTCATTGGTTTCCTTATTTTCTTAGCAAACAGGTTGGTATTAAATAAGATGCTGAGGCTTGGCGATACTTAACCAAGCACTGCATTTTCAAAATCCTTATGGCCTCTAGCAAAATCTGAGGCCAAAACAA
Source organism: uncultured Dehalococcoidia bacterium (assembly GCA_964414725.1). Classification (GTDB taxonomy): domain Bacteria; phylum Chloroflexota; class Dehalococcoidia; order Lucifugimonadales; family UBA826; genus UBA11996. Next base: position 11,033 of record CAYPXS010000025.1, read on the forward strand.
TTTTCCCGCCATCCCCTTGAAGTTTTTTGACATTTAGTGACCCGTCACTTGTGCCGATGTACACCTCATCTCTATGGATTGAAACATACCCAGACGGTAATTCGTACTCTCTAGAAATTTTTGCTTCAATTATCTTTAAATTTTTGCCTTTGAACTTAGTATGTGATCCTGGCCATGGATTATATGCCCGGATCCCTTTCCATACACTGTCGAATCCTGTTGCCCAATCTATTAATCCATCGTTTCGTGAAAGTTTTCCAGTAAAGGTAGCTTTATCGTGGTCTTGTTGGATGATTTCGATATTGCCAGTCGCAAATTCTGAAATTGTTTTTGAAACAAGTTTTGAGCCCAACATGAATAATTCCATGGTTAATTTGTCGCAGAATTCATTCCCTTGGAGTTTTATCTTCTCTTGGGCCAATATGGGGCCAGAATCCATCCCTGAATCTAGCTGAATAATTGTAACGCCTGTGTATTTTTCCCCTTCAAGAATTGTTGATGCTACAGGTGAAGCCCCCCTGTATTTGGGTAAAAGGGAAGGGTGGAGGTTAATACAACCGTGTCGGAAGGTGCTAAGTACTTCGGGGGGTAATAAAATTCCATAGGCTGCTACAACAGCTATGTCCGCACCGAAATTTTTCAGAGTATTAATTTCAGAAGAATTCCCTCTGAAATTTTCAGGTTGTAAAACCCGGTAATTTTTCAATAGAGAGTATTCTTTCATAGGAGATACAGCTGTCTTTCTGCCACGACCGGAGGTTCTATCTGGCTGGGTGTAAACAGCTAAAATTTCGTGATCGTCATCCGCAATACGCTCAAGGACTGGTATGGATAAATGCGGTGTTCCCATAAATATTATTTTCATCAGTAAAACATCTCCCGATTTTGGAAGTTTAAATTATAAGACCCTCTATCATTTTTGAGGTGAGCTATGTAAATATTGAAGGTAGAACTTTGTTCAAATGCTATTACCCTGGTTTTTCAAGGATTTTCAGTTCATTGAATTTGAATAAATCAATAGCTATATTTTTGGCGAATAGACCTTACTCGATTTTATCAATCGTTGCATTGGTTACCTTAGTCCTAATTTTCCCGTTGTTTCTATTAGCACCTGAAGAACAAGCTTCTTCTAACCCACCTGGGGAAGTTTACGAACTTCAAAAAGAGATCGATAGAAAATTTCCTACTCCGCTTCATTTTGCCAGCTTTGTTATGGAGGCACATCAGGGTGACGTTTTGTCTAAAGCTGTGCTTTTAGAGCTTAAGGTCAATAGAAGTCGCCTGATTGAATTGGACCTGAAAGGAAATTTAACGGTTACAGAGGAGGGAAATCAAAGAGGTACTTTAGAGAAACAATCCTACCTTGCTAATTACTACGATTTTGATTTGGGAATACAGGTAGATGGGATTCTTTCTGTTCTGGACACTGTTGAAGTTTTTCTCGCGAGTCAGAATTTAAGTTTGGAATCTGCTACTGAAGAACAAATTAAGCTGGCTTTTCATCACATAATGTCGAATCCTCAGTTCGCTAATGTCAAAGACTTAATTTCTACTAAGGCCAATTCCACAAAAAAAGTTGTTCTTGGTCAAGAGATTGACTACTGGATTGCACCTGTCATGGTATTTCATGCTTTGGCTGATAATTCCAAATTAGGCGGAGCCGGTTTGGAAATTGGAATGGGAGGAGGGCCTGATGTAATCAACAAGGAGCACCTAAATAGAAGTATAGGTTCCGTTATGGAAGGTTCGGAAAAAAATTACAAGATTTGGGGAATTGCTATAGATGCTAATTTAGAATCCGAAGATGAAGGTAAGAAGGCTGGGGTTTTCATAATGTTTACAGCCATTGCGGCTGTATTGGTGGTAGGACTTAGTCTTAATTCTTATTGGGCTACTGCCATAACAGGTGTTGGCCTTGCGGTATTGATGGTCTGGTTGAAAGGTGTCTCTGCTTTATTAGGGCTAAAAAGTGGCTTGGTTATAGATCTGGTTGTACCTATCGGAATGATTTCATTGGGAGTTGATTTTGTGGTGCATGCTGTCCGGAGATATCGTGAAGAATTGTCGCACGGAAATGACCCAAAAGTTAGTTTCACTTTAGGTTATGCATCAGTACTCGGAGCACTTCTTTTGGCAATGGCTAGTGATAGCATAGCTTTCCTTTCAAATTTGTCATCGAATATTGAGGCAGTCATCCATTTTGGATGCGCTGCTGCCATAGCAGTAATATCTTCTTTCGTCATACTCGGCGTGGTGGCTCCTCTACTAACGATGAAAATAGATCAACTGATGAGTGAAGCTCGGTTCAATTTTAAGAGAACGAAATGGATGATTTATAGATTAGCTGGCTCACTGCTAGTCGCTTCGATTTCTGGTGCTTCGATCATAATGATGGTAGCTGTCAGCAAATTTATAGGATTGCTTCTTCTGGCTTTTTGCATCATTTTTCTTATTTTGTTGCCTATTCTAATATTGTCGAAAAGCATTGGTACGGAGTCCAATGAAAAGACAGAAAAACTGGAACTAAAATCACTAAGCCAAGATAGATTCGCCTATATTGTTTCAAAGATAGTTACATTAGCTGCCACAAACGTTCTATTAGTGATTTTTGTGACTGTAGTAGTAACTTCTTATTCTATTTATTCTGCTCTAAAATTGACCCCTTCTTTTGATGTAAAAGATTTTTTTGATTCGGAGTCAGATTTTGTGATTGGTCTTGATAAATTTGACGAATTTATAGCGGGTGGAGAACCAGGCGTGACTTATGTCAAAGGTGATTTGACCGATCCGACGGTTTACGAAGATATCAGCATTTACATAGATAGCTTGAGAGAAATTGATTTTGTGGAACAGACCCCGAGTGGAGAAGTTACATTTGGGTTGAATGCTTTTAACCTACTTACCACATTGATGGGGAATGCCTTTGCCGTGTCTGTGGTGGAGGGTGTGAGTGGAATATCTATAACAGATATCAATGGTGATGGTATACCGGATACACGAGATCAAATAAAGACTATTTTTGAATACTCGTTGCTCAATGGGGTCTGGGGTGACGACCAAAATATGATTCTCCGGCCAGACCAAGTACAGGGTGCCATATATTACAGGGAGGGTGAGGAAAGTTTGACTACTATTCAATTTCAAATGCCTGGCACTCGTGATCAAGCGGTAGTCACCGCTGCTTTAAAGGAGATTACACCTGCAGTATTGGAATTAGAAAAGCATTTATCTCTATCGAGGGTTGCTTTGACTGGATCACCTTTTCAACGTGAGGTACAGCTGTCCGAATCTACTCGGACACTGTATACATCTCTTCCTATAGCAATGGTCGCTGCCACTGCGCTGCTTTTGGTTACTATGAGGTCTTTTCGTTACGCAGTAGTAACGGTAGTTCCGATTGGTCTGGTTGTCGCTTGGCTCTATGGAGTCATGTACATTTTTGGCTTTTCCCTAAATTTTGTGACGGCCATGATCGGGGCTATTTCTATTGGGGTCGGAATAGATTATTCGATACATATGACGGTCAGGTTTAGAGAGGAGCTTCAAAGAAATGAATCTAAAATTTTGGCCATTCAAAAGGCGGCTAGAGGGACTGGTGTAGCTTTAGTTGCTTCAGCGGCATCTAGCGTAGTAGGGTTTGCGATTATGGGTTTTGCCCCTATGCCCATGTTTGCTTCCTATGGACAACTAACTTCCCTCATGATCCTTTTTGCATTGATTTCATCTTTGGTTGTATTACCAGCTCTTCTGATAATGGTAACCCCAAATTCAGCCGTCGGATTTGGCCGAGAAGAGGCTTAATTTAAAACGACGTAAGTGGCTCCGTCTTCACCCAAAGCGTCCAGTTCTGATCCATAACTACTGACTAAAGGATGGCCTTCCAAGAAGTCTCTGATGGCTTTTCGGAGTGCTCCAGTACCTTTACCATGGATCACTATT
>CAYPXS010000026.1:0-11957 GCA_964414725.1 uncultured Dehalococcoidia bacterium
ATTGTGTCCTAGTTATTCCTATATCCTCACCCATTGGGATAATGAAAAATCCCAGGGCATAGCTACCCGTTCCGGCATTTATCATACTTGAGGTGAATGATGAGAAGACTATCAACCATCCGTAAAAGAACCAGCGGTTGCCCATTTTCTCAAGCCATGTGTCAACTCTGGTCATTTTATCGGAGAGACTCCAAGACTGTAGTAAAAAAACTAGTCATTTGGTATTGACGGTTGGTGGGTGAAATTCACCACTTCTTCGATCCACATTGAAGCCGAGAGTAATTTCAAATCGGTAAAATGGTTGGATATTATTTGCACTCCAAGAGGCATTCCATCGTCATCTAATTCATATGGTAAAGAAATTGCAGGGACTCCGGCCATTGTCCAAGGTGCCTGAAAAACGGGTTGGCCAGTAGTTTCAGTGGTTGGAGCTCCAGACATAGCTGTAGGCATTATCAAAACATCGTATTTTTTTAACAGTTCGGATACTTGAGTGCTGTATTTCTGTTGAAAATGCTTTGCTTCAATATATTCATGGGTTGGGGTTCTCAAACCATTTTCTATTATTTCTCTCACCTTCGGCGCAAAATCATCAGGTCTTATTTCATGATTATTTTTGTGAGTATGCGATGCTTCACAATTCATAATGGTTTTGTGTGAATTTAAAATTTGATTAAAGTTAAGATTCTTATCAGCAGTTTCTATCGTCGCACCTGCTTTAGAAAGTTTTTCCAGTAACAGTTTGAAATTTTTCATTGTGCTGTGATCCGAATTTTCATAGTAAAAGTCTTCAACGACGCCAATATTTGGAGGTGTTGCTAGTATTTTGGGCATCGTATTTAAGGATTCTAGTTTTATGTTTGCCGAATCCTTGTCGTCTGGATCATAACCTGCTAAATGTTTTAATAAGATGGCTGCATCTCTTACTGAACGTGTAAACCACCCCATGGTGTCTAGCGATAGCGCTACTGGGAAAACTCCCTGCCTACTAACGAGGCCATAAGTTGGTTTAAACCCGACGATGCCATTGTATGAAGCTGGCCTTAGTACGGAACCCGCAGTTTGAGATCCTAGAGCTGCCGGGAAAATTCCGGAGGCAACACCAACTGCCGAACCACTACTGGACCCCCCAGGCGTTCTTAATAAATTCCAAGGATTTTTCGTCGGAGGGGGATCTCCGCAAGCAAACTGTGTTGTTACCGTTTTTCCCATAATGACGGCATTTGCTTGCCTGAGAAGTTTTACAGTTTGGGCATCATACCCAGGGTTATATTTCTCGTATATGGGGGAACAACATGTAGTTTTCATGTCTTTGGTGCAGTAAATGTCTTTAATTCCTATTGGGATACCATCTATCAAACTGGCATTATTGTGATTTGAGTTTTTATCTCCCAAATCAGGATTGATAGTCACCCAAACATTTAACAAAGGGTCAAGCTTCTCAGATCTTTTCTGCAAGTAAAGTACCAATTCTTTTGGGGAAAGTTTAGAGGAACTTAATAATCCTGATAATTCCTCAATCGTAGAGTATTCGAGTGATTTTGCCATGACAAATCTTTTTCAACTCCTGTTTTCTTATTCGAAAGCGAGAGAAACTTTTAAGGCACCATCTTCTCGAGAGTCAGCCAAATCGAAAGCGTTTTGAACTTCAGATATGGGGAATTGATGTGTTACAAATGGAGCCATGTCAATTTCCTTATTTTTTATGTAGTCCACAGCTAATTGAAAAGCAGGTAATCCTGGTTCATCTTGGGCTCCAAAAACTGAATGCATGTCTATGCATTTGCGAAAAAAAGTATCCCAATCGAAAGGGATCCTTTCCATAGTTGGCGGTAAGCCAAAAACCGCTAATTTTCCAAACGGTTTAACTAGTTTTAAAGATTGATTTAAAGTGTCTACACTACCAACAGCTTCAATGACCAGATCGGCACCTTCGCCCGACGTTAGATCCATGACTGCTTCCGTGGCCTTTTCTCCAGTCACATCAATTGCTTCGTCAATCCCCATATTACGGCCAGCCTGCAGTCGCTCTACCACAGGTTCAATGCCTATAATTTTGTGAGCGCCTAGTTTTCTCAGCATAAAATCGTGGAATAAGCCTACTGAGCCTTGTCCTACAACTGCTACGGTTTTCCCTACCAATGTTGGTAATTTTCTTGTCCCAAATACAACCGTTCCCAGTTGTTGAGCCATTAAAAGGTGAGATTCAGGAACTCCCTGTGGGACTCGCAATAAAAAACTAGGATCAATTAACTGGTAACCAGCGAAGCATTTTGATTGCCATATATTGGGCACAGTCAGTACTAATTCGCCCTCTTTAAAGCTTGTGTGACCTGGGTCTACTATTTGTCCTATACCTTCGTGTCCAGGATAACCATGGGGTAGAGGAAATTCATGTACATTCCAGCCCATATACGTTATGTGCAGATCGCTACCGCAGATCGATGCGAGATTTGTTTTTACTAAGACCTTTCCAGGTTCTAATTTTGGGATATCTATAGCGTCACATCTCCATTCTCCCAACCCTGTTGATATCGCGGCGGGCATCTCGCTCATGCTTCACTCCATTTATAAAAATATGTCTTTCGGTAGATGGTTGGAATTGTACTCTCGTGGCTTCGTATAATACAAAATTGGGTTGATCTCCCCTGTTATGTGGCTACTTAAAAGTAAAGGCTGGGTACCTCTCTGGTAACATGATCATTGGACGATAACAATAATTGCGCATAGGTCAATAGATTGGACGATCAACTGGAATCAAACGAGGAAATTAGGTACTATCTCAACCTAATCTCTGGGTCTGATAACCAGTTTGACATGTTACTAGGGGAACGAGCCTATATAACTGTTCCATTGAACAAGGTTGATGCTTGAAGCCCGACGCTAGTTTTTGGATATGTGTAGGAGCTATTTTGGCGCTATTATGCGTTTTGTTTGGAGCGGCTGGGGCTCATTGGTTAGAAGCTCTTTCTGATGTGGATTCCAAAGATACGTATGAGACCGCGGTTAGATTCCAAATGTTTCACTCCATAGCCTTGCTTAGTATCGGATTAATCTTAAATTCACAATTAACAATTAACAGGCTTATGGGGTACTCACCTATTTTCATTTTGATCGGTACAATAGTTTTCTGCGGTAGTTTGTACCTCATTAGTTTGAGCTCTTTGAAATGGCTTGGTGCTGTGGCACCTGTAGGCGCTGTTTTTTTAATGCTCGGTTGGTTGATGCTAGGGTTTTCTGTTTTAACAGAAACAAAACGTCGAAAGACCTCAGAATGATTTCCGGTTCCGATACGGAACGTGATCCGTATGAAGAGGGGATTTTTTCCTAGTTAGCCAACTTTCCTGGATTATCTTTTATCAAGGTAGAAATATTTTCTATAGGCATTCCTAATTCCATCAATGCGGCTATAGCCATTCTCATGCCTTCAGAAGGAGGTGGATTCAAAAACTGTCCAAACGATGTTGTCAGAATGCATCTTTCATGCCCGTATTTGCTGATGTTGTTGGCCAATTCCTGTGGGCTCATTTTTGAGGTAAATGGCATGCAGGATAAGAAATTAAATTCTAAATAGGCTCCGAGATTTACAAGTTTTTCCAGTTCTTCGTCTAAGAAATTCTCCGGTTGGCTGGCAACTATTTTTTCTAACCCGCGTGCCTTGGCTAATGTGAATAATTCAATTGTTTCAGCAGGCGATATATGTCCAGACATTAATGTCATGTTATGTGATTTAACGATGTCTATGACTTCAATGGTTTCATCAGTAAGTTTGCCTTTGCTGTCTAAAATTTTTATTCCTGCCTCAGGCTGGGCTTCGGAGATGGGGAAATTGGCTGAGATCGTAGGCATCCAAACAAAACTTGTACCAAGTTCAGCTGCTTTTAGAACCGCTTCAGGATTTATCCCACCTACAGCGGAATTTAATGAAATTGATCCATAGATTGCCAACCCAGGATAGATTTGAGACAAAGTGTATGTGAGTGGGGTGGTTAGGTAGTCATTTGATTTCAATACAAAACCAGCCATTCCCGCTTCATAAGCGGATCTGGCGGTCTCCATAGCGTCCATTCGCATATTATTGGTGTCGGGGCCTGAATGAACATGAAGGTCAATTGAGCCATTCAGCAGAGATTCTATTTCAGCATTCATAGTACCCTCTCTTGGCCCTATATTTTGGCTACCAAAGCCGGTAATTCTGTCATGTTATTGAACACAACACTCTTCATTTTTTTGATTGCTGGATTTGTTTTTGCAGGACAATATACCAAAGGTGTCATTTTCGCCCTATGTGCTGCTTGAATACCAGCTATTGAATCTTCGATGACAAGCGTATTCTCAGGGTCAGCGCCCATTTTCATAGCCGCATGGAGGAATAGGTCTGGAGCTGGCTTGCCCTCTTTCACATCAGTAGCACTGTATATATTCTCACCAAACCTGTTTAATAAACCCGTTATTGAAAGGGTTTTATTTATCTTTAAGTGTGGACCGCTTGAGGCGACACATTTTGGGTATGGAAGATTGTCTAGAGCGTACTCTATGGATTCTATCGGTACTAATTCTTCCTCGAATTTAGTGAACATTTTTTTCATATAAGTTTCGTATAAATTATGAGGGGGTTGTGTCCCGAGTCGTTTTTCTACTATGCCAAGACAAAAGTCCCACGATTTACCTAAGAATAAATCCATACATTCGCTCGGAGAGATATGAAGATCAATGGATTCTAAAACTTCAGATAGGACAGTGTTTGAGATTATTTCACTATCAACCAGCACGCCGTCACAGTCAAAGATAACTAAGTCAGGTCTCATGGCTGTTTCCTCATCGTAGTTTTCTGCTGCGGAATGCTTGATTTAATTATGGTTACTTAACAAAGTAATCTAAGTTGACACGCTGCGAATCAACTTATAACATTTATTCTGGTACTAAGTATACATCTTAAGAGGTTTGGTAAACATTTTATGCCGTCTGAAGACCATCAAAATCAGAGAGCATCTTCGAGTCAGAGAGTCATTCGCCTAGGTGTTTCTGTCAGTCAAGGACAGCCGAGACCTGGTAGAGGTAGGCCACGAACTAGGGATAATACCAGTGCCTACTCCTCACCAGATGGTCTCTATGTCATCAGCGTTGCGGCCCGCCTTTTGGAGATGCATCCACAGACGCTTCGTAAATACGAGAGGTCCGGATTGGTCAGACCCTCTAGAACCGTAGGAATGCTTAGACTATATTCTGAGGAGGACATAGTTAGGTTGAGGCTTATCAAGCATTTGGTTGGCGATTTAGGCTTAAATTTAGCTGGAGTAGAACTTTCACTGGGTATGTTCAACCAGATGTTGAAAATGAAGTCTGGATTAGATCAGGCTGAGAACGGAGAATTAAAGAAGTACCTTGAAGATTGTTTGAATGAGATGTTCAAAATATTGAAAACTAGGCCCTCATAAAACCTTGATTTAGCTGTGCGGAGATTTATTTTGGAAGAAAAAGAAACACCTGAAAATACGACTGCGGAAGCAGATGAGCAAGATACAGAAACTGGTGTTGTTAGAGAAGAATCGATAGAACCTGAAGCTGAACTATCTCAAGAAATAGATCATTACAAAGCTTTAGCTCAACGAGCTCAAGCTGATTTGGTCAACTACAGAAATAGGGCCACACAAGAAATTGAAGAAACTAAAAGGATTGTCCAATTTGGCCTACTCTCTAGATTTATTTCAATAGTGGATGATTTGGAAAGAGCTATTGAAAACCTTCCGGAGGATGCCCAAAACGATTGGTCGGAAGGGGTTGCTTTAGTTCTAAGGAATTTGGAGAAAATATTGGAATTAGAAGGAGTAGTTCAAATTGAATCTTTGGGAAAACCCTTTGACCCAAAGGAGCATGAGGCGCTTTTATATGAGGAAAATGCCGAAACTGAAGATGGAATAATAATTAATGTGATTCAGCAGGGATACCGGTTAAATGAAAGGGTCATACGTCCCGCTAGAGTAATTGTTTCGAAGTTTATTGAAAAAGAAAATCAAGAAGAAGATTTAAGAAAACAGGAGGATAAGTGATGCCGAAAATACTCGGTATTGATTTAGGTACAACAAACTCTTGCATGTCAATCATAGAGGGAGGAGAACCTCGTGTAATTGAAAATGCAGAAGGAAATAGAACCACCCCGTCGGTTGTGGGAATAAATCCCAGATCCAATGAACGATATGTGGGAACTACAGCAAAAAGACAAGCGGTGACAAATCCAGACAACACTGTGTTTTCTGTGAAACGATTTATGGGTATGAAATATGATCATGATTCCGTATCAAGAAATAAAGGATTAGTTCCTTATTCAGTGGTTGCGCATACTAATGGAGACGCACACGTTTCTATGGGGGACAAAAACTATGCGCCTCCGGAAGTTGCGGCTATGGTTCTTCAAAAATTAAAACAGGATGCCGAGTCCAAATTAGGTGAAGAAATCACCCAGGCCGTTATAACAGTGCCTGCTTATTTTGACGACAGCCAAAGGAACGCTACGAGAGATGCGGGTAAGATCGCTGGGCTTGAGGTAATGAGAATCATAAACGAGCCAACGGCTGCTGCCTTGGCATATGGTCTTGACAACGAAAAAGATCAAACAATAGCCGTCTATGATCTGGGTGGAGGGACTTTTGATATTACGGTCCTTCAAATGGGTGACGGAGTTTTTGAGGTCAAAGCGACTAATGGTGATACTCATTTGGGTGGAGATGATTTTGATCAGCTTATTATTGATTGGATTTGTGAGAAGTTTAAACAAGATCAAGGAATAGATTTAAAAAGCGATCGGATGGCTCTTCAAAGGTTGAGGGAGTCGGCAGAAAGAGCCAAGATCGAATTGTCAACACTGATGCAGACTGAAATCAATTTGCCTTTTATAACGGCCGATGCTTCTGGCCCAAAACATTTGGTTGAGACTATGGAAAGATCGACCTTGGAACAGCTAGTAAATAATTTAGTTCAACAAACAATAGAGCCGTGTAAAAAGGCTATTTCGGATGCTGAAATCCCTACATCTGAAATTGATGAAATTATTCTGGTTGGTGGTATGACTAGAATGCCTGCTGTACAAAAGGCTGTTGAGGAATTCTTCGGTAAAGAAGTGCATCAAGGAGTAAATCCAGATGAAGTAGTAGCAGTCGGAGCAGCTGTTCAAGCTGGAGTTCTTCAAGGAGATGTCCAGGATATATTACTGCTGGATGTAACCCCTCTCACATTGGGTATTGAAACTCTGGGAGGTGTAACTACACCGCTAATACAGAGAAATACCACTATTCCAACTTCGAAAAGTGAAACTTTCACTACGGCTTCTGACAACCAGCCTTCTGTTGAAGTGCATGTGTTGCAAGGAGAACGGTCAATGGCGAGCGAGAATAAAACTATTGGGAGATTTAATCTTGATGGAATTCTGCCGGCGCCTCGTGGGGTGCCGCAAGTGGAAGTGACATTTGATATCGATGCAAATGGAATTCTTAATGTATCTGCAACAGATAAGGGTACGGGTAAAGAGCAGAGTATCACGATAACCGCTAGTTCGGGTCTATCTCAGGATGAGATAGATCAAATGATTGATGAGGCTGAACAGCATGCAGAAGAAGACAAGCAAAAACGTGAATTTGTTGAAATACGTAACACGGCCCAAACCGCCGTTTTCTCGGCTGAAACCTTGCTAAAAGAAAATGAAGAACATATCGATGTTTCAATGAAAGATGAGGTAGAACAGAAAATATCAGCCTTAAAAGCCGCTCTTGAAGGAGATGATAATTCCCTAATTGAGTCTTCACTTCAGCAGCTGCAGGAATCTCTCCAGAGAATAGGACAAGAAGTCTATAGTAAAACGGGTGCGGCGCCGGAAAACCCGTCAGGAGAGGGAAATGCTACACCGGAAGATCCTGATAACACGGTTGAAGGGGAATTTCGAGAAGTCTAATTTCATAATAAGGGGAGGATGCCATTTCCTCCCCTTATTATCAGAGATTAGAGGACGTGATAGGCTAGCAGGTGTTGTCTCATAACGTCTTCAGCGAAATCGTTATCAACGTCTCTCCAAACTGAATGTATGTGATTGGCGCCGTTCTGCCGGTTGTCGAATTCTACAACGAAGTTTCCTCCGTGAAGTCTATAATAATGTTCCCCACTGGCATCAGTGGCTCCGCCCCAGGCGAAGTGGACATTTTCTAGGCCATATTTTTCAAGCTCATCATATTTTTTCTGGGCTAATTCTTCAGGTACTTGATTAATATACTCGGATATAAGGGATTCAATAATTTCTCGTTGCGTTCCTGACATTTTAGAAATTGATAATCCTTCTTCAGCGGGTAATGACACCTTTGAACTGTTGTACGTAATAATGTCGTATGGCGCCGTACCGTAGATAATGGCCTTCTTTTTTTGACCTTCATCAAGGCTGCTCATCAAGTCGAAGGCAATGTCTTCTCTGTGGCTCAATATTCGTAATCCATTTTTAGGACCTGTTCTAACTTCAGCGGGGTTGGCTCCAAAGAAAAAGGGCGTCGTGGATATGATTTCATCTTTCCAAACGCTGAAATGTAGTGAAACATGGTGTCCTTCTGCTCGCCATGCCCAAGGATCATCTCCACCGGGAGTTCCAAATATGGTGAAGTAATATAACTCTGGATCTCTTTTGAAGGATTTCACGCCACGCTCTTTTTCGAGAGGTCCTAATACATCTTCAAGAGCGATAATTTGTCTCGCTTGATCGTAGGACCTTTCAGTTAGCCCCGTCGACATCAATTTGAAGGCCAACTCTCTTTGTTTAGATTCCATGTCTCGCAGTGCTAATCCATGCCGATTCATTGGTGGGTAGTACCAAAATAATCTTTCTCCATCGAGATATTCGAAGCAGGCTTTCCCTTTTTGATCTTGAGAAAGGCTGTTCAGAAATTTGGACCCGGCCTCACTCATCTGCTGAGCCATTTTACTGTGTGCTTTGGTTGCTGCCATTTCCATCCTCCTTCGGCAAATTATTCTTTTTATAAATCTGTTTGGCGTAGGTTAGCATCTACAATTGTCGGTTGCTAGGCTTTAACTAGTTTTTGGAAACTTCTTAGAACATCTGGAGGAGTAGTGTAGTGGCTCATATTTGTCCTTGCTACTTCGGCGACATATATGCTCAAGTTGGAATCAAGGCATAATCCATGAGGGGCGGCGAATTGACCGGTGTCAAAGCCATATCCCATATGTCCTATCCTTTCTAGCACCTTTCCAGATTGATCTAATACACTGACTCTAGGACCAATATTTGGAACATTCTTGCTGACATTGTTCCCGTACCCTAATTCGGCTACATATATTCTCTGTTGTTCATCTATATAAATCGCGCACGGGCGATGTACATTTGACCAGGCCGCCTCAAAATTCCCGTTTTTGTCAAAAACTTGTACACGGTGATTTTCCCGATCGCAAATGTAAATATAACCATTCTGATCTGTGGCTATATTATGAATAATGTTGAATTCCCCTTCTCCTGTTCCTGGTGCCCCCCACGAATCAAGAAGATTTCCATCAGGGGAATATTTATGTATTCGAGAGTTCCCGTAGCCATCCGTTACAAAAATATCTCCGTTGTCTGGGTCTGTCGCAGTATGGGTGCATCTGTTAAAAGGTTTCCCACTAAATAAATCAGAAGCATTTCCAGGGTTCCCTATAGTCATTAGAACTTTGCCATCTAGAGTACATTGTCTAACCGTGTGGTCCCCATCATCTGTACAATAGAGAGTGTTGTCCGGGCCGCGACTCACTCCATGTGCTCTAGTGAATATACCTTCTCCCCACGATCTTAAAAAATTGCCGTCTTTATCGAAAACCATCATAGGATGTTCCCCGCGATTAAAAACGTACACGTTATCGTTGGCATCTGTTGCTACACCGGCGGTCTCTGGCCATGAATAGCCCTCTGGCATCTGTTCCCAATTCTCCAGCACCGTATATTTAAAATTTCCATCGCCAATTGTTACCTGTGAATCCATAGCACTATCCTTATTCTGAGTGATCTTTATCCGTGAATTAGGGCGATTATACAACGCCAACAATTTCTAATAAGGTGTAGAATGAGGCTCTAAGTGTGAACTTATGTCTGGAGGCTGTTTAATATGTCGGGTTCGATAATTTCAATGCGATTATGTGTGGGAAGCCGGGATCCAATGAAAGAGGTCAATGAGGCTAATTTCATTACAGGGCAAGGTATGGAAGGAGACAGGCACCTGCGTTCTGACGGACGAAGATCAAATCGGCAAGTTTTAATTATGGATTCAGAAACGTTGAATCATTTTGACCTTTCGCCAGGTCAGGTACGTGAAAATGTCACCGTAGAAGGGTTGGATTTCTCTTCTATATCGGCTGGGGATAAGGTTTCATTGGGAGGCGATGTGATTCTGGAAGTCACGGGAGATTGTGAACCTTGTGCTCGTATGGATGAACTACGACCAGGTTTAAAAGATGAGATTGACGGAAAGCGAGGCCTTCTTGCATTTGTGGAAAAAGGCGGCGTAGTTTCAGTCGGAGCTGAAGTAGGAGTTAATGCTCTCAAGACATAAAAGAGAGTAATTTTCGAAAACGGAATGGGCTGTTCCTTATTAGTAGGCTAATATGTTGCGCGTCCCCCGCTTATGTCAAAAACTGCTCCGGTACTGAAAGAGCATTCATCTGAGGCCAGCCAGGTAACAAGAGCAGCTATCTCTGCAATTTCACCAGTTCTCCCAACAGGAATTCGATCTACCATATATTGGACCTGCTCTGGGGTAAATTCTTCCAATATTCGTGTCTGCACCACTGCTGGAGTAATACAATTTGCTAATACCCCAGTTCCTGCTAACTCTTTGCCTATGGATTTGGTAAGACCTATAACTGCTGCCTTGGTAGACGAATACGGAACCATTCGTGGATTGCCTTCCTTGCCGGCAATAGAAGCAATATTAACGATTCTCCCGTAATTTTTTTCCAACATATGCGGGATCACTTCGTGACAAAAAGAGAAAACTCCGCGAAGATTGGTACGATAAACTCTATCCATTTCGTCTACGTCCAATTCCCAAATATTTCCGTTAATACCGCCAATTCCCGCATTATTTACTAGAATATCTATTTTGCCCCATTTATCGATAGCTTTATTGACTGCTTCCTGGGCTGTTTGAGGTTCCGAGACATCTCCTATTGAAATTTCTACTTCTCTGGTTCTGGCGGCGACTTCACTTCCGGACTGCTCCAGCATATTGGCGTCCATATCCACCATAACAAGGTTTGCTCCATCGTTCGCAAGGCGTTTTGATATCCCGTATCCGATGCCTGTTGCAGAACCGGTAACAATCGCGACTTTGCCTTCTAAGCTACTCATAATGGTCTCCTAATTTGAAACTGATATCTAATGAAATGGGCACACCCAAAGAGCCGCTTTCTCATCCCACTCGTATTGGCTTTCTGAATGACCCTTTTCTCTAATGGTACTGTCTGCTAATCCATATGCCGTCGAAAACACTAATGCCCCTATTATTATTAGCAAGGCGAAAGGGAATATGAGAGGTATTTCTTTCATGTCAGACTATTCTGATATTCTAGGATTTGTTTCATGGTGTTGAATCTCTTTGATATCTGTCTTCAAGTCTAACTATATCGTCCTCTCCTAAGTATGATCCAGATTGTACCTCTATTATTTCCAGACTATTTTTCCCCCCATTCTCCAGCCTATGCTGCGCGCCTGCAGGTATATAAGTTGACTCATTCTTTTTTAGGATCATTTTTTCATCGTCTTTTGTAACAGTCGCAACTCCGCTGACAACTACCCAATGTTCAGTTCTGTGTTTGTGGGTCTGCAACGAAAGAGCTTCACCTGGCAAAACGCTCAACTTTTTCACTTGATATTCCCTGCCCCTATCTAAAATTTCATAGTATCCCCATGGTCGGAATACTTTTTTATGGGTTTCAAA
>CAYPXS010000026.1:12057-14478 GCA_964414725.1 uncultured Dehalococcoidia bacterium
TATCTAAAATTTCATAGTATCCCCATGGTCGGAATACTTTTTTATGGGTTTCAAAATTGACTGTGCTTTCAGTCGGGATTTTTTCTACCAACTCCTTAATCTTGTGTTCTTCGTTCTTGTTTGCTATCAAGATAGCGTCGGAAGTTTCGATAATAATGACATTGTCTAAATTGGAGGCTGCTATAGTACGGTGGTCGCTAACTACTATAGAATCTTGGACTGAGTCGACAATTACGTCCCCTTTTACAAGGTTGTTTGAGCTATCCGGAATTTGAGAATCCATGAAGGAGCTCCAAGATCCCAAGTCAGACCATTTTGAATCTAAAGGAACTACCCAATTATTAATGGAAGTATTTGAGGATCGGAGATTCTCCATAACTGCGTGGTCTATAGATTTACTTTGGCACGGTTCAAATGACTTTTGGTCCGGACGAAAAAATATGCCGTCGTTGCTACCATTGCGTATGGACATTTCACAGGACGTTAAAATGTCAGGAGCATGAATTTTTAATTTATCTAGCCATAAACTGGCTTTCATAAAAAACATGCCACTATTCCATAAGAAATCTTGAGATTCATACATGCTCTGTGTGGTTTTATTATCTGGCTTCTCGTAAAACTCACTGAGTTCAAAATAATTATTTTCCTGTATGTCCCCTTTTTTTATGTAACCGAAGTTCACGTCAGGTTTTTTTATATCTATTCCAAAGGTTACAATCCCGCCTTCTTCGGCCAACCTATGAGCAAGTTCTACTGCTTGAAAGAAATTTTCATCCTCTTTTATGAAATGATCGGATGGCATCGAGAACAATATGGCATCGCCGAAATTATTTAAGAGAAAAATTGCAGCGAGTGTCAGCGCTGGAGCTGTATTTTTGGAAATAGGTTCTAAGAGAACCTTTTCAGGACGAACTGACATAGCATCCAGCTGATTTGTTAGCAAGAACCGATTTTGTTCATTACAAACTATAACGGGAGATAATAAACCTAAATTTATTGTTCGCTGAACAGTATTTTGAATTAACGACATTTGATTGTTGGTTGCGAGGAACGGTTTAGGGTATTGGTTTCTGGACAATGGCCATAACCTTTTGCCAGAACCACCCGCTAATATAACCGGTCGTAAATCCACAGCCAGTAGTACCTCTTAGGGACACAGTAAAAAGTAAAGATAATTCGACGAGAAGTATAGATTTTAATCAATTGACGGGTCAATTAATCGCATATATATCTTGTCTATACAGCCCCTTCTAAAATAGAATCCATAGGTAGGCTAATTTATGTGATTTCAGAGTAAGATTCTTACACACAGGTATCGAAGGAGAAATGCTATGGGTATTTTGGATGGAAAGGTTGTTGTTGTTACAGGTGCAAGCCGCGGAATAGGAGCAGAGATTGCTAGGGTTTTTGCCAAGGAAGGCGGGAAAGTGGTTTGTGCGGCAAGAACCTTAAAAGAGGGAGATCACCCATTAGAAGGATCACTTCAAAAAACAGTGAGTGACATCAATGAAGCAGGTGGAGATGCTAAACCTGTTACAGTCAACATATCATTACCCGAAGACTGTGAGCGTCTTTTCACAGAAACACACGACCTCTACGGAAACGTTGATGTGCTCGTTAATAATGCTGCCCTAACGTATTTTATTCCAGTTAGAGACTATCCAATTAATCGGTGGATGAGGTCTTGGGCAGTTAACTTTCACGCCCCATTTATTCTGAGTCAGCTGGCCCTGGAGGATATGATTCCGAATGGGTCAGGAAGTATTGTAAATATTTCATCTGGAGCTGCCATTGGACCAGGTCGTGGTCCTTATGCAGACGTTCCGTCGAATTCTGGAGGTACTTGCTACGGTGCTGAGAAAGCGGCCCTAGAGAGGTTTACTCAAGGTTTGGCGCAGGAAGTGTATGGTGATGGGGTTTCTGTTACATGTGTATCCCCATCCCAAGTGGTACCTACACCAGGTACCGTTTTTCATAACCTCGTATCTGGAATGGATGATCCAAGAGGTGAACATCCAGAGTTGATGGCCAAAGCGGCTTTACTGCTAGCAACGGAACCGATAGGAAAAGTAACTGGTCGGGTTACATATAGCCAGCAAATTCTAAAAGAATTTGGATGGATCGACCAAGCGAGAGGTACTGGCGTTGATGATGATAGGGTGGGTAGTGGCTACAGCCAAGTATAATCAACCCAACTAAACATTGTATGTAAATGGCTTGCCTTTGAAGGCTCTCTATGGTTAGTTTGAATCAACTAATAATTGTTTCGTCCGTGGGGAATATATTGCGGATTCGTAGAGTATTTTAAGGTGTAAATTGCAGAGGTGGAAAAGCTATGAAACTCACTCAAGCTAGGGTAGTAAATTATAGAAGTATTGATGATTCATCATGGGTAAAAATTGATGATGTTACTGCCTTGGT
>CAYPXS010000027.1:0-13887 GCA_964414725.1 uncultured Dehalococcoidia bacterium
GAGTCTTTGGCTATTTCAGATCTGTCTATTCTAGAAACCCGTAATTCAATTTCATTTTGTATTGCCTCAGCCATTATAGGATCGGTAGTTATCAAAATAGCGCGTGCCAAAGGGTCATGTTCCGCCTGTGCTATTAAATCAGCTGCACATAACGTTGGATTGGCATGGTCGTCAGCTATTACAACTGTTTCTGTTGGGCCATAAAGGCCATCTATACCTACGTCTCCGTAAACTAATTTCTTGGCTAAGGTTACAAAGATGTTGCCTGGTCCGCATATAAAGTCCACTTTGGAAACTGATTCCGTGCCATATGCCAACGCCGCGATAGCCTGTGCCCCGCCAACACAATACACTTGGTCAACATTGGCAATATATGCCGCAGCCAGTACAGAAGCGTAATTTGAGTGGTTATTTGGCATAGGACAGGTTATTGCTATGTCTTGCACGCCGGATACTTTGGCAGGTATAGCAGTCATTAAAACAGTTGAAGGGTACTTTGCAGTTCCTCCTGGGATGTAGGCTGCCGCTGAATCCACAGGCACATATTTTTGGCCATAGCCTTCTAAATCGTCGTGCCAATCATTTTGAATCGACCTTTCATGAAATTTGTTTATTCGAGATGCTGAATACTCTAGAGCCTCCTTTAGAGCTGAAGGTATGTAATCGTAGGCTTTTTTAAGATCCGCTTTATCTAATGTTATTCGCTCTAATTTTTGGCCATCTATTTTCATAGAAAGATCATAAATACCTTGGTCTCCCTCAGATTTAACCTTTGTAAGTATTTGATTCACATACTCCAGCAAGGTCATTTCCACACCAAATATATCTTTAGAAAATTTAGATATAGATTTTGAATTACCTTCAAAGTCAATACCTCTATTTTTGGTTAAGACGTCCAATGATTGCTCCAATCCAATTACTTTTCTCATTGGATGAACTCGGTGAGAGCCTTGTCTATATTGCGTAAGCTTTCATTTGAAAATTCTTCTAATATTCCATTAGGAAGTTTTTCAAGGATGTAGCCAATGCCTTCTTCAGGGTCAGAAATAAAATCCTTTGCGAGCCCTATCGCTGGATGATCATTATCCCCTTTGGCAATTCTCGAGGCCATAAATTCCAATCTATCCCATGAAAATTTCCTGTTAAGCAATTTAGAAATCCAATTTCTCCAATCCTCAACAGGCTCATTTTTTAGAAATTCGACCTCTATATTCATTTCACATGATTCTATGTAGGGTAAATTTCGGTCCAATGTATTCCAATGGGATTTGTCTAAATACATTTGAAGGGCCCGGTCTAGAATCAAACCTTGGCTTTTATTCCCAAAAAGTGAGGGGCCAGAAAAGAAAGGACGAAACATAGTAGTGATCCAAGTTTCATCTAATATCAGATGAGATGCGTATCCTGCCATGAACGATCTAGTATGTTCATCATTGATATTTAAGTTGTCCAGTGATGGGTAGAGGGTTTTCATATTTCTTATTCCGTCCCCTACCCGATCGAAATCTAGTTGGACAAAGTGATAGACGGAACGATCTTGTTTGGTAATAACCCTTATATCGGGAGCGGTGGATCCAAAAAGATAGATTGGCAGATGATTGTTCAAATCTAGACCATTGTACTTCCCAATTGACTCATAGGAAAAATGTATATGGGTTGGTAAATTAGGCATGTGGATACACGGACTTTACTTTTTCATTTCTACAGATTGTATCTGACATCTACTTCAGTCATCTGGTTCTTAAAATAACCCGTGATTATCCGAACTAATTCTTTTGCTGTCCTAAGTTTAACTGGGTCCAATGCTAACTGGGTTTTGTTTCCAACAAGGCAGGCTTCAGACTCGATAATGGTTCCACCTTGGATTGTTTTTAACTGGTTCTCTCTCATTGTGGTTCCAGTTGATGTTATGTCAGCTATTATGTCCGCAAATCCCATCTCAGGGGCAAGTTCCAATGTACCACTTAACCGGACAAGGGAGAAATAGCTTATTCCGTGTGAAAGCAGAAACTTTTCTGTTAGCCTTGGCGATTTTGTGGCCACTCGCATACTTAGGCCTTTTTCTCGGAACTCTATAGCTACTTCAGCAAGATCAGCTATTGAATCCACGTCAGACCAAGAGTTGGGAATACCAATGGTGAGGGAACAATTACCGTAGCCCAACCTTCCCAGTAATACGCCTGTCCGTAGGTCTTCCTGTTTTAATTCTCGATAACGATCTTCGCCAAGTAAACCCAAATCAGCACTTCCATCTTCCAATGTGGAGGTTATGTCAGCACTTCTGAGTAGTAAAACAGTTATTCCAGATAAATTCGGGATAGTTGCTATATATCTTCTTTTACTTTCTCTCTCAACAGATAACCCAACGTTGGCCATGAATTCCAAAGTCGACTCATACATAGCACCATCACTTGGGATTACCAGTTTTAAGTCTGAATTTTCCGAATTCACTTCTTTTCGTCCATTGAATTTATAGAAAGTATTGAGTCTATATTAACCGCAAACCCCGTAGCTGGGACCTCAGTTGGTCCTCCTAGTAGTTTCACTAGGCCATCGTATCTTCCTCCACCTCCGAGTGGAATTGAATCCGTTCCTTCCTTATATTCGATGTCGAAAATAATCCCCGTATAGTAAGTAAATCCACGTTGTGCAGCGCAGTCAACGATAAAATTGACCTCAATGTTGATATCGCGCATCGCTTTTTCCACTACGAGCTTAAAATACTGACTGGCCTTTCCGAAGGTAGAGTCATTGTGGCTATCTGAAATGGTGTTTATATCACCGGCGAAAGTACATAATAATTCTGATAGAGACTCCAAGGATTCAGTGTATTTATTGACAGAAAAGGAATTGTTTTTTTTGCTTTTTAACCGGAAATTTATTTGGTCGATGCTTCGCCGCCCATAATTGTCAGATTTAGATAATTCTGTGGGTTCAGTCTGTGTTGGTTCAGAAATCTTGTTGCCTGGATTTATAAGTCCTATATCGGAAGCCAACTTTGATAATTCTTCTATCCCATTTGTCTTTTGAGTGAGGAACTTTAAATTAGAAAGGGTGAAACCTATGAGCACTTCACTAAGATCAAATTTTTCAAGTAGAGATCTCAGGTACCCCATATGCCCAAGCTTCACCGTGGCCCGCTCCAAACCAGATTTCTCAAGAGTAAGCAAACTGAGTTTTAATATTTCTACATCAGCATCGGCGCTAGAATCCCCAATTAGTTCGCAACCTTGCTGGGTGAATTGTCTTTGATTTGATCCTTGGCTTGAATCTGAATATCTAAACACTGGTCCCACATACTGTTTCTTGACAATTTGACTTTCAGTTATTTCATCCGATATGTAGGATCTTATTACCGAAGAAGTAAATTCAGGTCTTAGGCTTACATCCATACCTCCTGGTTCCACGAAGGAATACAATCTACTTGTGAGCTCTCCACCAGATTTCATGGCGTAGAGTTCCGTAGCCTCCATTATTGGGCAATCAAATATTTCGTATGAATGGTTGGTGAGAATTTCACTTATATTGGCGGTCAAATTCAATTTGGCATGGTGCAGCTCTGGTGAAGCCTCTGCCATACCAGGAAGGATCGCATTACTAAGATTTGGATTTTGGTTTCGTGAAGACATTACCTATAAATATTACAATAGGCATGTTGATTTTAGTATTCTGATTTTACAATCTTAATTTTCTAAATTGACCATTCCATAGATTTTTATTTAAACAGAGGAGACCTACAGTTGGAACCTTGCAGCTGGGAAGAGCAATTTAAGATGGGTAACTATCTTGCCAACCGCGGAGATCACGCCAGGGCTTTAGATTGTTTTTTCATGGTGGTTGAGTACAATCCTAATCATTCTATGTCTTGGAATAACATTGGAGTGGCCCAACTTTGTCTCGCAAAAGCTAAAGAAGCGATACCCGCATTCGAACAAGCATTAAAGATAGATTCTGAATATAGGGATGCTTACCATAATCGGGCTTTGGCATACTCTGAAATTGGTGAATTAAACTTGGCTATGGATGATTTGAACAGTGCTATCACTTTGGATCCCGAACATTGGGCTTCATATAAGCATAGAAGTATTCTCCACCAAATGCTGGGTGATAGCGAAATGAGTTTTAAGGATTATCTTAAATTTAAAACCTTGGCTGAGGCGAAGTGACTGTGGCCAATTTAAGAATAAGCACTTCCATAGAAATGTTTGTAGGATAATTGAAATATGGAGCAAAAAATGACTGAGTCGCAAAAAAGTTCAGATCCAGTAGTTTCAGTTGTGGGAGGAAGTACTTCAGATTTTCCACTACTAAAACAGGCGTCAGATCTTTTGGATCGTCTTTCAATTGATAATGAGTTGAGAGTTGTATCTGCCCATAGAACGCCTGATTGGCTTTACGAGTACGCAGAGTCAGCAGAGAATCGAGGAATTAAAGTTATTATCGCCGGTGCAGGAGGTGCTGCACACCTTCCTGGAATGTTAGCTGCAAAGACAATAATCCCTATTATTGGAGTTCCTGTACCGCTTGAACATATGAAAGGAATGGATTCCCTTTTGTCTATAGTTCAGATGCCCAGGGGAGTTCCTGTAGCAACTGTGGCTATTGGGGGTGCCGAAAATGCGGCCATACTGGCTGCTGAGATAATCGCTACTTCCGATCCTAGAGTAAAGGATAAACTAAGGATCTGGCGTAAAGATCTCACTGACAGCGTTTTGAAAAACCCTGAAGCCAAAGGTGATTAATAGATGTCAGCCAACTCGGTGATTACTCCAGGGTCAACCCTCGGTATGCTAGGTGGCGGACAGCTGGGAGGATTTTTTACAGAGGCGGCATTGAGAATGGGCTATAAGGTGGTTGTATGGGACCCGGACCCTCTTGCCCCGGCAAAAAGACATGCTACCCATTCAATTGATGCGCCATTCGATGACGATGAACAAATAATTATTTTTTCAGATATGGTGGATGCGATTTCTTTAGAATGGGAAAATGTCCCATATCAACTTGTATCAAAATTGGAAAATGTAAACCTCGTTAAACCTGGTAGCAAAAGTCTAAAACTGGCTCAAAATAGGATCGAAGAAAAAACTTTTTTGTGTTCAAATAAGTTTCCAGTTACATCTCATGAATTTGTGTCAGACGCTAAAGAATTTAGAAGTGTAAAGTTGCCCAAACCTTGGATCATTAAGACGGCCACATTGGGATACGACGGGCATGGCCAGTGGAAGGTGGATAATGACTCTGAATTAACCGAATTATTAAAAATTATCCATGGTGAATCTTGGGTTGTAGAGGCAGTGGTTGATTACCTACTTGAGATGTCTGTGGTAATTGTTTCGGATGGATTGGGTAAATTGGTGGCATATCCCCCTACTGAAAACATCCACGAAGGTGGCATATTGCGTATAAGTATTTCACCGCCCAGGTTGGCAGCCAACTTACAAACTAGGGCTGTAGCGCTTGCTAAAGAAGTAATCGGTGGGATAGGTGAAGCCGGAGTATTTTGTGTGGAAATGTTCTTGAACTCAAAAAACGAGATATTAGTAAATGAAATAGCTCCTAGGCCTCATAATTCTGGCCACCACACAATAGATGCTTTCAGCATTTCACAATATGAAAGCCAGGTAAGGGCTCTAGTGGGATTACCAATTTTAGAACCAGCCTTTTTGAATGCTTCAGTTTTACTTAATATTCTTGGGGAAGAGGCTGATATATTGAATAGTTCTGCCCATCAATATGAACTGTATTCTGGAAGTGCTGCTAGGTTATACATGTACGGTAAGCAGTCGGTTCGCCCTAGAAGGAAAATGGGGCATGTGATGTTTATCGGGGATTCAGCTGAATCTCTTATAAGACAAGCGGAAACGACATTAGAGTCACTTAGGACTTGAGTTTTCTACCCATTCTCACGGATATTCCAGAGCCTTCACAATAGAATACCGATTGTGGTTTCAGGGAAGATAGAAAAGAATATGGGTTACCATAGACCTGCTCAAAATCGAATTTAATGACATAGTCATCTACCTTTGTAACTTTCCATTGTGGATGTTCTACCTGGTATTCGACTGTAATATCAGCACTTCTTTTAGCGTAGCCCCAATAATGTTCAGTTATGTAGCTCCCTAAGCTATCCTGTGGAAGTATTTCCCCTGTGTCTTCCACAAAAGCCGAAAATTTGTTTGTTGAATTGGAATCTTTAATCTCGTAACTGACGTTTTTGATTGAACTCGATAGGAATTCTATGGAACTATGCATTTCTTTGTTTTGGTAATTTTCTCCGTAAAGTAAATTGGCTGTTTTGCTTACTAGCCAACTCGGGACGATTTCTTTTATAAAAACTACACCATTTTTAGTTTCTTGATCTATCTTACATTTCACATAAAACCTTAAATTTACTTCGTCAAAATTTCTCCAGCCCAATGCAGGTATTCCCAGTACACTAGTTTCCGAGAAACGGAAAGCAACCAGACTTAGGAAAATCTTCTCGTTCCAAGAATCTAAGATCGTACCTCTGGGGGTATGATCTTGAAGGACAGCAGGGTCCACTTCATAGTTTGCGAATAGTAAATGATTCCATTTACCTCTGAGAAATACCGGTTTCTTGCGGATGACTGTTTTACTCAAGGAACTTATGGGCTTCAGTTGGTGAGGGAACACGACATGTATCTCTTGTTCCAAACCATCGGTACCGCCGCTTAGCAATCACGTCATAGACAACGTTTCGTAAGTATGATGGGGTTAATTTCAGTAAGAGTGCTACTTTAAACAGTCCTCCGAGGGCAATCAAAATCTCTATAACCGCATCCGAGCGGGTAAATACCTGACCTGAATGAATGGCTATTATGCTATCAAGAGATTCAATCTCTGATTCGTTGTACCCCTTACCCAGTAGTACATTTCGACATTCAGCGGACTGAAGAGAGGTGAATGTAAAAACATCATTGACATCTCTTTTGATTAAGAAATCAATCCATCCACTACACAGATTGCAAAGGCCATCGAAGCATACTAAAAGACCATTGGATCTTAATTTCGGATTCACTTACTGAGCAGTCATTCCGCCGTCTATCACCAATTCAGAACCAGTGACAAAGGAGGATTCATCTGATGCTAGATAAATAATTCCATTGGCAATTTCATCTGCCGTTCCCAATCTTCCCAGTGGAACCTTGTTAAGCCGCAGTGCTAAAGCATCTTCATCAGAAAACAAAGGTTTTGTCATGGGAGTATCGGCATACCCTGGATGCACAGAGTTGGCTCTTACCCCGTCTTTAGCATGTTGAACCGCAGTATTTTTTGTAAGTAGCCTTACTGCCCCCTTAGCAGCATGGTAGGCAGTTGAGCTTTGGCTCCCAACAAGTCCATTAATAGAAGATAAATTGATTATTGATCCACCGCCTTGAGCAATCATCAAAGGAAGCACAGCTTGGGTACCGAGCAAAGCTCCTTTAGCATGCACATCCATTTGTGCATCCCAAATTTCCTCAGTTGTATCTTCTACTCGTTCTATTGACGCAGTTCCCGCGCAGTTAACTAGGATGTCTAATTTTTCATATGTCTTGACTGTGAAATCTACCGCTGATTTCCAATCTGAATTTTTAGTTACATCCAGTCTAATAAATTCAGCGTTGCCAGCCTCTTTTTTTATTTGATCGGCTGTTTTTACTCCGTTGCTGGCATCCAGATCCGCGATCACTACTTTTGCGCCTTCTTGCACAAATCTCCATGCACAAGCTCCGCCAAATCCCATTAAATCGTTTTTTACTCCGTTTGCACCACCCGTTATCAGAGCGACCTTGTTTTCTAGGCGCATATATTTCACCTTCGACTGGTTAATTTATAGTTAGACCTTAAGTGTGAGGGTATGGGTAATCATAAACGAAATTTTAGGAAATTTGATATGTTACCCGCCATAATTGCATAACCTTCGTCATTTGGGTGGAGGTTATCAGGTAGTAATTTTTCATATTGGTCATCAAATACAGTCAAACCGTCCAAATAATAAATATTTGAGTCGCCTAAACTTTCCATTATCTCTACGACATTCTTGATCTCATTCCTAATGAATTCAAGAGTTAAGCCGACATCATTTGGGTTTTTTTCTCTGCCGGGAGAATATATTGGAGACATTAGAATTATAGGGGTACTAATGTGCTTTTCTCGCAATATTTTTATAAAGCCCAATATACCTGGCTGGAATGTACGTTCCCCTAATGACGAGGCGGTATATACGTTTATGCCAAGGCACATAGATATGATATCTGCAGGAAGGTCTCTGATTGTCCGAGCGACCATGGGATCTAAATGACATTGCCCTGCAAATCCCAGGCAAGTTAAGTCTAAGTTGTGTGTTCTTGCAACAATAGCTGGCCAAGTTCTGCTCGGAGAATTAGCACCTCGACATTGTGTTATAGAGCTTCCGTATGTGATCCACTTAAAGTGTTTTTGGTCTTCTGATTTAGCTAATGACGCACCGCCTTCGATTGTCAATTTGTTAATTCTAAATTCTCCGTATTGTGGTAACCAAATTTGGATTGTTTTGTTTTCCGTACCTAGATTTTCTACCTTTACAAAATTCAAATCGGCTGTGTCTAATGTAGCTTTCAGTTCACCGTCGCAAAATATATCTAGTGGACTTCTGTCTGGTATGGAGTCAAAAAACAATTCCAAATACGAGGTGTTACTAGCAAATTCAATCCGTACGCCAGCTGGCATAGCGGCTCGTTCCACAAGCGGCCATGAAAATAGGTCTTTTTCTGAAAATGGGATTCTCCAAGGCATGACCCCTTCATTCGTAATTTCTGTCGATACTGTTCCCTTCCAAGTAATCCTTGCGTCATCCGGACTTATGCTTTGAGCCATTTTTTACCCCCTGTACAGATTTATCCTGCCATCACAGGTGCATTCATGTCGGCAAGAGTATATATTTGCTGGTTGGATTTCCACATTCAAATAAGATTCAAAAATGATAACTGAAACACATCTAAAAAAAACGTTCAGTAGTTTTAAAATAAGAAATTACAGGTTCCTTTGGATTTCTGATTGCTTACAAGCTTGGGCAGAATATATGGAACTGGTAGTTCTTTCCTGGCTTATATTGGAGATGTCTAGCTCTCCCCTTTTGGTCGGGCTGTATGGGGCCTTGCGTTTCATGGGAACTATCATGTCCCCAGCTTTCGGGGTAGTAGTTGATCGTTTTGATAGGAAACTATTATTGATTCTCGTTAGAGGTTCATTTGTTATGAATGGACTGGTCATTCTGGGTATAACAATTATGGGAACCTTGGGTACAGTTGCCATTCTAGTAATGGCCGGCTTATTGGGTCTTTCTAAAACATTCGATATGGTCATTCGGCAGTCGATATTGCCCTCCGTAGTCGGTGACAAGAATTTGAATAATGGAGTAGCTTTAGCAAGAGCTGGCGGGGATGTAACACAGATGATTGGACCCGTAGTTGGTGGAGTAGTGCTGGCATTTTTAAATGTAAAAGCTAGCTATGGCATTATAGTTTCGCTTTATTTTTTATCGCTATTTTGCGCTATAAATATAGGAAAGATAACTCCAAATCAGTCATTGAGAGATTTAAATGTCTTTAATAATTTAAAGGCAGGAATAAGATTCGTAAATCAAACTCCAGTCATTGCAGCTTTATTAGCTTTGGCTGTGATAGTAAATTTAGCCACATTTCCCATATATTTTGGGCTTATTTCAGTACTTGCAAAGGAAGTTTTTGATTCTACATCCACGGGATTAGGTTTTATGATGGGAACTTATTCTTTAGGTGCAGTTTTCGGCTCTCTTTTCGCAGGCGGAAGGGATAGTTCCGGAAGAGTAGGTAGATTTGCAATTGGGGGAGCTTTCCTGTGGAGTGTCGCAATAATTTTATTGAGTTTGGTTCCTAATTTTGTTATTTCATTACCCGCTCTATTTATTGCTGGTTTAGGCCAGTCTATATGTGTGGTGGCCATAGCTATGATGCTTTTATCTTTAACACCAGATAATTTAAGGGGAAGGGTGATGGGATTGAGGCAACTCGCAGTCTATTCGCTACCTTTAGGATTATTGATTTCGGGAACCATTGCAGAGATATGGGGGGTAAAGGCGGCAATATTTGTTGATGGGTTACTTGGGGTATTCCTGATTATAGGATGTTTTATTGTCTGGCCAGAAATATTGAAAGTTAGATCGACTAGGGAACGTACGGAGAATTAGGAGGCCCTAGTTGGGTATCTAGCATATCCTGTGCCATGTCGATGAAGTCACATAATAGAGATCTTGTATCCCTTGGATCAATTATGTCTATTCCGTGTGAACTACTTTCGCCACCTGTGTCTTCCGCCGTCCTAAAAGGAGATGCCATAGCTTGAAGCCGGGCTTCAATTTCTAGGCGTT
This sequence comes from uncultured Dehalococcoidia bacterium, assembly GCA_964414725.1. Taxonomy (GTDB): domain Bacteria; phylum Chloroflexota; class Dehalococcoidia; order Lucifugimonadales; family UBA826; genus UBA11996. The sequence goes on from CAYPXS010000027.1 coordinate 10,391, forward strand.
TTTCCTCAGGATTCTCAGCGGCGGCTATCTCTCTTCTGTATGCAGCCGATACTCCACCCTCGATGTGCATTGATCCCCATTTGGCAGATGGCCAAGCATATCGATGATACATTCCTGTAGGTCGATGATTTGTTTGGCCAGCTACGCCGTAGGCTTGCCTCAAATAAAAGCTTATCCAAGGTGTTTGGCTTCTTGCATTCGCTATTACTAATCTTGCACCTGCTCTTACTATGCCTTGATTCTGAGCGTCTATTCCCACCATAAACCCAGGTTCGTCCACAAAAGAAACTATTGGTATATGGAATGTTTCACAAAGACTTACCAAACGTATTGTTTTTTCTCCAGAAGCTACATCTGTAGAGCCGCCTAAATGATTGGGATTGTTCATCAGAACACCCACAGGGTATCCGTTTACTCTGGCTAATCCCGTTATTTTAGACTGGCCGTAAAACGGGGCTATTTCAAAAAATGAATCATGATCCATTACATGGTTCAAAATTTTGTATGGGTCATATCTTCGTTTGCTTCGTCGAGGAATGATTGACAGAAGCTCTTCATCCCTTCTGTTCGGGTCATCGTCGGTGCTTATTCGTTCGGGTTTCTTCCACACACTGGTAGGCATGTAACTAAGAAATCTGCGAATCATCTCGAAAGCCTCTTCCTCTGACTCTGCGAGATTATCGATGACTCCTGTCTTAAATACCTGGCTGTTGTGGTCCCCCAATTCTTCTTTGGTTACATCGTAACCTAGTGCTGCCTTAACTACAGGGGGCCCTCCAGCGAAAACCTGACTAGTGTCTTTTACCATGACACTAAAATGGCACAGACAAGCTTCAATTGCGGGTAGGCCAGCTACTGATCCCAATACTGCTGAGACGACAGGGACTTCATTAAGCAAATCCACTGCCTTTGAGGTTCCTCCTCCGTCGGGTAAATAGGTCCTGCCAATTTGTTCGAAGGTTCTTACACTTCCTCCAACAGCATCAAGCAGTCTTACAAGAGGGATCCGCCATTGAAGAGCGTATTTTAGCGAGCTAGGTTGACTTCCGGTTCCTCTCTCCCCTGCCCCTCCTCGCACAGTGAAATCTCCCCCATCCAGCATAACCCTCGTTCCACCTAAACGAGCGGTTCCGATTACTCGTGGGTAGGGAGTGAAAGCTACCAATTCGTTGTCATCATACCGGGCACTACCTGCCAGAGCAGAAAGCTCTTTGAATGTTCCAGGGTCAGAGATAGCCTCTATGCGCTCCCGTACGGTCAATTTCCCGTTAGAGTGTTGTCTATCAATACCTTCCTGACCACCCATACCCTTAGCCATTTCAAGCCTTCTACCCAGCTCATTCAATTCTTCTTGCCAAACCATAACGTTTTGATCCCCTGAATATTTTTGGTTACCAAACTTTATATAGGTTTTAATAGCCACACAACCTCACCTCAATCGTTTGATAATATTGAACCTCTGTTATTCATCTATCCGCATGGTTAGAATTGATGAAGGATTATCCAGCGCTGTAATGTGAGCTCAGTTGAAGAATGGTGAAATATAAATGCGAATAGAATCTGATTTAAAACTTGATTACAAAGATGTTTTACTAAAGCCAAAGCGTTCAAAATTGACATCAAGAAGAGATGTCGATATGGAAAGAGAATTCAATTTTTTGAATTCTGGTAAGGGATTTAAAGGTATTCCGATTATTGCCTCTAACATGGATGGGGTTGGCACTTTTTCGATGGCTAAAGTACTGCAGAACTACAAAATGTTGACGGTCTTGAGAAAGCATTATGAGCCAGAAGATTGGGATAATGCTGTTGCCGGGGGATTAGACCTTAATTATGTGTCAATCTGTACTGGCACGAACAGGATTTGGGATGAAGACGCTCCTGATTTTTTAACTTTAAAAATCGTCCTAGAAAAATATCCTGAGATTCCTTTTATAACGATCGACGTTGCAAATGGGTACCATGAAAACTTCGTTGATTTTGTCGCACAGATGAGGGAGGAGTTTCCAGAGCAAACAATAATCGCGGGCAATGTGATTACCGCGGAGATGACAGAAGAACTTATTTTACGGGGTGCAGATATAGTCAAATGCGGGATAGGACCCGGTTCGGTATGCACGACCCGCCTGATGACTGGAGTAGGTATTCCACAGTTTTCTGGGATTATTGAATGTGCGGATGCAGCCCACGGTGTAGGTGGACAGGTTATAGCAGACGGAGGTTGTGTATATCCGGGGGATGTGGCCAAAGCTTTTGGAGCTGGTTCTGATTTCGTTATGTTGGGAGGTATGCTTGCGGGTCACGAGGAATCTGAGGTTGATGTTATGGATGGGAAAATGGAATTCTACGGAATGAGTTCTGACAGAGCCATGGAAGTACATGGTGCACGGAAGGACGGGTATAGAGGAGCAGAGGGGAAGGATATAAGAATTCCATATAAAGGCACCGTTGAAGATACGTTGACTGAAATAATCGGAGGGGTTAGGTCAGCATGTACTTATATTGGGGCCACCAAAATTAAAGACATGCCCAAGTGTGCTACTTTTGTCCAAGTGCTTCAACAGGAAAATCAGGTTTTTAATCTTTTTGATTAGCCGTATTTCTGGCTAGCAGCGTTGGTATTCTCTACTCGAAACTATTAATTTAAATAGTTCGATAATTAGATCAGACGATACTTGTTTAGGGGAATCTGATTTTTTTAATCCGGCTGCTGCCACTTCCTCTAATTTTTGATAAGTGTCTGTTTCAATTTCAACGCAACCAAGTGCTTCCAAGCAGTCATCCACTAGCTTACCGGGTTCCTTGTCTTCCAAGCCCACTCTTTCTATTAGCGTTTTAACCCCAGGATTGGAATCATTACCGATATGGCTGGTAGCGAAATTGACTCGGTCCACTAAGGAGCCACTGGTGATCCATTCTTCTCCTGTATGCCATCCTTCCACAGAGGGAGGATCTAGCAATTTCTGGCCCATGTAGCCGGATTCTTCACCGATGTTGTATATCCCTATTTCTCCGCCATCGGGCACTTGGTATTCCCGGGTATTTCTCAAAGTACCGATAATTAATTCGGTAGGACTTTTAACCCTTTTGAATTTGGAGTTTTTGAAGAAATCAGAATTAAATAAAACCCTCATCACTGATCTTATATCGTGGTCTGATTCCATGTATGCATCTACAAGTGTGTTTATGGCTTCTTCATCTCTTGGAGGGGTGCTGGACCATTGAGGCACTGGAACTTCATCTGCGACGAAAAAATTATATAAATGTCTGGCTACAAATATTGCGGTGGCTCGTTGCTTGCAGATCACATCAATTACGCCATCACCATTGAAATCTGAATTTTCACCCAAAAAGGTCTTTTCGCCGGCATCATGGTCAGTATCTCTGTATTCATGGTGCCAAAGTATTCTTCCATAAGGCCAGATGGAATCTTTAACCGCCATCATTGAAAGGTATTCCCCATTTTTCACTGTCCAACCGGTAAAAGCTCTTGCGCA
>CAYPXS010000028.1:0-13459 GCA_964414725.1 uncultured Dehalococcoidia bacterium
TCTCTTCCTATCATGTTGGACCTTTTCCATATTGCTTCTGGTGCGGCTACCTCGTGAATTAAAAGATCTGCACCTTTGGATATTTGACTCATAGAAGGCATGTATCTCGTATCGCCTGAAATAATCACTTTTTTTTCTTTATATGTGATTATGTATCCCATGGCGTCAGGGACTGGATGATGGTCGACTTCAAATGATTCAATTCTTAGACCTGATTTTTCATAAGAAAAGCCAGGACCTACATTATTTCCTAATATTTTTGCTCCCTCAGGATCAAATTTTTCGTCTAAATCTCTGCGTATATGGACATCGACTTCAAAGGTCTTGGCTAAATTATGGATCATACTTTTTGTACCAGGAGGACCGTACACAGTAACAGGGATTTTTCGTCCGTATAACCATCCGGTTAACCAAAGATCAGGAACTCCTATGTAGTGATCATAATGAAGGTGAGTCAACAGAATTGTAAAAACGTCTTTTAAAGGAGTGTCAGTTTGGTTAATTCTCTGCGCTGCGCCTCTTCCGCAATCTATCAAAACGTTTTGGTCTGCCGCTTGAATCAGCACACTGCATCCCATTCTGTCGATCAGCGGAACGGGGGTACCCGTCCCAAGCAAAGTGATTTTTAAAGTGTTATCCATGGTGACAGCAAAGTTAGCGTAAAATCCCCCTAAACGAAAAATCTTGTTCTTCTGACGTGATAAATTCCAGCAAGGCAGCTTGGCCGTTTTCAGTAGCCTGTTTAGCTCTTAAAAATGCATCTTTAATTTCCTCTGGATTATCGACTCGTTCACTCCATCCGCCCATGGCTTTGGCCATGTCTGCATAGTCTCCTCCAAGATCTCTAGTGTTGTATAGTTCGTGTGAAGAAGCCATATGAGATGTTTCTATGGCCATAGTAGAATTATTAAGCACCACAGTAAGGATCGGAATTCCACTTCTAGCTGCAGTCTCAAAATCTAATCCAGTCATTCCAAAGGCTGCGTCTCCCATAAAATTCACTACAAATTTTTCCGGTGAGGCTAGTTTTGCACCCATGTTCAGGCCCAATCCGGTACCTAAACCATGAGATTTGCCCCACCCTAGATAAGTGCCAGGGCCTCCTGACTCATAAAATGGCATAATTTGATCTCTGGGACTACCTGAGTCATGTGTGACAATATTTTCAGCGGGGTTAGTAGCCTTCATAAATTCACTTATTACGCGATAAGGTGTCATGGGAGATTCTTTGGAAGTTAGTTTCTTCTCCCAGCTTTTGATCCATTCCGATTTTATTTCTCGGATCTGATTTTCTGGCGATTCCGGAGCCTCGCGGGTAGAAAGGAGATCAGCGCAGGCCTCTATCAACTGTCTTAGGACCAATTTCGCATCTCCTTGCAGAGCGTCATTTGGCTGATAATAGTTTCCTATATCAATCGGGTCATTCGTTACATGAATTATATTTTTCCCTTCTGGGATTGTCGTTATCATCCCATGTTTTGTGAGGCTAGTCCCAATCGCTAGGATCGTATCGCTCGTTTTCATGTAGTGGAGCACGGCACCATTCATTACGGTAGAAGAGCTTCCTAAGGACAATGGGTGCCGCTCATCTATGGAACCTTTACCAGCCATGGTAGTAGCTACTGGAATATTGGTTAATTCAGCTAACTCCTGTAACTCTTTGGAGGCGCCGGAATATAAAATTCCTTGTCCAGCATATAAAAGAGGTGTATTTGACGTAAGTATTGTTTTGGCAACTCTCATAACTGCATCTTCATCAGCCGAAGAACGGACAGTTATTGCTTTCTGATATTGCGAAACTGAGCTTTCATCTATTTCTTTATCGGCTACATCGATTGGTATTTCCACCATTACTGGTCCTGGACGGCCATTTTTTAATCGGTAGAAGGCTCTTCTCATCGTATCTGGTACAGACGCTATATCATTTATTTGCTCTACATATTTTGTAACTGTTGAGAAACTGTCCACTGAATTGAAATGTGGGAATATTCTGTCCCGATCTCTCCTATGACCCAGAGGCAAAAATAGCATTGGCACGGCGTCAGCAAATGCTGTGGCGACACCTGGATATGCATTTTCGGCTCCAGGACCGTATTGCATTGCGAATACACCAGGAGGATTTCCGCCTGTGATTCTAGAATAACCGTCGGCTATTCCTACACCAACTCTTTCCTGGCGACATATAATTGGCTTGATACCGGATTCGGCTGCGGCTTCAATGACTGAAGTCGTTGGAAATGCGCTTAGGTATTTGATACCTTCCTTCTTTAAAATTTCTGAAATAGCATCAATTACTAGCATGATTTGTTCTCCCCAAATTTATTGCATATTGCATACAGTTAAATTGAGGCGGAGTATAACATTTATCGTCCTTAACACTTGAGTTAGAGTAATCTAGATAAATAAGTTTTATTATGTCAAAAACGTAAAATTGCATTCTCCGAGTTATATTAGTGACTTATGGATAGATTTGAGGCTGAGAGTACTTTATATAAAGTTTCACTTGATTCCCAGTTGCAGGAAGGCTATCAGGGAGTCAGGTTAATCTTGAGAGAGATCCTGAGAAAGAACCCTGTTCCAATTCGTGCTATTTCAAGACTTACTGGAATACCGGTGCCAGCTGTATCAGCAGCTCGTAGGGAGCTTGAAAAAAGGAAGTTGCTCTCGAGAAGCGGGGGGGCTACTTTGACTGAAGCTGGTTTGGAGCTTTTGAGCGCAATTGGGATAAATGATCAGGATATCCCAGATTTCCGGCCACCTTATTCTATTTCAGATTTGATTCAGGAACAAATAACTAAATTTGATGAATTAAGCGAGGATAGACCTGATCCTGATTACAAGTTGGATCAGTCTCACGCTATTTCAACCACTTGTTTCAGGAGGGTTATGTATTTTCATGAAAATGATGCAATTGAAGGAAGAGATATAGCTATTTTGGGTGATGACGATCTTACATCATTAGCAATCATGATTTTTTCCATCAGACACGGATTGAAAGTAAACAGTTTAAATGTTTTTGATATCGATCAAAGAATTCTTACTTTTGTTGAATCAATAAGTCAAACACTAGGGTTCGAAGTTAATTTGTATCAAATAGATTTAATAGAGAAACTTCAAGATTCTTACCAAAATAACTATGACGTAATTATTTCGGACCCTCCGTATACAGTTGAGGGTTTAACAAGGTTTGCAGGGGTAGGTGCCGAAATGGTCAAAGAAAATGTAGGAGGAATAGTTTTTTTGTCTTATCCAAATTTACCCCCTGCTGATAATGCCTTATTTTTTCGAAATATTGTGAATTTTGGATTTTCACCACAAGAATTGATACCCGGATTCAATGAATATGTTGGGGCACAAATTCATGCAGGGAAAAGTAATATGGGTAGATTTTTCGTATCTGGTTTAGATATAAGTTTTAGAGATATGTCCTCTGATCGTATTTATACCAGCCAGAGGAACCCCTAATAGTGGAAGAATTGCTCAGCAATGTTTCAGATCGGCATTATCTTATTTCGGTGGAGGAAATCTCTTTGTTGAAAGAAATTTTCAACCGAACGGAGAGAGAGTCTTGGGCCTATTTTGCACCCTTCTTAGCTTGTTACAGTTTGCCCCCAAAAAGACCCCTTTATTTGACTAAAAGTAGCGATTTTTTTTGTTTATTTCAATATTCACGAAGGGCGAATATAGAGCGGATTGATCTAGTCATCCCACCATCAATGTTAACCATTGAAGTAAAAATATATCTGCTGAAAATGAAGGATTTGTTGCAGCAAAAGGATATGAGAATTTTATGGATTGATTCTTCTGATGTTTGCGCCCTTAAAGATCTGTTTGGGCGAAATATTCAAATTCAGGAAAAAGAAGATGAATACATATATGATCCCAAAGTTGTTTTTGAGTTGTCAGGGAAAAGGTATAAAGATGCTAGGAAAAGAATCAATAATATATCTAAAAAAGACCCTGTTTTTTTTGAATTAGAGGAAGATGATGTGCCTGCGGCATTGGAGGTCTTAGATAAGTGGAGGTCTGTGCAAGGTAAGAAAAATAAATTCCTGTTAGATTGGGGTTATACCCGGGCCGCTCTTAATGCCGTAGGGCGGTTTGATGGAGGTGATGTGAAGTCGTGGGGTTTGGAAGTAGACAAGAAATTAGTTGGCTTTTCTATGACAGGGCCTCTTAATCAGAATACGGCTTGTTTTTTTGTAGCCAAGACCTTAGTGGGATTAAAAGGGGTATCTGAATACCTGAGGTGGAGAACTTTTGAGACGCTACAAAATTATGATTTTGTGAATGATGCTAGCGACCTAGGAATTGAGGGGTTGAGGCAATACAAGAGAAAGTTTAGGCCTTACAAAATGAAGACGGTGTATACGGCGACTATTTGAGTGGTGATCGCCGCATACACTACATTTGCACTACTAGCTATCTGCCATAGTTGGATATGTTTTCCTCTTCTTTGGTAATCATCTCCAGAAGGACTGGTTGACCACTGTTTGAGGCCTCCAAGGCCCTTTTCATTGCGGGTCCTATTTCGTCAGGATTATGAATTCTTTCCCCGTGTGCGCCCAAGCTTTTAGCAGTGTCTGAGTAGATACCGCCTAATTCATTACTCTTCCAATTTTCTGTGGCGTGCGGGAAATGATCATAGTAATGTGTCATTACTCCGTTATTAAGAACTACCGTTATCGTTCCTAATTCAGATCTGGTCGCTGTCTCTATATCTAACCCCGACATGCCGAAAGCAGCATCTCCCATGACGTTTATAACCACCTTGTCCGGGGCTGCGACCTTGGCTCCTAGAGCTAATCCTAGACCGTATCCCAACTGGGTTGATTTACCCCAACCAATGTATGATCGAGGAGTTAGTGCGGGCCAAAATGGGACAAGCTGATTTCGAGGATATCCAGAGTCATGGGTTACTATCGCATTTCTCGGATCTACAGCTTTCATCATTTCATTAAAAACACGGTATGGACTCATTGGGGTTTCATCTGAATTCAGTCTTGGTCCCCATTCTTTCATGAACTCATCTTTTATTTCAGAAATTTTGTCTCGAACACCATTGACGTCACCTCTGCCGTGTTCTCCTAGTTGAGATTTCGCCTCTTCAATTAATTGCTGCAGTACTAATTTCGCGTCACCTACGGCACCATATTCGACGCGATAGTCTCTGTTAATGTCCTCAGGTGTATTAGTAATTTGTGCCTTGGTTGCATCTGGCGGCATTGGGGCAGTGAAATTTGATATGGCGAAACTTGTTCCAATTCCTAGAACGAAATCAGTATTTTGGAGAAATCTGTCCACCATTAGGGTACCGGTGTTTCCGCCAGTTCCCAGAGCTAGAGAATGGTCTTCGGGATATGCGCTTTTACCTGCGAGAGTAGTCATTACGGGAACATTGACTAATTCTGCGAATTCTATTAATTCATCGGTTGCTTCTGCATACAATGTTCCTTGACCGGCGTTTATAACCGGTGCTTTAGCTTTCAACAATGCTGTAACTATGTCTCTCACATCCTCATTTGCAGCATATGATTTGTATGATCGGCTCACCTGGTATTCTTCGATGTCTGCCGGTACTTCCGCATGGCCGACGTCTCCTGGTAACTCAAGTAGTACTGGACCAGGTCTGCCGTTTCTTAAATGAGTAAATGCCTGGCTAACCATTTCGGGTATTCGTTCAATAGTGTTAATGCGGCCTGCCCACTTAGTTATGTGTTGGTAATTTGGGATTGCATCAAACCCAGGGTGTACCCCAACTCTTCTTTCTGTGGAGCCTCCTGGTATCAATAACATAGGTACATTGTCTGCGTAAGCTTGGGCTACTCCTCCAAACGCATTTTCTGCGCCTGGTCCGTGTTGCATTGTAAATACACCTATTTTGTTTCCGTTATGGATACGGCTATACGCGTCTGCCATATTTACGCCTGCCCTTTCTTGCCGACAAAGTACAGGCCTTATTCCTTCCTGAGAACAAGCTTCAATTAGTGTTTGTGCGGGGAAACAGGAAATCCATTCGGTCCCTTCTTTTTTCAAAAGTTTTGCCATTAACTGGTCGCCGTTCATTTAATATCTCCTAAATCTTTTTTCTTTTTGGTTACTGTCTTATAAATTTTTGAATTCTTCTTCCTTCTAATACTTCTCCTACATAGATGTCACCCGAAGAATCAACAGCGATGCCATGAGGAGCAATAAAATGACCTGCGGAAGAACTGCTTTCGTCAGACCATCTACTGATGAGATTTCCCTCTGAGTCTAGAATGGAGATTCGGTGCTGTAGTTCAGAAACATACGCCTCTCCATCCGCTCCAAAGGTGATGTCTGTGGGCTGCAGAAATCCATCCCATATAAACATGAATTCACCGTCTTGGTCAGTGAACTGTATCCTATGGTTTTCCCGATCACAAATTGCTAGCAATCCATCTTTGTTGATTCCAATTCCATGGGGTAAATGAAAATCCATGGGGTTATCCTTTCCAGCTTCACCCCAAGTGTCCAATAATGCACCATCTGGGGAGAATTTATGAAATCTGCAATTGCCGTAGCCGTCAGACACAAAAATACTACCGTCTTCCGACACAACCACGCCGGTTGGTAGATTGAAGGGCCCTGCCGGATGAGGGACAACCATTAAATCGCCTTCATAGCCTGTATTAGATGGGACATCATATGTACCTAAAGTTAAGAGTAATGTCTGGTCCGGGCTGTACTTTAAAACTACGTGCGCATCACGGTCAGCGAAATAGAAATTTCCATCAGGTCCTATGTGCATCCCATGAGGATTCGAGAATTTAACATCCCAAGATTTGACAAAATCTCCCTTTTTGCTAAAAACCATAACCTGATGATCGCTTCTGTTGTAGAGGTAGACATTATCTTCTTTGTCCACCGCTACACCGGCTACTTGGTTGAATTCATATCCCTCAGGCAACCTTCCCCAATCTTTGTCAACTTTGTATGTATAGTCCCCACTACCGTACGTCATTGTAAGATCCCCCTTTATGTTAGTAATGTCAGGATTTTATATCTTTGAGATAAGAACCCATACTTTAGGTTTATATTGAGTATTGGTCAAGAAAATAATAATTTAGTGTAAGGCCGCTTTGGCAGCATTTTCACCAGCTATTTTGCCAAATACCGCTCCTGACATTAAGCCGGACCCTCCTGGATAGTTGTTATAGAACAACCCTCCAGTGAGTTCTCCAGCTGCGAATAGACCTGGTATAGGCATGTCTGAATTGTCTTGTACTTGCGTATTCGCGTCTATTTTTAGCCCTCCAAATGTGAAAGTTATGCCGCATGTTACCGCATAACCTAAATATGGAGGGCTATCCATTTTTTGTGCCCAATTAGATTTGGGAGGGAATATGCCTTCAGTGTGTTTTCCATCGAGTGCAGTGGGATTAAAATCTCCTTCCTGAACTGATCCATTATAGTCTTCAATAGTTTTCTGAAGTTCTTCTGGATTTATATCTAACCCTGTTGCTAGTTCCCCTATGGTGTTAGCTTCCACCATGGTCATTTGAGGTATGAAATATTCGTCTCTCAGCAGGTGTTTGGTTTTTTGGTCGAATAGTTGAAAGGCTACCCTCTGTGGTTGCTTCAATATTTCCCTGCCATATTTGGCATATGTGTAATTTCTCAAGTCTGCACCTTCGTCTACAAACCTTTCTCCATTCACATTTACTATCAAACCAAATGGGTACGAATGTTTTTGGAATAGATCAGCGACATTCCTATCACCATGCGCTGGGGCATTCAAATCCCAAGCTACTGCATGGCAGCCACTCCAGTGCCCGTGTGATTGTGCACCGATGTCGAGAGCCATATTAATTCCATCCCCCGTGTTATATTGAGTTCCTCTGACCTTTGCCAATTCCCAGCCAGGACCTAAATATCGTGTTCGCATTTCAGAGTTTGCTTCAAACCCGCCGCAAGCTAATACCACAGATTTGCAAGATATTTCTTCGTAACCGGAATCTGATTTAACTGTTATTCCATCAATACTTCCGGTTTGATTGACTGATAATTTTGTGCCACCTGTTTGGTAAAAGACTTCAATTTCATTTCGTTCAACTAATTCAAAGAGCCGATCGGACAATCCTTTTCCTCCTCCCACTGCCTCTACAATGAGCCCTCCCCAAAATCTTTGTTTTCCCTCGTGCTCAAAGGCCTGTCTTCCATAGGCCAAAATCCAAGGGACACCTTGATCTTTCATCCAAAGCATGGTTGGGAATGACTTAGAGGTTAGTATTTGAAGCAGAGAAGGGTCTGATAGGCCTTCAGTAACTCTCATAACATCAGAATAGAATTCGGATTCTTTGTAAGAACCAACATCAATGTTTTCTTTTTCTTTAGATGTAATGTCTGGTAATAGCTCTGAAATGTCTTCAATACCATTATAGGCGAATCGAAAAAGCCCACCCGTGAAGTAGGAATTGCCGCCCCTCAGATGCTCAGGAGCTTTTTCCAAAATTGCTACCTTCGCCCCTTCAGCAACGGCAGCTAATGCAGCAGTTAATGCAGCGTTACCAGCTCCTACGACTACCACGTCATAATTTTTTCTTTCAGATGTCATAAAATTGCCTCAAATTCAAAAATGGTTGTGTACCTACATCAGCAGAATATTTTCGTTGTATTAGCCAATTTAATCGAACATGCAAGTATTTTCAAATATGCTGATTTGATAGGTATTCATTATCCGAATAATTAACCTTAAAATAGCCTGTTTTCCTGTTGACCAGATTCCCTGACCAACGATATAGTGGATGTTTGAATTGTCTCTTTATTTAGGCAGTATGAGGCATGTTATGGACTTTAAGGTGGCCACCTTGCTTAAGTCGAGTAGTGGCAACAAAAAATTGGAAAATGTAAAAGATACCTTTGAGGTGGAATGGTCTAGAAAAAATTGTGATATCGAGGGGACAGTTTTACTGACCAAAACTGATGTCGGGATATGGGTGAGTGCCCATCTTATGGCAAATAGTATTGCAGAGTGTGGGAGTTGTTTAGAGGAATATAAGGCATCTATACGATTGGAGATAGAAGAGGAGTATTTTCCGTTAATCAATCTTTTGACTGGGGAAAGAAACGAAATAGAAGAAATCGATGAGGAGAATTTTTATATTCTGGAGAATAATGTACTAGATTTGTCTGACGCAGTCACTCAGTACTTATCACTTCAATCGCCGATTAGTAGTAATTGTGTGGAAAATTGTAGGGGTCTGTGTATAGAGTGTGGAATCAATCTTAATATCGAAGCATGTGATTGTAATAAAAACGAAAAAAATACCAAATTTGCGGCTCTGCTAGAGTCTTTTGAAGTATCAGAATAATAAATCAAGGAGGCAACAATGCCACCACTACCCAAAAAGAAACACTCGAGTAAAAGAAAAGGCGGTCGGAATGCTCATAATGCGATAAAACCGGCCTCACTTTCAACTTGCCCACAGTGTCAGGCCCCTCGGATGCCTCATAGGGCATGTTCAGTTTGTGGCACCTACAATGGTAGAGACGTAACCAAATCTGATCAGGCAGTTGTATAGATTTATAGCCTAGGGTGACTAAAGGAAAAACGATGACGCTTACATTTGCAAGAAATTCTAAAACAGCCTTCATGTTCCCTGGTCAAGGGGCTCAAGCTGTAGGTATGGGGTTGGAACTATATACGGGTTCGGATGCGAGTAAAGAAGTGTTTGAAATGGTGGATGAAGCCCTGGGCAGACCTCTTTCAAAGATTATGTTTGAAGGACCTGAGGAAGATTTAAGAGAGACTAAAAATGCGCAGCCTGGAATTATGGCAGTTAGCCTCGCTTGCATTGAAGCGATGAAGGAGAATATTCCTGAGGAATCCATGCCTGTGCCATATTTGATGGCTGGTCACAGCTTAGGAGAATACACAGCACTTGCGGCGGCCGGGGTTTTGTCAGTAATGGACACTGCATTGCTGGTTCAAGAACGCGGTGAACTTATGCAAAAGGCTTGTGATTCAAATCCAGGCACCATGGCTGCCGTTTTGGGTTTGGATGAGATGGTTTTACATGAAATAGCTAGGGAATCAGGTGTCTTTGTCTCTAATATCAATACTGAAGAGCAGATTGTGATAAGTGGAGAAAGGATATCTGTGGCAAGGGCAATGGATATGGCGAGTGCAAGGGGAGCTAAGAAGGTAATTCCTCTGAAAGTGGGAGGTGCTTTCCATTCTGGTTTGATGGAACCAGCCAAAGCAGGGCTAATGGAGTTCATAGACGGATTGAAATTTAATGATCCCAGGGTCCCTATAATAGCCAATTGTACTGGTAATCCGCTCCATAGTGGAGACGAGATTAAGGGCGAGTTGATAACTCAAATTGCTGGATGCGTACAATGGAAGAAGTCAGTGGATTTCATGGTAAAGTCGGGGATAACGAATTTTCTAGAGATAGGACCGGGTAGAGCTTTGGGTGGCATGGTCAAAAAAATTGACAGGACCGCCAATGTAGTTAGTGTCAACGACATCGAGTCAATAGTCGCTATTAGCAGAAACTGATCATGAGTTTGTAATTGTAGCCATGGATTCCAATTCCTTTATTTCTAATAGAAGAGAACTCAGAGTACTGGTGTTACAGGCGCTCTGCGAATATGACTCTGTGGGACATGATGCCAGCGTAGTATTGGAAAGAATTTTAGACGATCGTGAAATTGAAGGTGATTTCAGAGGATTTGCTCGAGACATAGTGGAAAAGGTACTTGAAAACTTTTCCTCAGTAGATAATATAATCGGAGAGTTGGCTTCTGATTGGCCCTTAACACAAATAGCTGTGGTGGACAGAAATGTGCTGCGTATGGCAATTGGTGAATTACGTTGGTGTTCTGAAAGGGTTCCTGAAAAAGCGGTACTCAATGAAGCTGTAGAATTAGCAAAAAGGTTTGGGTCAGAAAGTTCTCCAAGCTTTGTTAACGGGGTACTTGGATCCCACATGAAGGCTGGTATAGCCATTTAGAATGTAATAAAAAAATGGAGGCATTAATATGTCGCTACTTGAAAAAGTACAAGCTGTGGTTGCAGAAAAATTAAGCGTGGATGAATCTGAGGTCCTACCAGGGGCTTCTTTCACGGACGATTTAAACGCTGACTCGCTCGATTTGGTTGAGTTGATAATGGCTTTCGAGGAGGAATTCAGTTCCGACGATGTTGAAATCGAAATATCTGACGAAGATGCTGAATCAATAACCACAGTGCAAGCAGCAATTGATTATTTGCGTGATAACGGCGTGGAAGATTAGTCTAATTTAGACTTCTATACCCTAGTATTTAAAGCCGGTTCAGTCTCAAAACATTAGTTGGGCTTACAGCCCGGTTTTGTTGTTACTATTTTTTTTTGGAACCGTAGTATTTATAATACCTCTCCTAAGGTTAACGGTATATCTAGGAGTCTTTTATGAAAGCGGCTGTCTATCAAGGTAATCAGAAACTTGTAATCGAAGAATTGCCAGTACCTGAACCAGGCCCAGGTGAGATTCTGGTAAAAATCAGTCATAGTGCTATTTGTGGCACCGATGTACATGCTTTTCTATATGACATTGCTCCAATAGGTGCTGTGATGGGACATGAATTTAGTGGTACGGTGGCTGCAGTTGGCCCTGGTGTGACCGCTTGGAAAGAGGGTGACAGAGTTATAGGAGGTGGAGGTACTCCGCCGGCTGGGATGGAAGCTCCCTTGAGAAGGCAGGAACAATATAATTATAGGTTAGAAGGATTTACCGATACTCGTAAAAGAGGGTATGCTGAATTTACCTTGTTGAATGACTGGGCGCCACTAGGAATCCCTGATAATGTTACGGATTTGCATGCGTCGCTGACTGAGCCTTGTTCTGTTGCTGTAAGAGCAGTCAGATTATCAAACATGAAATTAGGTGACGTGGTGGCAGTCCTGGGTGCTGGACCTATAGGGTTGCTAACTATGCAAGCAGCAAGAGCAGCTGGAGCCCGGAAGATAATCGTTTCAGAGCCATCTGCGACTCGTAGGGATACCGCTATTAAACTAGGTGCTGACGCAGTGGTTGACCCCTCTAATGAAGACGCTATTTCCGCAATAATTAATTTGTCTGACGGGGATGGCCCGCATGTTGTATTTGAATGCGCAGCAGCCCCACCCACACTGGATGCAGCTTTAAATATGGTGCGTAAGAAGGGAAATGTCATGTTGGTGGCGTTAGCTTGGGAAAGTATTCCTATGCTTCCAGTAGATTGGGCTGGTAAAGAAATTCAATTGAACACTACCTTTGGTGCTGAACCTTACGACTGGAAAGTAGCTCTTGATTTAATATCCAGTGGTAAAGTTGATTTGGAACCGATGATATCGGACACTGATTTTCTAGCATTGGATGGCATACAGGACGCTTTCGAAGCCTTGATAAAACCGTCTACCCAGGTGCAAATGGTGGTTAGATTCTAAATTAATCCACTATGGTCGGATATAGTTGTCTATTAGCACTGCGGCTGAAGCAGAATCAATAGTACCTTGGCGTCTACGTTTACTTATGTTTTTATGACCTGCTTCTTGGAGGCGGCTTTTCGCTTCTATTGTTGACATCCTTTCATCAACGGTTTCGATTGGTATTTTGATAGCCGTCTTCATTTCTTGAATAAATTGCTTAGTTAAATTTCCCTGAGTACCTAATTCACCAGAAATCAGATATGGCATACCCACCAGAATCAGAACTACATTTCTAGCAGAACAGATTTTGTTGATCTCAAGGATTGCATTATTTCGAGGCAAACTTTGGAGTGGAGTGGATATCGTTTGGGTAGGATCGCTTATGGCCACTCCTATCCTCACGTTACCCACATCTAAAGCCAGTATACTTCCCGGATTCAGTTGCTACTCTCCTTCAAATAGGGTTGAAACTATGGTAGGGACTACAGTTAAAGCTTCTTTTAATTTATTTGCATCTTTTCCCCCCGCTTGAGCAGACTCTGGTCTACCCCCACCCCCGCCTCCGATTATATTGGCGATTTCTTTAACTATTACAGAAGCATTTAATCCCCTTTCAACAAGGTCAGGCGTTATCATACATACGACCATAGGATTTCCATTTATTATTGATCCAATGGTAACCACTCCGCTTCCCAGTTTATCTTTGAGCCAATCTCCTGTGGATCGTAGCAATTCTGCCGATGGGTCTTCTGTTGTCGATACAAGAACCTTTATGTCATTAATAATTTGTACATCATCTAGAAGAGTTGCAGCTGCTAGCGATGACATTTGTCTCTCCAACTTTTGGATTTGGTTGTTGGCTGTCGATATCTGATCAGAGATTGCGGTTATTCTCTCTTCAATTTCGAGTGGGGTGGTTTGTAGTAAATCTGCGATTCTGGCGTCTCTGCGCATGTTTTGCCATACTAGCCTTTCGGCTTCCCTGCCACTTATAGCTTCTATTCTTCTCATCCCCGCTCCTATGCTAGATTCACCTAGGA
>CAYPXS010000029.1:0-13412 GCA_964414725.1 uncultured Dehalococcoidia bacterium
AGCTTTGCATGCGTGACTATTTCACCTGAATGAGTATCAAAGCTTCCGTGCTGCGTATAGAAAACTCTTGTTCCAAAGTCAGCAAGTAATACCTGAGCTATGCTTTTCATTCCTTGAGCAATGGGATTCGCAGCATATTCGATAGAGGAACTGTACTTTTGGGGCGCAGTCCTTAGTATGTCGGCCCCTTTTAGAGCATCCATACCTGTTTGCCCTAGAAAATTAAGAACTGGGTCTTTGCCTTGAACTCCGCCGTACATATGAGCAAAGGCATCAAGGGCAAGTTTCTTAGCCGATTCATCTTTGATATCAGGGAACAATCCGTACGTTTCCAGATTACCAACTGACGCTACCGGCACCCCCCTAACACCAAGGGCTCTCGGTAATCCTCTCCCAAAATTAACCCCTGTTAGAACATTTTCCGCATTTGGATCCAAATCTCTAATAACTCTACCTAACCACCCTTCGGTCCCAATTTCATCAGGTTGGGCTGTATGCCATATATCCATTGATCGGAAATGAGACCTATTGGGATTGTCATATCCAATTCCATTAATAACAGCCACTTTTCCCTGGTCATACAATCTTTTAATTGGTGCCATATGCGGGCTAAACCCGTAAACTTTATCAATCGGCAACACCTTTTCTTGTTCTATATGGACAGTCCTTCTGAAGTCATAATATTCATCGTCTCCATATGGGACCACCGTATTAAGATAGTCATTTCCACCAGAAAGTTGAACAACAACAATCGATTTCTCTTTGTTTCCCATCAGATCCCCCTATATAGCTAGGTGATTAGTAAAATAGATTTATCTTTATACAGGCAGATATTACTACCTAAATTAATGTAATTCAATCCATATATTCTATCGTATCCGCAATTTAAGCAATTAATTTGTCCGTGACTGTTCATATTGAGGATATGTAAAATGTACCCCAATCGAAACCAGCACTCCATAATGAAGGTGAAACAGTGTCTTCAAGTACAAACTCAAAGACTTATTCTTTCCAATCGGTAAATGATGCTGCGAAGTACTTTCTTGACCAAGGATGGACAGATGGACTCCCCATTAATATACCCACAGAATCCATTGTGGCAAAATTTGTTGATTTTTCCGGCCGAGCAGGTCACGACACCATCGGAATAGAACCCGTGAAAAACAGGAAAATAACTGTTGAAAAAGTGGCAATAAATGCAGTAATGGCCGGCTGTAAGCCAGAATATTTCCCTGTAGTTTTAGGCGCCGTTGAAGCTTTGCTTGAACCGGAATTCAATCTGCATGGTATTACTGCCAGTACCATGGGAGCAGGCATTTTAGCAGTGGTAGATGGACCTATGGCCAAAGGTATTGGAATAAATGGCGGAATTAGTGTTTTTGGACCTGGACATCAAGCGAACGCCACCATCGGAAGAGCTCTTCGATTATTTGTTATAAATTGCACTGGTTCTAGGTCTGGTGAGATAGACAAAGCAACCCTCGGACACGCTGGCAAATACACTTGGTGTATCACTGAAAACGAAGACTTCAGACCTTGGCCCAATACAAGTGAAGACCGCGGATTTAAAATTGGAGCCAATACAGTATCGGTGTTTGCCGGACTATCTCCGACCCAAGTCAGCAACCATTCCTCTCAGGACCCTGAAAACATCCTCAGAAGCTTTAGGGACGCCCTCTTCGCTGCTGGACCCAATCAAGGAGAAATATTGGTTGTTTTTTGCCCTGAACATGTCCAATCAATTTCAAGGGCAGGTTGGACAAAAAGCCAAGTAAGGGACTTCTTATATGAAACAGCAGTTCGCTCAGATAACGAATGGGGGTTCGGGTCTATACCTCCTGGACCCAGACCATCTGGTTCCTCAATGACTCACTCAGCCCTAACTCCGGATAGCTTCACATTGCTGGTCGCAGGCGGGGCTGCAGGGGCCTTTTCATCCGTAATTCCTCTATGGGCTAGTGGAGTAGGTTCCCATTCCGTCACAAAGGAGATACTTTAGCTAAAGATAGATGTGCAAATATGAAACTGTTGTATGATATGCCTACTGAAAGGGGGATATTATGGTAGAAGAAATCAAAGTTTTGGACCCGACAATAAGCACAAGCTCAGAAGACTCTCTGCTGGCAGTTCGACCGGAATCATTAAATGGTCTAACAGTAGGCCTGCTTGCAAATGGTAAAAAGAACTCAGTAGAAATACTTCAATACGTTTACGAAATTCTAAAAGAGGAACATGGGCTAGGTACTGTCATAGAAGACAATAAAGGAAATGCATCAAGACCATGTCCGCCAGATCTTCTAGAAAATATGGCTAAACAATGTGATGTTGTTATTACCGCTTCTGGTGATTGAGGGTCCTGTTCTTCGTGCAGTGTGCACGACGGAATCCAATTCGAGAAAAAAGGAATACCTGCTGCAGTGATCTGCACTGAACCTTTTATAAGTAGTGCCGTAGCTATGTCAAAAATGGGAGGAATTCCAGAATTCCCTTTCGCTGTTGTACCTCACCCTCTAGGCAGCTTAGATGAGACTTTGCTAAGAGAAAGGGCGAAGGAAGTAGCAGAAGACATCGTAAGAATCCTTTTAGAAGGATAGAATTGGGAAAATAGTCAAACCATATAATTCATATTTTTGACAATCGAAATACCAAGGTGTTTATCCCCCTGGATCGACACCTTGCAGTCAGACAGAACTTTATCGGGTTCCCACCTACCACAGCTGAGGCACATAAACGTCTCACAGTCCATTTTCAATTCAACTGTTGGCTCTGATAGTTTCTTCACAAGTCGGGCCCTCCCTTCTTCAACCCTTATATTCGCAACAAAAAAAGACTTGCCATATATATTGAGTCTCAAAGAACTCCCTTCCGGACCCCCTACTTTCTTACCGAACACAAAGGGCATTACACTAGTGATTCTTTCATACGAATGTTGAGCGGCGAGACCTGATAAATTACCTGGTTTACCAATTGCCCTACGAATATCTTGTTCGTGTACCCAACAATCAAATACTCTTACAGAAACTTGATCAGCAACGTTCCCTTTGCCTATAGGAGAATCTGCCTCAGCACTGAAGTCTAATTGCCCGTTTAACACCCTCAACCTTTCCAAATTAACTTCAGTGAACTCTTCAAGGACCTCCGCAGGAGTCATTGCACGCCTGGAGACGACATCTATTTCAGTTTGGAGCCCGAAATCATTTCTAATATGACTTGTTTCCTGCAATGATAGCTCAGCGACTTCTCTACCAAGAAGGCGATGCTCTATACCAGTCAAATGGGACAAGCAATCCTTTACGGTCCAGGTGGGGCAATCGGTATCAGTTTCCCATTCAACTAAACTCAAAGAAGTACATAAATTTTCCAATGATTGCCACTGGGATTTTTGCAATTCGATCAACCTTTCTCTTTCAGTAGACATAGGTGGATTACATTAACCCTTATTTGTTCCCATTCTTACGATCAAATCGAATTCTTGGTTTCTTACAGGTTGGACGGATAATCTAGAGTTCTTTACCAACACCATATCCGATAGAGCTGGAATCTTTTTTATCTCCTGGAGTGATATGGGGGTCTCAAATGATAAATCAGCTTTTATATCAACCATAAACCATATCGGATTATCTGGATTACTTTTGGGGTCAGGATGTTTGGAGTCAGGATCCCAAGCTGTAAAATCTGGGTATCCGTCCTTTACAACTACCGCCGTTCCAACAACGGCAGATGGTTTAGAATTTGAGTGATAAAACAAAACTCCGTCCCCTGTTTTTATCTCATCTCTTAATAAATTCCTAGCTTGGTAATTCCGTACCCCATCCCATTCTGCTATAGAATCTTCTTCATTTTTAAGTTCGTCGAACGAATAATCTGAAGGTTCGGATTTCAATAACCAATATTTCTTTTCCCGCATTCTATTATCCTCCGTAACATCAGGGTGAATTATTCGAACATCCCCTACCATCTCTTCAAATTCCTCTCTAAAAGTTCGAGCACGCCCGAAGCTTCCACTGCAGATCTCCCAACCGGTTCTTTCTCTAAAAATCTCTTCAAATCGATTACTGACTGCTCGTGCTGTCCTACCCTGAAACCTATCATTCCCCTGTCTCTGATCTCAAAAACATTGTCAGGCTCAAGGCCAACCAAAATGTCTATCACTTCATAAGCTTTTTGATTTCTAGCTTCATTTAAATATATATACTTCAAATTTCTAAGAAGTCTTGAAATTATATATCTGTTATTCACAGGTGACAGGTAACGATCGTCCCAGGCAAGAGATTTAGAAACATGGCTGTCGAACATAGCTCTACATTCTTCTCTGCTCACCACCATACCCTTGTTGAAAACATCTACATAGTATGTCTCGGATTCATCGTATGCACCGATTAAAAAATGACCGGGCATACCAATCCCTTCAACTTTGACACCAAGACGTAAAGCGATCTCCATATACAAGATAGCCAGCGTGATTGGTATCCCTTGGCGTCTGTTTAAAACTTCGTTTATAAAACTGTTTTTGGGGTCGTAGTAATTATCAACATTACCCGAAAATCCGAGTTCGGAAAAAAAATATTCACTGATTTCATTTAGTTTTTCCAGCATAGATGAATATTTCTTTAACCTACTCCCTAGAACTGACTGCAATTGTTTAAATGAATCAAGTTCATCTTCAATATCCAGATCCTCATATTCCAATTTGGATACTATTAGGGCCAGGGTTGCTAAACTAGATGGCGTTTTACCCAGCTCTGATTGAATTGATGAAAGTAATTTCAATGCTCCACCCAATATTTACTCTGAATACAAGTGTCAGCAGTTTGGCGGGAGCGCGAGGGAGTCGAACCCACCGCACCAATCGAAGGATTGCTGCCAACGGAGTTGAAGTCCGCAGAGACCACCAGGCCTCATCCGCCCCCAAATAAGCTTTTTTTACGAAGAACTAGAACCTCGTCAGAATCTAACCTGCGAGAGCCTCATCAATCTTCTTTTGAATTATTGACTTTGGAACAGCCCCGACTATCTGGTCTACCGGTTTACCACCGCTGAAAATTAGTAGCGCAGGTATTCCCCTGATGTTGTAGTTCATCGATGTCTGAGCGTTACTATCAACGTCCAATTTACCGACTTTGATTTTACCTTCGTACTCATCAGCTATCTGCTGAACCACTGGCGCAATCATTTTGCATGGTTGGCACCAATCAGCCCAAAAATCAATTAATACTGGCACGTCCGAATCTAATACCTCTTCCTGAAAATTACTGTCTGTTATCTCAACAGTCTCTGCCATAACATCTACTCCTTAACACGAATTCCTTGTGTGACGAACCGGGTTTATGGGTTTTGTAGTTAGTCCCTATCTTTCCAATAATCAACAAAGTCTACAGGTATATACTCAACTTCGTCCCAAAATATTGTACCTAAAATTAATCCCTTTGGCACATCAAACACCAAACTTCCAGAAACCTGGAACCCCCTCGCCAATTCTATTTCTCCCCACAGAACCGGAGTTATCTCGACAGCATCACGGCCCGCCTCTAACGTTCCAGATATTTCTCTAGAGCGCTCAAATGGATCGATGGCCTCCGCCTTCTTCCCCCTTCGATCGCCCAATTTAGCAGCCTCAGGGTCTACGGATATCGGTATAACTGTGCTACTACGGTTAACTATTGTTGTATTTACAATCGCCAATTTTCTATTTGAGGCACTAGGAGTAATAATTCTTGTAACTCCATCCTCAATATAAAAAGCTTTGGAAACAACCTGTGGCTTTGATGCGTGTACTTCAAGGTTCCTTCCGCTAGCACCTAAATCCAACTGTTCCGAATTACAAGCAGCGAAAAAAACAGTAACCGTGATTACTGCCAACAGGGTAAAAAAAATTGTCCTGGAATTATCTAAAATATTCATGGTTCATTAAGTTTAAATATGTGGCTATTAGTGAAAAACAACCTTTTCAATTTATCACATCGTATGTCACGAATGGGTAGATAAGGAAGGCATATTTCGCAGTTTTTTTATGAGATTCGGAATGATATCCAACAAATACTCAACATCTGCATCTGTATTATCTCTCCCTAAAGTGATTCGAAGTGTTCCTTGTGCTAATTCCGCGGAATGCCCAATGGCGATCAAAACATGTGACGGTTCCAAAGATGCAGATGAACAGGCGCTCCCGCTGGAAGCACAAATGCCCGCAAAGTCCAAGCCCAATAACACTGGCTCCCCTTCAACACCATGGAACGACACACTCACATTGTTAGGGAGACGCTCCACAATGTGACCATTTATCGTCACCTCTTCGACTTTTTCCTGAAGGCCTCTGATAATCCTATCTCGCTTCTTTGACAATCCACTTTGCACTTCTTCTCTTTCCGCATCAGATAATTCCAGTGCTTTGGCTAAGCCAACTATCCCAGCAACGTTTTCTGTACCAGATCGATTTTGGCGCTCTTGGCCTCCTCCCATCATTAACGGTTCAAATGGAGTCCCTCTTTTCAAATATAGAACTCCAACTCCTCTTGGACCATAGAATTTATGTGCTGAAATGCTTAGCATATCAACACCTAAATCCTTTGCATTTACTTCAAGGGAACCTGCTGCCTGCACAGCATCACTGTGAATTAGAATTGTTTTATTTTTTTCTGCTGCAAGTTCTTTCACAGCTCTAGTAATATCTTTTATCGGTTGGATCGTTCCAATCTCATTATTTGCCATCATGACACTCACCAAAATAGTGTCTTCTCTTATCGCATTCAAAACTTCCCCCACAGACACCCTCCCGTCCTTATCAACTGGTAGATACGTAACTTCAAACCCAAACTGCTCCATCTGTTGGCAGGTATGCAAAACTGCATGATGTTCAATTTGGGTGGTTACGATATGGGTCCCAAGATTACGCATGGCTAAAGCAGCACCCTTAATCGCTGCGTTATCAGACTCTGTACCACCGCTGGTAAATATAATCTCACTGATCCTTGCCCCAAGCATTCGGGCCACTGACTCGCGCGATTCGTCTACTGCTTTTCGTGCTTCCTGAGCCAGAGTATAAATACTAGAAGGGTTTCCGTAGCTAGACTGCATATAAGGCAACATAGCATCTAAGACTTCCCGTCTCATTTGTGTAGTTGCCGCATGGTCAAAATATATTAATTTACTTGGAGATTGTGACATAAAAAAAACCCTACTTATTTACATCAAAACTAACTTCCTAAATATTAGCACGCGGATAATCGAAAATAAGGCATATATGGGGTTACAAAATACGATTTTAATGAGATTGTTAGTAGGAAAGAGTTTAAAATATGCTTGAACGAGAGAGTTGGTTGAATTAGTATTCCTCAGTTCTATTTCCCCGAGATACTGATTCAAGGTAACATTTGATGCTCGGATATTAAGGATTAACAGATTGATTGAAGCAATAGACATAACCAAGTTTTATGGTGATTTCCCAGCTGTCACCGGCCTAAGTTTTTCTGTAGAGCAAGGGGAAATCCTCGGATTTCTGGGGCCGAACGGTGCTGGTAAGTCGACGACAATGAAAATTCTCACCGGATTTATACCACCTTCTTCCGGAACCGCAAAAATTGCCGGATATGACATAGTGGAACAATCGCTGCAAGCGAGACGACATATTGGATATTTACCTGAAACTGTCCCTTTATATGAAGACATGGCAGTCAGTGATTATTTATCGTTCATGGGGCAAATACGGGGAATGTCTTCAACCCAGATAAAAAGTAGAATCGATGAGGTAATCCAACTCTGCAGATTGGAAGAATACAAGAACACCATAATCGGAAAACTTTCGAAGGGATACCGGCAAAGGGTTGGAATATCTCAGGCCATATTACATGAGCCTGATGTCTTGGTATTAGATGAACCCACTATCGGAATCGATCCGATACAGGTTGTTGAGACAAGGCAATTGATAAAGGATCTTGGCCAAGATCACACTTTGATACTCAGCTCCCACATTTTGCCGGAAGTAAGCATGATTTGCGACAGGGTGATAATAATACACGAGGGCCAAATCGTCGCAGTCGATGATCCAACCAACTTAGGAACAAACCTGGCTGGAGTTGAAAGAGTCGAACTGGAAATCAAAGGGCCCAATAGAGAAATAATGCCGGCTTTAGAATTGATAAGTGGCGTTCAAGTAATTGAAAGAGTCCCAGTCACGGGGGGCGGGTATCATAGATACCATATTACTGTCGATATGGGAAAAGACCTTAGACATGAACTTGCAACCATGGTCGTAAATAGCGGATGGGAGCTTTTGAAACTGCAATCACTCGGTATGTCGCTAGAAGAAATTTTCTTGAGACTGACGATTGAAGAAGAACAATTACCGAATCCAACAGGTGAAATATCTTGACCAACTTATTGGCTATTACCCTCAAAGAGACGAAAGCTTATTTTTCGACTCCCTCAGCCTATATAGTGGGGGCTATGTTCCTAGTATTAACAGGAGTCTTTTTTGTATTTGATGTCAGTAAGCCTTTTGCGGAGGCTGGAGTCAGAGGCCTTTCAGATTGGGCAAGTTTCTTTATTGTTTTTCTCGCACCGCTAATTACAATGAAGCTTCTAGCCGAGGAGCAAAAGTTAGGCACTTTAGAACTATTACTAACATCTCCGGTGAGGGAATGGGAAGTCGTATTAGGAAAATATTTTGCAAGCCTTTTGATGCTTTTAGCAATTCAATCCGTAACCCTTTACTACGTCTTCATGGTCTATTTTTTCGGTAATCCTGACACGGGACCGGTAATCAGTGCATATATAGGGCTAGTCCTACATGGTGCTGCGGCTCTTGCAATAGGCATGCTGGGCTCATCGTTATCAGGAAACCAAATTGTGTCAGCGGTAGTAGCCACTGCTATTTTGCTTATATTTTCATTCATTAATCGAGTTTCTTCCCTAGTTGATGGCTCAGTCGCAGAATTCATAGGTGCCTTATCAATGAATGCAAGACTATCGGACTTTAGCCGGGGAGTGATTGATATAAGTCATGTAGTTTATTTTCTAAGTATCGTAGGAATCTTTTTATTCCTTTCAATAAGATCACTTGAAACCAGGAGGTGGAGATAGAAATGTCACTTCAACCTCAAGAAGATTCTTATTCAGAGATAATTTTAGCCTCGATAAAATCTCCCAGTTTCTGGAGCATCATACTGGGTGCAGCAGGCATATTTTCCATCATATTAGGCGGCTCTATAAATCTCGCCTTTGATGGTCTAAAAGATTTGTCTTTGTGGGTCCTCATGGCAGGAGCCGGATTAGTATTCTTATCACTGGTTTTATCCCCACGGGCGATCGCAATTTTTCTTGCGGGTAGAAAGGGCAGGTACGGGGTAAATGTGGCAATTATGACGGTGGCCTTTTTCATAATACTTCTGATTGCCAACTTTTTGATGTACCAAAACCCAAACAGAATCGATGTCACCGCAACTCGCATATTCACCTTATCTGAACAGACTTACAGAATTTTAGATAACCTTAATAAAGAAAATAGGTCAATTCACGCACATGCTTTCTTCGTATCAGCAGTTTCGTCTGATAATGAACGCCAAATGGCTGAAGATTTGTTAAACGAATTCGACCGAAGATCTGAAAATTTTGATTTTTCTTTCGTCGACCCTGAACTCAACCGGTCAGAAGCTTTGAAATATAACGTCACCACATATCCTTCAATTGTTTTTGAAGCTGATGATGGAAAATTTGAGGGTGTCAATTTAATAGCAGAACAGGATTTTGTGACTGGCATATTGATTGCAACAGGAACTGAACAAAAAACCATATACTATTTGACAGGTCACGGCGAAACTTCTGTATCCCGGGATCCCATGACTGGGGCTATCGGATTGGATGGACTTGATTTAGCCATTGAAGGAATGCAAAGGGACAATTATCGAGTAATGCCCCTTAATCTTAAACAATTTGAGGAAGTGCCCAGCGACGCTGCGGTCCTTATAATTGCAGGGCCCAAAGACAACAAAGATCTCGACGACTCAGAGCTAACTGCCATTTTGAAGTATATCCAAGGCGGCGGCGGAATTTTTATGCTTTTGGATCCTGATCCACCAGAAAAATTTAACGGCATAGCCGCTTTGTATGGTATGGCCATATCCGGAGAACATGTGGTGGATGCTGTGAGTAATGTTTCTGGGCAAATGCTTACGCCAATGATTCAAAAAGCCAACGGGCAATTCACTACTAGTGTGTCAGCATCCGGTCTAACAATTGCGGATGACGTATCCGTAATGATTCTGCCAGATTCGGCTGCCATTCTTAGCCCTGCAGCAGAAGAATTTGCGTTGAGAGAGCACATCAAGTTTACCCCACTAAGTATGACCACCCCGGCAAGCTGGCTAACAAGTGACCCCGAAGATGTTGCATATTCACCTGATAAACAGCAAGGACCATTCCCTGTTGGTGCAGTGGTAGAGGCGTCGGGAATGTATACAGATCTGGGAGCAACTCACCAACTAACTAAATTTGTTCTGTTCTCTGATTCAGATTTCGCTACCAACAAATATTTTGCAAGCATGGACAATTCAGACGTTTTCCTCAATTCGATCAACTGGCTCGCAGATGATTTTGAATTGATTTCTATAAGACCAAAACTTCTACCATACAGAGAATTGGTGGTGAACAGCAGGGAAAGGGACTTTATTAAATGGTCTAGTTGGACTTTGCCTCCAACCTTTATGCTTTTCATGTCTTTCGTCGTATGGTGGCGAAGAAGATAAGAGAGTTCTAATTTGAATCTTAAATTTACTTCAGCCCTAATTATATTGGCAGCCATAGCCGTTGCCGTTTACTTATTCAATCCATTTACACAGGAAGATGAAAAAAAACCACCCAAACCATGGTTTTATCAGGTTTCTGTGGATGACATGACCTCTATTCAGATCACCCACAAAGATAAAAGTGAATCTTTCGTTAAAACTCCCTCAGACACATGGGCATTTGACTGGGATGTTTTGATACCCCCCGACCACAAGAGGTGGGGAGGAATCGATTTTATATTGGGAGGTCCCCAAACTAAACGAGACCTGACCGAAACAACCACTTTGATAGAAGATCCAGCTCAATATGGGCTCGATAATCCTCATACAGTCGTTAGCATCGGACTTACACTTAACAGGACTCTCGAATTCAGACTCGGAGACAAAACTACTAATGGTTGGCATCATTACGGGCAAATAATCGGATTCCCCCAACTATTTCTAATAGCCGACTCCTGGGGAGATGTTCTAGCTAGACTTGCTGTAGAACCTCCATACCCCAAATGGTACATTGAAAGGCCGATAGATCAGATAAGTGAAATAAATATTTTTCCTGAATCCGAGGATGTTAAGACCGACAAAGCACAACTCAGCTTCAAAAGGGAAAAAGACGGCACATGGAGGGTAATTGATTACCTCGTAGGAAAAGAATCTCATTTAGTAGACGAACAAAAATGGCAACAGCTATTACCGATAATTAAAGGTCCAGATGGTGTTGATGTTGCGGTGCACAAAGTCCGAGATCGTGATTATTCTCAATGGGGTATCGGAGACAATTCTGCAGCAGTGGAAATTCGCTTCGAAAATACGACAGAACAAGGCACGAAGTATACCGATGGGTCCTTGTTACTCATTGGTGACCTTGAACCTGAAGGCAAAGGTTATTATGGAAAATCAGCAGAGGAAGGCATAACCCAACCAGTACTTCTCTTTCCTAAAATGTGGGTGGAAACTTTACTTGGGATATACGACGACATCCCATATGCTCAATAAGTCTATGTGACTAAGTCATTTTAATTTATTAGAGAAAGGCCATTTTACTATGGATGCTGAAATTATCGCGGTGGGAACAGAACTCCTGATGGGAGAGTTGGTGGATTCAAATTCTGCTTTCCTGGCTTCTGAATTCCCTAAATTAGGAATCTCTCTGAAGATAGCAGTCAAAATTGGAGATGACCTTGGAGACCTTGTTAATGGCCTAAATAGCGCCCTTCAAAGGTCAGATGTAGTAGTTACTACTGGTGGGCTTGGGCCAACCTCAGACGACCTTACAAGAGAATCCATTGCCCAGTATTTTAACGAGGAGATGGAAGTCGATGCAGACTTATTAAAAAACCTAGAAGAAAACTTTACTCGACGCGGTACGGAAATGCCAAAAACAAATATCAAACAAGCCACTTTGATACCTTCGGCAGTGTCTCTGCCTAATCCAAACGGTACAGCCCCAGGCTGGTTCGTGTCGAAAAACTCAAAGATAGTAATAGCCATGCCAGGTCCACCAATAGAGTTGAACGCAATGTGGGAAAACTATGTTTTCCCCAAATTAGCTTCTTTATCTGACGGTATTGCAATATCAACGAGGAACCTTAAAACTTTCGGCCGATCAGAAGGTGAATTGGACGAACTATTATCGGACCTTTTCGGACAAGAAAACCCATATTTAGGAATATACTCCAAACAAGATGGGATACATCTTAGAGCAATAGCGAAATCACCCACTTATTCAGAAGCCGATTCATTGATCAATAAAATAGAAGCCCAAATAATAAAAAAGGTTGGCGACAGTTTTATTTGGGGTACAGACGATGACACTCCTTCTGAAGTAGCTACAAATCTTCTTCATACAAAAAAATTGAATATATGCGTTACAGAATCATATACCGGTGGCGCAGTGTGTAGCCTTCTATCGGAATGTAAATTATTTGAGAAAGTATTCCTAAATGGAACTATCAGAGGCCCTATCAGTTTACCCGCTGCAGATTATATTCGATTCGAAAAGTCCTGCGTTGAAGCCTGCAGAGCTGATATACACCTGAAAATATCTCCCCTACTGGTAAAAGAAAATGATGTCGGAAACTCCTTTGGAGATGTCAAGATAACGATAGAGGACCGAAACACTACAACACAATTATCAGGCAGATACAGAATGAGAAACATCAGAATGAGGCAAAGAGCCGCGAATCATGCATTAATAGAGTTAATCAAATTTATTGAAAGTCATTATTAATGACTGGATATTTACCATCACGGCTAACGAGGCTTGGAACAAATTCTCAGATCTAAGTCCCTTATAGAAAGGGTCGAAACATTGGCCAGATTTATCCACTCACAGACATCTAAAAGGATGATATCTCTCGTAATTTAAATCACGAAATTCCGAAATTTCATATTCAAATGCCATCGTGGAAGTATATTCTATAAGCTCTGTCATAAATTTTAATCCCCCCAGAAACTATTCTAGTAGATTTAAATTTTTCTGAATGGACCCTTTATTATCGAAATATTAATTGAAACTATATTTTATGTTCATTGGTCGGGGAGACAGGATTCGAACCTGCGACCCCGTGCACCCCATGCACGTGCGCTACCAAGCTGCGCCACTCCCCGACAGACCATGAAGAATAGCATGAGGAT
>CAYPXS010000030.1:0-13353 GCA_964414725.1 uncultured Dehalococcoidia bacterium
TGAAGGCGACAGTGATTTGTAAATCATCTCCTGCCGGATCACTCGACATTACTATGCCATCTCCGAATTTACTATGTTTAACCTTGTCACCAATTTGAAAATTAATGGATTTGCCGGGGGCTGATATGTTTATTTTAGTAACTGTCCGTTTCGTGGGAGTTGCTCTATGAGTTGTTCTGTTTTTATTGGATGTGCTTGCAACCGGTTTTGAGTGGTTCTTCCTTTGAGTATTTTTGGGGAATCTCAGTATTTTGTTTTCAGACTTGGTTGCTAACGTTTCAGGTTCAGCAGGAGAAGCTTTACTAATAATTAAGGCAGGTGGTATGTCAGATAAAAATCTTGAAGGAACTGTAGGTTCGTATGTTCCTCGAAAGCCTCTTCTAAATGCTCTTGTCAGGTATAATTTTTTCTCTGCGCGAGTTAGTCCTACATAGCATAGCCTGCGTTCTTCTTCTAGTTCCTCAGGACTGCCTGAATCTAGGGATCTTATATGTGGTAGAAGGCCTTCTTCCATGCCGGTAATAAAGACGATTGGAAATTCCAAACCTTTAGATTGATGCAGGGTGATTAATGTAATGGAATCTATGTCTTCTTCAAAGGTGTCAATATCAGAAATTAAACTAATACCTTCAAGAAAAACCACTAGGCCTTCTAATGCAGGAACAGATGAATATTCTCTCGAAGAATTTCTATATTCTTGAATGTTTTCTAATCGTTCTTCCGCATTCTCGTCAGCTTCAATATATTTTCTGTATCCTGTTTCGGAAACGACGAGATCTATCAACTGCATAATATCTGAATCGGTAGCAGATTTTTTGAGTTGATCTATGCATGATATGAATTGCTTCAATGAATTTATAGCACGATTGCCTAGCTGGTGAGATGTGTTATCTGAGGATGTTATTGAAACGATAGATTCATATAAGGATCTATTACTTTGTCTTGCTATTCTGTTGACCTCTGATAATGTTCTTTGTCCAATTCCACGAGGCGGCACATTCACTATTCTGGAAAGACTTATATCATCTTCGGAGTTGAGTATTAATCTTAAATAGGAAGTTATATCTTTGATTTCGCGCCTGTGATAAAACTTGATTCCCCCGACTATTTGATACGGCACACCGAATCTCTGACAGGCCATCTCAAATGACCTTGATTGGGCATTTACTCGGTACATAACGGCGAAATCTGATAATGAATGGTCATCATTATCGACAAGTCCTTGTATTTCTTTTACTACTTTTCTTGCTTCTTCTTCTTCGTCATATGCCTCATCGATGGAAATTAAGCTACCCTTGTCATTAGTGGTCCATAGGTTTTTATCGACACGCTGTTGATTTTTAGAAATTATATTTTTTGCCGCGTCCAGTATATTTTGAGAAGAACGATAGTTTTGCTCCAAAGGCAGGATTTTGGCTTCAGGGAAATCACTTTGGAAACTTAATATATTGCGGATGTCGGCGTTGCGCCACGAATAGATCGACTGGTCAGGATCCCCCACCACACATAAGTTTCTTGATGTTTCGGTTATTATTTTTGCTATCGAGTATTGAGCTATATTTGTATCTTGAAATTCATCCACCATGAAATAATGAAATCTGTTTTGGTATATCTTTGCCGCATCTCGGAATTCTGTTAGTAGCAGGTGAGTTTTTAGTAGAAGATCATCGAAATCCAGTGCTGAACCTTGATTCAAAATGTCTTCGTACCTTTCGAAAATTTTGCTGACTACCTCTTCGTAATAGTTAGATTTTTGGGTATTAAAACCCTCAGAGTTCACCAATTGGCTTTTGGAGTTTGAAATGGTGGATAATACAGATCTTGGATTAAATTGTTTAGGATCTACATCCACGTCTTTCATGCTCTGTTTTATCGCTGATATCTGATCATCATCATCATAAATTACAAAGTTATTGGAAAGGCCGAGGTAGTCCCCACTCCTCCGAAGAATCATTGAGCAGAACGAATGAAATGTGCCTACTGTTAATGTTTTCGCATCGTTTCCCAACAGCGGGACAAGTCGATCTTTCATTTCTCGTGAAGCCTTATTCGTAAATGTCACAGCTCCAATGTTGTATGGACTCACTTTTTGGTCGAGGACAAGGTGTGCAATTCGATTAGTTATTACCCTTGTTTTCCCGCTTCCTGGGCCTGCAACTATAAGGACAGGTCCCTCTATGGACTCCACTGATTCGCGTTGGGCAGGATTCAATTGTTCTAGAAAATTAGTAGTCATTATTTGTTCGAAAACTATAGCACATAAGTTCTGGTGGTGTTCTGTTACTGCTGGTAGGTAAATATGGGATTTGAATTAGTGATTATACGAGTCTCTACAGATAGATTCTCTCTGGTGTATTTAGGTAATTGGAACATGCTTTGGTGAGATATTCCGTCGTACATTTTTAGACCATCGACACTACGTGTTTTTAAATCCCTGTCTACAATCTTCACTGTTTTAATAGAAGGGTCTATTGTTTCGCTGGCCGTCACAAATCCCCAAGTAGAACCAAATGATGGGACAAAAATTTCGTAACCACGACAAATGCCGAAAGCTTGTGAAAGTGTATGTGCAACTGCAGTAAAGCACTGTTCTGAAAAGGAAGGACCAGTCGCTCCCGCCTGTATCACCAAAATTCCATCGTGGCTCATTTTGTTTTTGAGTAAATTGAAAAATTCGAGGGTGAATAACCTATAGGCTGGGCCATATTCCAACGGGTCTGGAACATCCATGATTATCACGTCGTATTGTTTTTTCAATGAATCGACAAATTCTAGGGCATCCGCGTATTCTAATTTAAGTCGCGGATCGGTAAATGCATTTAGGTGGTGATTGGGTAGAAATTCTTGACACAGTTCAACCAACTTCTGGTCTATATCTACCATCGTAACTTCCTCAACATCTCGGTACTTTAAAACTTCCCTCGCTGTTGCACCTTCACCTCCCCCCACAATTAGGACATTCTTTGGATTTTTATGGGACAGCATTGAAGGATGTACTAAGCCTTCGTGGTATACAAATTCATCAAGTTCAGTAGATTGTGTTTTGCCATCCAATATAAGAGATCTGCCAAAACATTCCCCATCTATTATCATCACGTGCTGAAATGGCGTTTGTACTTCACACACTATATTTGTGATTCTTTCCGCTTGTATTAGGCCAGTACTGATTGGCTCTATGTGCCATTCAGGTGATGAAATTTTCATTTATCTTCACCACCATTTGACTGATTTTGGTTTAGGCCGCGTTCTAGCACCCTTGAAAAAGAATCTGAGGATTCCAATCCTTCTTCTATGATTCGGGATGCCGTCTCTAGGTTGAAATCGTCACCACATGAGAATATATCTACTGAAGCATAGGAATATTCAGGCCAGGTGTGGATGCAAATATGAGATTCCGCTATGGAAACTACACCTGTGACTCCAATTGGTTGAAATTTGTGAAAAGTTTCTCCTATGATCGTGGCACCCGCTAAAGTAGCTGCTTTTTTTAAGATATCTTTTATAAAGTCGATATCATCGAGAAGATCGGAGTTGCAATTTTCCAAATCTAAGAGAATTTGTGTGCCGAGAGACTTCAATATTAATGTACCTAGAAGTTTGACTTGATTCTGAATCGGTAACTTATTAGATTGAAATTATACAAGGCTTTTGCTTTACATTTCACTTTAATTGACCGATTAACCACTGCTCCCATATGCTAAACCGAGGTTCTTATAGGAGGTAGTAATTTGTCTACAGAAATCAATGTACGTGTTCTTTTAAAATCTAGGCCTAACGGGTTTCCTACGGAGGATGATTTCGATGTGGTTGAATCTCCAATACCACAGCCTCAGCAGGGGGAGATTTTAATGGAATCATTGTGGCTGTCCCTCGATCCCTACATGAGAGGGAGGATGAATGAAGCCAAATCTTATGCGCCTTCTGTGAATGTTGGAGAATCTATGGTGGGTGGGGCAGTGGCCAGAGTTGTTGAGTCCAGATCTCCTCTGTTCAGTCCAGGAGATATAGTCGAGGGTAGGTTTGGCTGGCAGAGTTACGCGATATCAAATGGAATTGGAGTTCGGAAAGTGGATGAATCCCTAGCTCCAGTGCAGACCGCAGTTGGTGTTTTAGGTATGCCGGGTTTGACAGCATACTTTGGGTTTTTAGATGTTTGCGATCCAAAGCCTGGAGACACAGTGGTAGTCTCTGCAGCTTCTGGTGCCGTTGGCCAAATTGTTGGGCAGATAGCCAAAATAATGGGATGTAAGGTTGTTGGAACGGCTGGATCAGAAGCTAAGGTTAAATTTATTGTCGACGAATTAGGTTTTGATTACGCTATTAATTACAAAACCACTGATGTCGCTCAATCATTAGATGAACTTTGTCCTGAAGGAATTGATGTTTATTTCGATAATGTTGGAGGCCTTGTTACTGATGCCGTAATGGATCGAATAAACACAGGAGCAAGAATAGCGATATGTGGCCAAATATCGCAATATAATCTTAAAACTCCCGATATGGCTCCCAGAAGCTTGGGACTTTTGACGAGGTCACAGGCCAAGATGGAAGGATTTTTAGTTTTTGCCTACGAAAGTAGATACGAGGAAGGGATTACAAGAATGGCTTCTTGGATCAAAGAAGGCAAACTTAAGTACAAAGAAGATGTTGTCGTAGGATTAAAAAATGCGCCTAGGGCGTTTATTGGTATGTTGAATGGGGAAAATTTCGGAAAGACGCTAATAAAAATTTCGGAGTGATGTATGCCTGATAACCTCACACCTTCTCTGCTTAAATTTCGAGAAGAATTTTCAGGATTCCTGATGGATAATCGGGAACTTCCTGAGGAAGAGTTAAGGAAATCAAGTCTTCGCGAAGGTTACTATCGAATGTCCCAGCCTGCGGATTTAGGTGGCCAAGCTTCCTCCCCGATGCATATGCTCATCGCCCGTGAAACGATTGCTAAATTGGGTGTCTTATCGGCTGGTGCCGTTATCGGACCGGAACCAGGATTATTATCCAAAGTAGAAGGATCCTTAAAAACTAATTATTTGATTCCTCTCCTGGAGGGTGAGAAAAAAGCATCTTTTGCATTCACTGAATCAAATGCAGATTCTCCTACGGTGGCAGAATGGGATGGTAAAAATTTAGTAGTTTCAGGCCGAAAATCCTATGTCTCTGGTGGGCATCTGTCCGATTTCATCTCTGTTGTTTTGACGGTTGATCCAAAAAAAATTACAGATAAGTATGGACCGGCAGTAGTTGTTATTGATTCTGATGCACAGGGAATAAAAATGGGTCAACCATTTTATAGTTTGGATGGTAGTTCTCATGTAGAGGTGGAATTTAAGTCGGTCAAAGTAGATGGTAAAAATGTAGTTGGAGAAATCGGTCAAGGTATTCCCAGAGCCTTAGGGAATATAATGCAAGAAAGAATAGAACAAGCGGCAACTTCAGTCGGATTGGCTTTGTATGCTTTAGATTTGGTGACTTCTCATCTGAAGAAACCTCATAGGTCAGGAGGAACACTTTCTGATTTCGAAGGGGTCAGGCTAAGGTATTCAGATATGCGAATCAATAGTTTTGCTGCGAGGTCTGTGTTGTATAGGGTAGGCAGGTTGCTAAATTCGGGGGATGAGGCCATAAACGAAGTTACTACAGCTAAAATATTTTGTACTGAGGCAGCCTCCTCTGTCGTAGATACCGCAGTTCAGTTGGTTGGTGGTCAGGCCTTGATAGTGGGCCATCCTTTAGAAGAGATATATAGAAAAATGAGATCAATGCGAATAGCTGGAGGTGCCTCCGATGTGTTGAGGCTTAATCTAAGTAAAGGAGTGTTTGAGTTTGATTCTGGAACAGTTTAAGGAAAATGCGTATCGGCTAACCTTTTACGAAAGCTTCCTTTCTTTTTAGGTTCAATAGATATTCAAACTGCCCAAAATCTCCGATCCGAGAAATTGATTCAATAAAATCACCCAAATTTGGATAATAATCTCTTAATTCTCTTAGATTTTCTCCTATTGGGCTTATCGATGCGGGACCTTCAGCATAGTTTCCGCGAAATGCAAAGTAGGCTTGGTTCAGTTTTCTGATGTTGTAGCCCCCAAGTTTCAGTTGCCAAAGTTGTTTGTCCATATACCTTTCCGCTTCTTGGATTCCTCCATTTTCAAGCATTTTATCAACATTAATTCTGGTTTCACGTAATATTCTGAATAAATGAGGATTGGTTGAATAAAAAGTGTCGTATTTTTGGGAATCTTCGACGGTGTTTCCAAGTATTATGAAAGCTTCATCACCCAATTCATTCCCTACTAAATCGGCTGCAGTTTCATTAAGGATTTGCATGTTTTGGGAATTCCACATATTTCTTCCCAAAGGCTTCAATATCCAGTAGTTGTGTAACCACTCGTGGGCAGCGGTTCGCATCAATTGTCTGAGGTTATCCCTGTCTGACACGATGGCTGGATATGTTCCCAAACCAGCGAGATCGTCAACAAGGGCCGAGGTGTTTTCATATAGTTCTGCTCTGGCCTCAATTTCGGCGCGCTCTGACCATTCCAAGTTAGGATTTATCAATTTACTGCCAGTCATTTCAATTTTGTCTCTTCTAGAGGTGATTAGAATGTGAGGTGTTTCTCCAAGTCTGAAATCTGTGGGAGGGACGAGGATTCCCAAAGGGAGGCCTAATCCGTTGTTATGTGCAGCAGTACTGATAGCAGATTCAATAGCTTCTTCTGCTCTACCTCTTAATACTTCTCTTTTTCTAGCTAACTGGGATAGTTCCGTTTCTTTGAGAGTGATATGGGCTTCTGAAGTTGCCCCTACTGACGGATTAATAGTAAATGATTTCTTTAAATTATCTTGTTCCTTTTGCAGCTTTAATGTTGTAGATAGGTAGTCATGTACAATGGCGTTCCTTTCGATGGGGTTAGGTTTGTTACCGGGGTACATTTCCCATAGAAGATGCGTCCACTTTAAAGGGATATGTCTTAATTCCCATCGAACTATAGAGAATGAGTGGGACCCTGCAGCATAATCATTTTGCGTGAAATGATATTCATCTGTTTTCGCGGATATGAGAATTAATAACCCTATGACTATAGAGAAAAACTTTCTTTTTTTGCTGAAGGTCATTACTTGGGTTGTTTAAATAAGTGAGGTTTCAAACCAATGCCCATGAAGGTATTGAACTATTGGCGTTAGATTTTAATTGGGTTTTTAGGTTCTGGTATTTAGGAAATAATTCATTTAATAAAGACCAGAATCTCCGTGAATGATTCATCTCAAGAACATGGCATAGTTCGTGAGTTATTACGTACTCAATTAGGTCAGGTTGGAGGAAGACTAAATTCCTGTTCAAATTTATATTTTGCTTGTGTGAACAGCTACCCCAGATACTTTTCCGCGGCCCTACATTACCTTTGTTATAGGGGATGTTTAATTTTTGAGAGGTGGTTTCTAAAACATTTTTCAGAATATAGGTAGCTTTCTCCTGCAGCCATTCCTGTAGAAGTTTTGAATTGTCGATTAGGGATTGTCTTTCCATTGGTTCCTTGAGTGTCAATGTTCCATTTACGACTTCTAGTGTGGTGCCTATTGCCGAAGATGTAAGATACTCAATGTTGATCTGTTCATTGGTCGAATGGAGAATGATTTTCGTTGGTTTGATGTCAAAATTGTGATTTCTAATTTCAGATAATTTTTGATTTATATATTTTTGGTTCTGGCTGATGATTTTTTTTACAAAATCCTTATTAATTCCTCTTGGTACCACGATCTCAACGCCATACGGGGGGAGTGCTCTTATGCTGATTGAACGAGCTTTTTGACTTTTCCTACACCATAGTTCTACTGTGAATTCTGGTTGCTTGGTGGCGCTCATATTGAACCTGAAATAAATATTGACTGAATTAAGATGTCTTTTGCAGGTTTGGAGCGGGAGACCGGATTCGAACCGGCGACCTTCTGCTTGGAAGGCAGATACTCTAGCCACTGAGTTACTCCCGCATGTTTGACCTTCAATTCTAATATTTTTACCTATGTCATGACAATAATCTGGTAAACCAAAATAATCGTAAATATCTGTAATGATGGCTTTGAGATAGAATATACTCTTGTGACAACCCCCTTGGTTAAAATACAGTTCGAATGAATAGACCTCTAATACCGTTTCTGGCAATTTCTTTGGGTGTGTTTTGTATGGTGGTAGACCAGGGTGGAATTATGTTGGCTCTTCCTTCCATTTCACGTTTTTTTGATTCAGACCTTTCTACAGCTCAATGGGTATTAATTGGCTATGTTTTGTCGATTAGCGCCTCACTCCTGCCAATGAGCAGGATTTCCGATTTGTTGGGACATAAGAAAATTTATGTTTGGGGACTAACTTTAGTGGCGGTGACTACCATTTTTGCTGGATTCAGTAATTCAATGGGGCTTCTGATAGTTCTTAGTTTGGTGAGAGGTGTAGGAAGCGGTATGACACAAGGCACCTCTATGGCCCTGGTTTTGTCTATTTTTGCTTCTTCACAAGGAGGAAAGGCCTTAGGACTTTATATTTCTGTTGTGGGTATCGGTAGTGGAGTCGGACCTTTAATAGCAGGATTCATTCTTAATAGCTACAGTTGGAGATTTTTATATTTCTTCTTGGGGGGACTGGGTATCATCTCGGTCGTTGCGGTATCTTTGTTAGTTAGATCAAATCATGTCTCATCGATTAAATTCAAGGAATTTAGATTTGATTGGATTGGCGCGGCACTTTTTACAATTGGAATAGCGAGCTTACTCCAAACAACCACTTGGGGTTCTAGGATTGGATTTTCAAACCCGATAACAATCGGTATTTTATGTTTATCCCTGGCTGGATTCGCCGGGTTCATTTACAGGGAAATCGTGGTCGAAGAACCAATGATTGATTTGAGGCTCTTTCGAAACAAGTTATTTTCTTCCGGTGTATCGGCACATTTTCTTTTTTTTGCAGCGACTTCTTGTTCGTTTTTCTTTATGCCATTCTTTCTGCAAATCGTAGCCGGATATTCTCCTCAGCAAATAGGATTTATCATGGGTGCAGGGGCAATATCTATGGCAGTTTCAGGAGCTTTTTGTGGGTATTTATCTGATAAGTCCGGGCCATTTATTTTTTCAATAGGCGGTTTTGTTATGGCGGCTCTCGGTCTTTTAGTTTTAACAAATTTGACGGTGGAGGCTACCTGGAAATTAGCGATTGTAGGAATGTTGTCTACGAGTATGGCCAACGGAATATTTTTTGGGCCCAATAATAAACAGATCCTTGGATCAGTTTCGCCTAGTTTTCATGGCGTAATTTCTGGATTTATGCATACAACCAGAAATAGTGGCAGTGCAATAGGTATCTCCATTGGTACCGCTATAGCCACATCAGTCATGGCGTATATGGGGTATGAGCCTACCCTGTCTGATTTGACTAGTGACACCGCGACATCTGTATTAGATTCATTTGTCAGAGGCATCAAGTTTGTCTTTTGGGGAGGTGTAGTGGTTTCGATACTCGGGATATTTGTAGTGGTTATGGGAGGTAGATATAAGGTCAATACCCAGTAAATTGGTATCAATTAATGGTGATTTAACTTAAATTTCCCCAGTCTAAACCCTTTTTCATTTCGATTTCTATTGGTACTTCAAGAGTTACTGCAGAAGGCATCAGTTCTCCGACGAGAGATTCCATTTCGTGAAGTTCTTTTTTAGGAACTTCAAATATCAGTTCGTCGTGCACCTGTAGTATCATCTTGGATTTCATTCCCAGCTTTGTTAGTTGCTCATCTATATTGATCATGGCTATTTTTATGATATCTGCGGCCGTTCCCTGTATAGGCATATTTATGGCAGCTCTTTCGGCTTGAGTTCTAAGGTGGAAATTTTTGGAATTTATTTCAGGTAAATATCTTCTCCTCCCGAATAATGTTTCTATATATCCGCTGGAATGGCACTGAGATTTAACGCTATCCAGGTAATTTAATATCCCTGGATATTTGCTGAAATATATGTCTATGAATTCTTTTCCTTCCTTTTGTGTGAGGTCAGTCTGCCGTGCTATTCCATGCGGGCTTAAACCATAGATAACTCCAAAATTTAGGACTTTAGCAATTCTTCTCATATCAGGTGTAACTGATTCTATTGGAATTCCATACACCATAGAACTTGTTGCGCTGTGAATATCTTCTCCTCGGTGAAATGCTTCTACCAAACCTAGATCTTTTGAGAGATGAGCTAGCACTCGAAGCTCTATTTGTGAATAGTCGGCTGCAAGCAGTAAATTTTCTTCAGGGTTTTCCGCCACAAAAGCTTCGCGAACTTTTCTACCAAGTTCAGTTCTGACAGGAATATTTTGGACATTAGGATCGTTACTTGATAAACGTCCAGTTGTTGTTCCAGTCTGTCTGTATGAAGTGTGAACACGTCCAGTTGACTTGTTAATCATGGTGGGAAGGGCATCTATGTAAGTCGATTTAATTTTGGCCAATTCACGATGCTCTAAAATTCTGTTTAACACTTCATATGATCTGGGATCAGAATCTTCAGAATCACCTCTGTCGAGGATTATTTTGAGATCTTCCAGTGCTTGAGCATCAGTCGAATACCCACTCTTGGTTTTTCTTGTTGGTGGTAATTTAAGTTCTGAAAATAGCAATTCGTTCAATTGTTTGGGAGAATTAAGATTGAATTCATGACCTATGAGTTCAAACATTTCAGATTTAATTTCGTCTAGTTGCTGCCCAATGGTGATGGACATATTTCCCAACAATTTTTCGTTTAGTTTGAGGCCATTTCTCTGCATGGCTACTAAAATGGGAATTAAAGGTACTTCAACTTCTTCAAACAATTTAGAAATATCTTTTTGTTCGAGTTCGAATCGCATCATTTCATGAAGACGTTCGGTAAAATCTGCGTCGGCCGTTGCATATTCGGAAGCCTCTTCTATAGGGACTTCTGCCATAGTTATTTGGGATTTTCCTGTGCCGATCAAATTTTTAATGGGGGTCATTTCTTCCCCGAAACACTCGAGTGCAAGTTCTTTCAATCCCCAATTTCTTCTTCCAGATAGGTGTGCAGCAACCATAGTGTCAAAAGAGAGCCCTTCCACTTTGATGTCATTATTCATTAACACCATCATGTCGAAATTAGCATTGTGAGCCCTTTTAGGTACGGATCGGTTTTCAAAAATAGGTTTCAAGGCAGCAACGACGATGTTTTTATCGATCTGCGCTCCTTCTTTGTGACCAACAGGTATGTACCAGCCTTTGTGAGGCTCGATGGATATGGATATGCCGACCAGTTCACAATTCATTGGATTTGTCGAGGTGGTTTCCGTATCGAATGAAAACCCTTTCGGTATTTCTATTTTTGTTACCAGATCAGTTAGAGATTTTTCATTGTCCACTACAACGTATTCTGTGGCTATTTTCTCATCCAAAAATGAGAGTTGGGTCTGATTCTCTGTATCGTTGTTAAGGTTGGCGTTATCTATAGGAATTTTGGGTATTATTGAATGAAACTCCAACTCCCTAAATAAGTCGACCACTTTATTCCTGTCAAATGCACCGAATTCACTGGTTGAAAGGTTCAGAGTTACTGGCGCATCTCTAACAATTTTGGTTAGGACCTGACTTTTTTCAGCTACATCAATATTTTCGGATAAATTTTTCTTGGCTCTAGGAGGAGTGACATCTTTCAAATTCTCGTATATACCCTGTATAGAACCGAAATCGGAAAGGAGTTTTATGGCGGTTTTTATTCCTATGCCGGGGATGCCAGGTATATTGTCAGACGAGTCACCTTGAAGGGCTTTTATCTGCGATACAAATTCGGGTCCCAGTCCTCCGTATCTTTCTTTCACAGCTTCAATGTCATACATGGAAGATCTCTGAAAACTGGAAGTCATAAAAACTTTTGTATGTTCAGATACTAATTGAAGAGTATCTGAATCTCCTGTCAGTATGACTGTATCTAGATTCATATCCTCTGCTTGTTTAGATAAAGTTCCTAGCAGGTCGTCGGCTTCATATCCTTCCATTTCGTAGATAGGAACTTCAAATGCTGACATGGCTTGTCGGACTCGGTCGAATTGAGTACGAAGTTCAGGAGGAGTAGGGGCGCGATGGGCTTTATATTCATCAAACATTTTATGTCGAAATGTGGGAGCCGACAGGTCGAAAGTTATAGCTACATGAGTGGGTTTCAGTTCCGATAAAGCTCGGATAAAAGCATTAATGAACCCATATACTCCTCTTACGTCCTCTCCACTTGTGCTGACCGTTAAAGGTTGTTGTATGGCATGGAAAGCTCGGTGAATTAAGGCGTGCCCATCAATAAGAATCAGTAGTGATTTGTTTTCATTTTCACTTGTAGTTTTTTTGTTCATATTAATGAACGGTACCCCTAAAACCTAACCGATAGATATTTATAATAATTCCATTTTTTCTAACCCCAATCTTTCTGTGGTTGAAGAAAACCATTCAATTACTTCCTTATGTAGAGGTATTCCGGTTTGTTTTCTTTTGGCCATCTCTTCGCTTTCAGAAAGACCCGGATATAAAACCCTTTCATGTCCTGGAGCAGGTGGGGTATTTTTAAGGGTCGACAGCATATCATCCATATTTTTCTTGTAAACATTTATATCTGTGAAGGCGTCAACATTATAGGCAGCAAAGTATGTTCTAGAAGGTGTCCAGGATGGTGTGTCCCTCAACATTCCTGGGTCGTCTCCAGATAGTAGTGAACCAAGTATTTCAACCATAAGTCCGAAACCGTAACCTTTGTGGGAACCTTGTTCTCTCGAACCACCTAAAGGAAGTTGATAGTAATCGTCTCTATTAACTATTTTGGTTTCTTCCATAATCGGGGACCCATCGCTACTCGCGACCCATCCCGGTAAAAGTGTTGCATCTACTCTTGCTGCCAGTCTTAATTTGTTACCGGCAACAGCAGAAGTTGCAGCGTCAAACAATATGGGAGCTTCAAGATTAGAGGGAGACGCTATAGAAATCGGATTTGTGCCTAGTCGTGGCTCAGCCCCAAAAGTGGGTAAAATTCCTGTTCCGGCTGCCACTGAACACATCCCCACCATGTCTTGTTGAGCAGCCATCATTGAAAAATGACCGACTGCGCCCATGTGCCCGCTATTGAACATCGTTACAATTCCTACCCCGACGTTTCGGGCCTTTGAGATAGCTGTTTCCATAGCTGGTACGCCGGCCATGATACCGAGTGCCCTGTCGGCGTCTATTGTTGCTGTTCCAGGGGTTTCTTTAATTACCTTTAAGTTTGGGGTTTTATTGAGTTCGCCGTCCTCGAAAAGCTGTACATATATTCTTAGCATATTGGAGACTCCGTGGGTTTCGA